>JBOGXY010000127.1:0-2886 GCA_050696495.1 Solirubrobacteraceae bacterium
TTCTCGGTCCGGGCGCGGACGAACTGCTCGGCTTCGGGGCTGCCTTCGGGGTGCAGGGCGTGCGCGGCGTTCCAGAGCTTGTCCAGGACGTGCAGGAGGTCGAGCACGAGCGTGACGTCGGTGAAGGTGCTGATCACGCGGCGTTGCAGCGCGCGCTCGCCGTCGGTCACGATCACCCAGGTCCGCTCGTGCTCAGGGTCGCGGCGGGTCATCTCGGCCTTGACGTCGGAGATGAACACGTCCTTGCCGGCGGTCAGGCTGGCCCACACGCGCTTGCGAGTCGGCTTCGGGCGTTTCGGCCGCTCGCCGGTCAGGCCGGTGGCGAACAGGCTGTCGATCACCTCGGCTGGGGTGCGCACGATCGGCTGCTGACTGTGCACGGCGGCGACGGTCGCCATCTTCTTCTTGTTCGCCTTTTCGCCTTTCCTGCGGCGCACAACGCGCTGCGCGCCGCCGGGCTTGACCATCGGGATGCCCTTGCAGTCGATCGCGCCGACGAGGATCTCCCCGTCGGCCGGGGCGATCTGCTCAACAGCGCGTCCGGCGTAGAAGCTCTTGAAGTCCTCGGCTGCTTCCTGGACGAGCTGCTCGGCGGAGCGCCTTTGGGATCGTGGTGCCGGTCATTTCCGCAACGAGCGCGATCGCTTCGTCAAACGGGCCGCAGATGACCGCGCGGATCAGCCGCCGCTGGCACTCATAGCTCCACAGCCGCCTGGGCAGCCGGAGCTCTGCGTCGAGCGGGTGGATCGCTTCCTGGCCGCGGACGCCGTACCCCGTGCGCGTGACGCGAACCTCGCCGAACAGGGTCAGAAGCGGCCGGGTGTGCAGCCGCTTGTGCGTCAGGCGAACCGGCGCGCCGCTCTCACCGGCGAGCAGGAGCACCTCGCCGAGATCGCCGTCACCCCGCGCGTCGATGTGCGCCTGCAACGCCAGGCGCAGGATCCCCCGCCCTTACCGTTCTGACTCGCGCTCGAGTTCTGACATTCGCGAGCTGCACGCCGCCTGACCCGAAAGCCAGCGCTCCAGCTCCCGGAACGCATCGAGGCCACTTGCCAGCGACTGCTCGTCCATCCGGACGCCCAGGATGCTACGGGGCGATGACGGAACAGCGACGCTCCCCGACCGACATCGAACGGCTCAACGACGACTACCGCGCCGCGAAAGCCCGGCTCGCACAGATCGGGTTCACCTGCGAGGGCTCGCTGATCGAGCGCTACACCAGCTGCAAGAACCCCAACTGCCGCTGCGCCGACCCCGACCAGCGCCACGGCCCGTACTGGCAGATCTCCTGGAAAGAGAACGGCAAGACCGTCTCCAAGATGCTCCCCGCCGATGACGCCGCCCTCTACCAGCAGTGGATCGCCAACCGCCGCGCCCTCGAGCGGGTCCTCAACGAGATGCGCGACATCTCCCGTGCCGCCACCCAGCACGTCCTCACCGGCCGCGACCGGCCGTTCATCGGCCCGCCACGGCCCCGCCGCCCGGCCGCCTGAACGCCGCTCAAACCCCGGTTATCGCCACGACCCGGCGATAACCCCGGGTTGAGCACCCCTCAAACGCTCTCGACATTGACCAAAACCAGCCGATTAGCAGCACCTTCACCGTCGTCCTGAAGTAGCCACGCCCAAATCAACCGAGGTCTACCTGCATTCCAACACGAAGATCAAACAGGACGCGATCGACAAGATCGCGCCGATCGATACCCCGCCCGGCCGATACAAGCCGAGCGACACGCTGCTCGCGTTCCTGGAGAGCCTGTGAGCCCGGTCACCTGGAGCAGGGCTCGACGTGCGCTTCGCCGTCCACGACGGGCGGATCGGTATCGAGCCGGACCTAGACGCGGGCCTCGCCTACAACGATGAGGAACAGATCACCGGCCTGTTCACGATGATCGAGGAGCACCTCGCGCTCCCGTTCGACACCGAGGTGCTCGGGATCACCGTCACCGCGACGAAGATCGACCTGACCGCCAGCAATGAGATCGTCGCGATCTGCACACGCGAGGCGCATCGCCAAACGATCCCGATCCTCCAGCTGCCTGTCCCTGACTCGCCGCCGGACGGGTGGGAATGGATCGAGGCCTACCGCCGCTGGGCACACTGGATGTGACCGCATATGTATACACGTTCGTGCTACTTTCCCCAGTATGGAACGCAAACCGCACCAAGTGCTCGCAACCCGCGAAGCGCGCGCGCAACTGCCCGCGCTGCTCGCACGGTTCCGCCAGGCCGGCGCTGACGCCGAGCCGGTCGTGATCGGCGCCCGCCGGCACCCCGAGGCCGTCGTGCTCTCCTACGAGCGCTACCTCAAGCTCGCGGGCGGCCGCGAGCGTGTCGCTGCCGCACTCGAACAGCAAGCGCGCGAGACCACTGAGACGCTCAATCCCGAAGAGACGATGAAGCTCGCCGACAGCGAGCTTCACGCGATGCGCCGCGAGCGGCGTCCGCCCAGGCGTCGATAACGGCGCGTGCGCGCCGTTCTGGATCCCAACGTGCTCGTGTCGGCCGCGATCTCGCCGGCCGGCCCACCGCGTCAGATCGTCACCGCCTGGACCAACGAGCGCTTCGAGCTGATCGTCAGCCCCTCCGTCCTCGATGAGCTCGCCGACGTCCTCGCCCGTCCGAAGTTTCGGCGGTTCATCACCACCGCAATCGCGGTCGCGTTCATCGAAGGCCTCGCCGCCGCCGTCATCGTTGCGGATCCGCCCGACCCGCCCAGCATCTCCCCAGATCCCGATGACGACTACCTGATCGCGCTCGCCCGCGCCGCGCGAGCGGACTACCTCGTCTCTGGCGACCGACACCTTCTCGATCTCACTGACCCCGACCCGCCCATCCTCACCCCACGCCAATTCCTCGACCGGCTCGATACGTGACCGCGCAGCGC
>JBOGXY010000128.1:0-14166 GCA_050696495.1 Solirubrobacteraceae bacterium
GTATAAGAGTCTGACCGCGCGTCGCGCACCCGCCGGACCCGCCGCCCCCTTGACCGACACCGATGCCCGCCCCAGCTGCGGGCATCCGGTGCTGGGCACTTGACAAACGATCATCCATAAGAGGAGCCGGCGCCCGGCGCCCGTTTCGCGGGCTCAGCCCGCGCGCAGCCTACGGAAACGCCGCTTGCCGACGCGCAGCACAGCGCCGTCCAGGCGCTTGCCCGGCAGGTCGTGCTCGCCGGCCGCAAGCGGCTGCTCGTCCAGTGAGACGCCGCCACCGTCGATCAGCCGGCGGGCCTGCGAGCGCGAGACGCCGAACGCCTCGGCGATCAGCGCGGGCACGTGCACCGCTCCGTTCTCGGCCGCGAAGCGAAACTCCTCGATCTGCTCGGGAGCGCCGTGCTCGACAAAGACGCGGTCGAAGTCGCGCTCGGCTCGCAGCGCCTGCTCGGGCGAGTGCAGCCGGCCGACGATCTCGCGCGCAAGCGCCCGCTTGGCCTCGCGTGGCTCGAGCTCGGCCGGTAGCGGACGCCCCAGCAACAACGCGTAGTACTCCCCCATCGCCTTATCGGGAATCGAGAGCGTCTTGCCGTACATCTCGCCCGGCTCGTCGGTGATCCCGATCTGGTTGCCAAGCGACTTGCTCATCTTCTTGTGCCCGTCGGTCCCGACCAGGATCGGGACGGTCATGATCGCCTGCTCGGGCTGCCCGTAAGCGCGCTGCACGTCGCGCCCCAGCAGCAGGTTGAACTTCTGGTCGGTCCCCCCCAACTCGACGTCCGAGCGCACCGCCACCGAATCATAGGCCTGCAGCAGCGGGTAGAGCATCTCGAGCATCGACACCGATCGCGAGGCGGCCATCCGCTGAGCGAAGTCCTCGCGCTCGAGCAGTTGCGCCACGGTCGTCGTGCTCACCAGCCGCAGCAGATCGGCCATCGGCATGTCCAGCCACTCGCCGTTGCGCCTGACCTCCAGTCGCTCCGGCGCACCGTCGAGGATCTTCAGCGCCTGCGCCTGGAAGGTCGCGGCGTTGGCCTCGATCTGCTCGGCGCTGAGCATCGGCCGCAGCGTCGAGCGCCCGGACGGGTCGCCCACCCGCGCCGTGTAATCGCCGATGATCAGCACGACGACATGCCCGGCGTCCTGGAACTCGCGCAGCTTGCGCAACACGACAGCGTGGCCCAGATGGATATCCGGCGCGGTCGGGTCGATCCCCAGCTTCACGCGTAGCGGCCGTCCTTCCTTGCCGGCTCGCTCGATCCGCTCGGCGAGCGCGCCGGCAGGCAGGCAGTCGACGGTGTTCGCGCTCAACGCCGCGGCGGCGTCAAACCCATCCCCGACCGTCTCCAGGCCATCCCCGACCGAGGCGTCATGCGCATTTGACATCAGGCGCAATGCTAGACTCTCGCCCCCCGGTGGAGCTTGTTGCAACGCCTACCGGCAGCCGGCCGCGCCTAAAGAGGCTTCGCTTTCTCCTGATCCTCTTCGCCGTCCTGCTGCTCGGCCTGATCTCGTTCGTGTTCGGCATGTTCATGGCCGTTGCTTCGACGCTGCCCTCACTGGACAACCGCGCCGAGTTCCAGAACGCGCGCAACTCCGTCCTGCTCGACGATCAGGGACGCCCGCTGGGAGTGCTCAGTCGCCAGAACCAGATCCTCGTCACCCCCCGGCAGATTCCGCGTGTGGTCAAGGAGGCGGTGATCTCGATCGAGGACAAGCGCTTCCAGACCAACTCCGGCATCGACATTCGCGGTATCGCCCGCGCCTTCTTCCAGGACATCGTTCACAAAGGCGCGATCCAGGGCGCCTCAACGATCGAGCAGCAGTTCGTCAAGAACGCGCTGCAGGCCCAGGCTCACCGCACGATCTTCGAGAAGCTCCGCGAGGCGGCGCTTGCCTACCAGCTCGCGCACAAGTGGTCGAAGGAAAAGATCATCACCGAGTACCTCAACACGATCTACTTCGGCAACGGCGCCTACGGCATCGAGTCGGCCGCCCGCACCTACTTCGGCTCAGACGTAAACCACCTCGGCTGCGGCACTCCCGGCCACAAACTGTGCGTGGAAGAGCTGCAACCGTGGGAGGCCGCCCTGCTGGCAGGGGTGATCCAAAACCCGACCGGATACGACCCGGTCGACAAACCACTGGCGGCCCGGACCCGGCGCAACGTCGTGCTCGAACAGATGTACCAGCAGGGCTACCTGCGTCGCGCGGACTACGAAGAAAGCCTGCGCCAGGCGCTGCCGGCCCCACCGGACGTGCAGCCGCCGCACCAGTCGCTCGTGGAAGGAATCGACGCCGGCTACTTCGTCAGCTGGGTCTCCCAGCAGATCATCGAACGCTACGGCGCCACCCGCGCCTTCGACGGCGGCCTGCACATCAAGACCACGCTCGACCTCGACCTGCAGCGCTCCGCCGAACAGGCCGTCGACGGCTACCTGCCCGGCCCGGAAGGACCGACCGCCTCGCTGGTCGCGATCGAAAACTCCACCGGCGAGGTGCGCGCGATGGTCGGCGGTCGCAACTACAACGAAACCCCGTTCAACCTAGCCACCGAGGGCGAGCGCCAACCGGGCTCCTCCTTCAAGGCCTTCGACCTCGCGGCAGCCCTGGAGGACGGCATCTCACCGGAATCGACCTGGTCCTCGCGTCTGAAGATCTTCACCGTCCCAGGCACCAAAGGCTCAGAAAAGTTTGTCGTGCACAACGACGAAGGCGCCTACACCGGAACCAACACGTTGACCGGCGCCACGGCCTTCTCAGATAACTCGATCTACGCCGAAGTCGGCTTGAAAGTGGGAACCAAACGAATCGCGAAACTGGCGCACGAGATGGGCATAACGACGCCGATCTCCACCAACCCGGCGATGACGATCGGCGGTCTGAACGTCGGCGTCACACCGCTTGACATGGCCCACGCTTACGAGACGATCGCCCAAGGCGGCCGGCGCATCGGCGGCACGCTCGCCACCGGCCACCAGCCAACGGGCATACAGGAAGTCAGCGCCGGCGGCCAGACGCTCAGCGACGGCCACCACCACGACGTCAATCGCGTGCTGGCAAAGCGCGTGCTGCCACCGGGAGTGGCAAGCACCGAGACATCGATGCTCGAGACCGTGCTGCAGTACGGCACCGCCAAGTCGGCGGCGATCGGCCAGTTCGCGGCCGGCAAGACCGGCACCACCTCGAATTTCGGCGACGCCTGGTTCGTCGGCTGGGACAAGAAGTACACGGTGGCGGTATGGGTCGGCTACCCGAACAAGCTGATCCCGATGACGACCGACTTCGGCGGCCAGCCGGTGTTCGGCGGCACCTACCCGGCCTTGATCTGGCACGACTTCATGCTCGCCGCGCTGCAGGTCGAACTGGCGCGCGCAAATCACACGGCGCTGGCCAAGGCCGCCAAAGAAGGCGCGAAGGAAACGACGGGCGGCGCCCAGGAAACGACTTCACCGGCAGAAGGCGGCACGGGCGGCGGATCGGGCTCAGGCAAAGCTACGGGCGGCGGCGGTAGCGGCGAATCAGGCGCCCCCGCACAACACGGCGGCGAAGCCGGCGGCGGCGCGCAGAGCGCCGAACCGGCTCCGGCAACCCCGAGCCCGTCCCCCGCCACTCCGAGCCCGACCCCGGCCGCGCCGCCCCCGTCGAGCGAAAGCTCGAAATCGGGGGGCGCCGAAGCCACCGGCGGCGTCAGCCCGAGTGGGTAGCTCGATCCGAGCGTCAAAACGCGGACAACTCGGCGCGAGGGCTACGCATACGGCCGCGGCCGCGAAACGTGCCGGTTGCCGGCCAGCGCGAAGCGCCAGCGCAAATCGACGGCCTTGGTGATTCCGATGCGCTCGCCGGCCACCACGCGTGCCTGGGCTGCAGCGCCTCGCCGGATGCTCAACGGTCCGCCCAACAGGCTCGTGCCGTTCTCAGACAAGTCAATCCCGAGTGCCTGCGCGAGCTTGCCGGGACCCGAGCAGAGTTGCTCGTCACTCAGACCACCGCGTCGGACGCGCATCGTCTCGACGCCGGTAAGTGGATCGAGCGCTCGTATGAGGACCGCCGCGCCCACTCCCGCAGGCTCGCAAACCGCATTGAGCAGAGCGTGAATTCCATAGGAGCGGTAGACATAGGCGATTCCCGGCTCGCCGAACAGCGTTCGTGTGCGCGGAGTAACCCCGACGAAGGCATGACAGGCGGGCTCGCTCTCGTGGTAGGCCTCGGTCTCGACGATCGTGCCTGAGACTCCTTCGTGCTCGACCACGCAACCGATCAGATCGCGCGCAACCTCCAGTACGGGTCGCGCGTAGAACTCGATCCCGAGGCGCTCACCCGGTGGCGCCGGTGGCGCTCCGCGATCGAGATCAGGCGCCGGGCCCATCGGACAGCACCGCGCGGGCCAGCTCCAGCTGCTCGCGCACTCGCGGCAGCGCGGTGCCTCCCTGGGAGATCTTCGATTCAAGCCAGGACTCGCGCGAGAGCACCTTGTAATAGTCCGCTGCCGCCTCGGCTGATGCCAACAGCTCGCTGTGCTCGCCCAGATCCTGCGCGCTCAGCTCTGAGAGCCGGCGCCCGCTGTCCACAGCGCTGCGCACGAGCGCGGCGACCACCCCGTGCGCGTCGCGAAACGGCAGCCCGCGCCGCACCAGAAGGTCGGCGACGTCGGTGGCCGCGATCATCTCATCGGCCGCCGCGGCGGCCAGGCGCTCGCGGTCGAAGCTGACGCCGGCGATCATCCCGCGCGCAGCCGCCAATGCCAGCTCGAGCGTGTCGCAGGCGTCGAACAGATGCTCCTTGTCCTCCTGCAGATCCTTGTTGTAGGTGAGCGGCAGCGCGTGCATGACGCCGTGGAGCGCGCTCAGATGCCCAACCACGCGCGGCGCCTTGGCGCGCAACAGCTCGGCCGCGTCTGGGTTCTTCTTCTGCGGCATGATCGAGGACCCCGCGCTCCAGCTGTCAGGCAGCGTGCAGAAACCGAACTCGGCGCTTGACCACAGCACCAGCTCCGCCCCCAGCCGCGAGAGGTGCGTCGCGCAGGTGGCCGCGGCGCCGAGATAGTCGAGCGCGAAGTCGCGGTTTGCGACCGCGTCGATCGAGTTCGGCGCCGGCCCCGAGAAGCCGAGCTCCGCTGCCACCGTCTGACGATCGGTGTCGAAGTTCACGCCCGCCAGCGCCCCCGCCCCGAGCGGAAGCCGCGAGCACTGACGCTCGACGAACGCGAAACGTTCGCGGTCACGGTCGAGCATCCAGAAGTAAGCCAGCAGATGGTGGCTCAGGTAGACGGGCTGGGCACGCTGTAGATGCGTGTAACCGGGCAGCGCCCAATCGAGATGCCGCTCCGCGCGCGAGAGCAGCACTTCCATCACAGCGGCGATCGCCGTCCTTGCGGCATATGCGCGATCGCGCACATACATGCAAAGGTCGGTCGCGACTTGGTCGTTGCGCGAGCGCGCTGTGTGCAGCTTGCCGCCGACGGCCCCGACCAGCTCGATCAGGTGGCGCTCGATCGCCATGTGGATGTCTTCGTCATCAGGCGAGAAGACGAAATGCCCGCCCTCGAGCTCGGCCGCGACGGTGTCGAGTCCTCCGAGCAGCGCGTCGCGCTCCTCGGCAGCGATGATCCCCTGCGCGGCGAGCATGTTCGCGTGCGCTCGCGACTGCGCGATGTCCTGGCGCCACAGACGCCGGTCAAAGCCGATCGAGGCATTCATCGCCATGAAGTCGGGATCTTGCGGTTCGCGAAAGCGAGACATGGTCGCGGCCAGTCTAAGGCCACGAGGGCCGGCACCCGCTAACTGCCTAAATGAGAGACGAGCGACGGTCGCCGCACCCGTGGCGGATACGATCCGCTCGCTTTGCTCGCCGCTTGGGTCGCGTTCCCTCTCCTCCTCGGACTGCTGGGCTACGGATGTGGAGCGCTCGTCGAGCGCGCCGCCGCTCGTACGCTGCCGCTGAGCATGCGCCTACCGGTCGGGGCGGCGCTGGTAATCGCGCTGCTCGATCTCCTCACGCGCTCCACCGCGACGGTCGGCGCCGCGATTCCGACCGTCTGCGTGCTCGCCGCTATCGGGATAGTTCTGCGCCCGCCGTGGCGCTGGGGCCCACTTGACCGTTGCGCGATCGCACCCACCCTCGTCTACGCGATCTACGCCGCGCCGATCGTCCTGTCGGGCGCCGCGACATGGGCGGGCTACGTAAAGCTCGACGACACGGCCACCTGGCTGGCCTTGGTCGACCGCACGCTCAGCGCCGGCCACACCCTCGCGGGCCTACCGACGTCCACCTATACCGACACCCTTGCCTCCTACCTGACGGGCGGCTACCCGGTCGGCTCATTCCTGCCGCTCGGCCTGGGCCACGCCCTGCTCGGCCAGGACATCGGCTGGTTGACCGACCCGTGGATGGCGTTCATGGCGGCGATGCTGGCGTTTTCGCTTCAGCGGATCGCGGCAAATGCGTTGAAGGCAGGCGTCGTCGGCCGCGCCGCGAGCGCGCAGACGGCGCATGCGACCGCAGCCGTCTCCCACGCCGATAGCATCGAGCATGCGCCCGGCGCACCGCGCAGCGCCCGCGAACGCGGCCTGCTGGCGGGCGCCGCCGCCGTGCTCGGCGCAAGCGCTGCCCTTCTCTACGGCTACTACCTGTGGGGCGGCATGAAGGAGATGGCCGGCGCGATGCTGATCGCGGCCTTCGCCTCGACCGCTCCGCTCGCCTTCGCGAGAGACAACAACAGCGCGCAGCCCGACGACAACCCCGACGCGCGCGCCCAAGCGCGCGTCCGCACCATCAGCCGTCTCCGGGCCGCAATCCCGGCCCTGGTCGTCCTGTGGGCGATCCTGGCCGCGCTCAGCACCGGAGGGCTGGTTTGGATCCTCCCGGGTGCAGCGATCGCATTCGTGCTGTTGGTGCTCCTGAGCGGCGTGCGCCTGCCTTCCGCCCGCACGCTCGTGCGCGCCGCCGTGGCGCTGGCGCTCGTGTGCGCGGCGGGCGCCTACCTGGCACTGCGACCCGGCGGCTTCTATGAGCGCAACAAGGCGGTGTTGACCGGCGGTAGCGAACTGGGCAACCTGATCGGGCCGCTGCACCTGCGCCAGATCGTCGGGATCTGGACGGCCGGCGACTTTCGAGTCGCACCCGACAGCTCCTTCGCGACCAACGCGTTGATCGTGTTGGCGATATTGGCCGCGGCCGGCGCACTGCTCACCGCGCTACGCCGCGATAGACGCGAGCTGGCCCTGTACGTGCTCTGCTCGCTGGTCGGCGCATTGATCGTCTTCTGGGTCGCCTCGCCGTGGCTGGGAGGCAAGGCGCTGGCGAGCGCCTCGCCGGCGATCGCGTTCGCGGCATTGATCGGCTGTGCGATGGCCTTCACGCGAGCAGGCCTCGCAAGCAAGACTGGCGCCAGAGAAGCCGCGTCTGACCCGGTCGCGCACGCATTGCACGGCCGGCGGAAGTTCTTCGACCGGCATCCGCGTGCCCTTCGAGTGCTTGCGGCCCTAGCCGGCCTGGCGATCGCCACCGGGATCGTCTGGTCGGACGTACTGGGCTACCACGACGTCAGCCTCGCGCCGCGCACCCAGTTCGCCGAGCTGGCGCACATCGGCGAACAGATCGCCGGGCAGGGGCCGACGCTGATGACCGACTACTCCCCCTACGGAGGCCGGCACTTCCTGCGCGAAGCTGAAGCGGAATCGGCCTCGGAGCTGCGCACCAGACCCGACCTGCTGATCTCAGGCCAACCGCTGGCCAAGGCCACGACCGCCGACATCGACCAGTTCGCGCTGGGAGAACTGCTCGTCTACCGCACGCTGGTGCTGCGCCGCTCGCCGGTTGCGAGCCGCCCGCCCTCCCCCTACCGGCTGGTGCTGCGCGACCGCTACTGGGACGTGTGGCGGCGCCCGGTGAACATCAACCCGCCCGTCCTTGCGCACATGCCGCTCGGTGACGCCGTCACACCGGGAGCCGCGCCGGTCTGCTCGCAGGTCACGAAACTGGCCCGTACTCCGGGCGCGACACAACTGGCCGCGGTCGCCGCCGGCAACCCGCGGATCGTCTCGCTTGGCGAAGCCTCTCAGCCAGCCGCCTGGAGCGCTCAGGGCGAACACCTGACGCTCGCTGGGGCCGGCACGGCCACGATCGAAGTCAATATCCCGCAAGCCGGCCGCTACGCCGTCTGGCTGGGCGGCTCGATCTCCGGCCCGGTCACCGTCGCCGTCAACGGCGCCAAGATCGGCACAGCCCGCTACCAAATCCAGGAGGACGCCCAGTATGTCCCGTTCGGCTCGATCGGCCTGGAAGCCGGCCGCTACAAGCTGAGTGTCTCCTACAACGGCGGCGACTGGCGCCCCGGCAGCGGCGGAGCTCCCGCAACCGTCGGCCCACTCGTGCTCGAGCGAGAAGAACCCGAACACACGCCCTTCACGATCCCGCTCACGGCCGCCCGCACGCTCTGCGGACGCACGCTGGACTGGATCGAGGCGCTCGGCCGCTGAATCGACGCCGCGGGCGTGACACCTCAACGACGCCAACGAAGGCTTGAAATCGCACCCGGGTGCCCGCCGGCAGCCGAGGCGCTCGGGCCCTAGAACCGCTCGAGCAGGTCCTCGAGCTCAAAGGGCTCGAACATCCTGCGCAGGTCGCGATCGCCGACGCCCGAGCCGCGGCGCTCGGCCTCCAGCACCCATTCGAACATCGAGACGAGCGCGCTCGGCGTGTCGAGATCGTCCGCCAGCGCTTCCTGGAACTCCTGCACGTGGCCTCGCATGTCTGCCGGGCTGGGCGCGTCGGGCTCGAGCGTCGCGACTATCTCGCGCAGCCGCCGGGCGTGGCGCGAGCCGGTGGCAAGGGCCGTGCTTGCGTCGCCGAGCGGCTGCGAGTAGTGGGTGCCGAGCAGATACAGCGCCACCGCCGGCTGGCCGAAGCCTTTCATCGCCACGTTCAGCGGCACGCGCGCGTCGGGCGCGGCCGGCGGCCACTCGCGGCCGTTGCGGTCCGCACCGAAGCAGACGTTGACCCAGCGCTCGATGTCCGAGCGCGATACCGGCAGCAGCGCCAGCTCCTCACCTTCGCCGCCGCCGTCCTGGCCGCCCGCTCCGCCTCGCACGTCGTCGGGCAACTCGAAGAACGAGTCGCCGGCGCCGGGCGAGTTGAACAGGAACTTGTTGCCGAACCCTTCGCGCTGCAGGTAACGCTCCAAGAAGCTGAACAGCACGAAAGGGCGCGTCGAGCCGACATCGACCATGCCGGCCGGGGCCGCCACCGGGGAGGTGCGCACCTCGACGCGAATCGCGTCGCCTGGGCTCACCGCGACGAGTTCACCGCTGAGCGAATCGTACAGGCGTATTTCACGCACAGCACAAGACTACACCGAGTTTTGCCTCGGTGGGGAAAAATTTGTGTTTTCTGGCAATTGTCGGGATTCGACCGATTTTCGAGATGCGCAAGCACACCCCGAGACATGGCCGAGAGGCGTCCACAGCGATGTTTCTAGTAGAAGCGCCCACCCGTCCTGCTGCGCCGGCGCCCGCGAGCCCAACGCGCGCTCTTGCGACCGTGCACACGGGCACACGCGGCCTCCTGGCAGCGCAGGTCCCACGCCAGGCGTCGCTCGGTGCCCTGGCGCGTACCGCGGTCGTACTCGTACCAGCCCGTCCACTTGCGCTCATGCCGGCTACCCCTGCGCATGAGGACACCCTGCCGGCCACTGCCCGCCTGCTTTTGAGATACCCATCGCTCCGCCCACCCTTCCTTGAAGAGGTCTATCTTGGATCGGCGCCGGGGTGCGCGTCTTCTCAGGTCAGAGACACCCCGGCGCCGAGCTGGCCTGGAGGGGCCGCCTGCTTCCTATCACGATGCTTAGCGCCAAAGCAAGGAGTTTCACAGAATTGTTTCTCATTCTTTGCCCGTGGCGTAACAGATGGTGAAAACGCCCCACGAACGTCTCTCACTCTGGCCGAGCTTTCGCTATGCTCGGCCTAACCTTTGGGCATCCGATGACAACCAACCTGTTCGATTATTTCGAGGAAGTAGGCGACGCTGGGAGCGGTGGCCCGTGGGCGGCACGGGCGCCGCGCAAGCCCACCGACCGCTTCGACGTGAAGCTGGTGGCGCGCGCGCCGGACTGGCAGGAGGATGCCGTCTCGCTTGCGGTGCTCGAGCGCCTGGAAGCCGAGCCGTGGGTCGATCGGCTGACCCGCCGCGAGGGCGATGTGGAGCTGCGGCTCTCTGACAGCTGGATCGAGAGCACCGGGGCGGCGCTCGAGGCCGGCGGCGGCGATGAAGTCGAACTGGCCGACCTGGCGCGCGCACGGCGCTATGCCATCCAGTTCTGGGACGCCAACGCCACCAAGGCGCTGCACGTCGGGCATCTGCGCAACTTGGCGCTCGGCAACTCGCTGGCCGCCGCGCTGCAGCAGGCCGGCGGCGAGGTCGAGCGGCGCAGCGTGATCTCCGACGCCGGGCGCTCGATGGGCGAGGCGATGGCGGGGATCGTGCGCAGCGGGCACCACACCTCCTCCTGGCCCGAGGGCGACCAGAAGTCAGATCACTTCGTCGGGCTCTGTTATGCCGACTACGTCGCCTCCGGCGGCTTTGTGGAGGAGGGGATCGACGAGCGCGAAGACTCGCTCACGCGCGAGCTGCGGATGCGAAATGACGCCGCCGACGAGCTGCTCAAACGCGTGATGGCCGGTGAGAGCGATGCGCTTGAGCTGTGGTTCAAGACGCGCGCCTGGGTCATCTCCGGGCAGCGCAAGACGCTTTCGCGGCTCGGCGTGGCCTTTGACCGCGTGTTCTTCGAGTCCGACTTCCTGGAGGACGGCGTCGCGCTGACCGAGCGCGGCCTGAGCGCGGGAACGCTCGAGCAGCGCCTGGACGGTGTCGTCATCTACGACACGGGCGTCGAGCACTTGGAGGAAATGCCGCTCGTGCGGGCCGACGGGCAGACCACCCAGCACATGCGCGCTGTCTCTTACTGGATGGGCACCCCTGACGTCGAGGGCGTCACCACGATCCAGATCACCGGCACCGAGTGGGTCGCGCACTCCGAGTGCATACGCAAGCTGATGAGCGAGTTGTCCTCTCAGAACGGGGGCGCCTCTCGCGGCATCCACCCCACGCTCGACATCTTCCACGGCATGGTCGCCCAGCAGAAGCGGGCTGTCAGCTCCTCTGATGAAGGCGGACTGCTGATCGACGACCTGATCGAATGGATCGAGGCCAAGATCGACGAGGATCCCGCCATGCGCGAGGTGCGCCGCGCGCATCCCACCCCCGAACGGATACCGGCGCAGATCGCTCTCGGCTACTTCCTGCCCTACCCGATGACCCCGCGCGTGGACTTCCAGACCGACAAGCTGCTGACCGAGCGCGAGAGCCTCGGGTGGGATCTCGTGCGCGCGCGCTCCCAGCGCGGGACGCTGGCCACCGCGCCCGGGCACCGGCCGGCCGAAGACCCCGACTACCGCAGCGCGGTCGTGCAGTCGGAGATCTATCGCCGCCATCTGCGCCTGGCGGTCGAGCGCTACGACGTCACGCCGCTTGCGCTGTATCTGCGCCACCTGGCGCGCTGGTATCTGGAGGCGGAGCGCTCCAGTCACACCGAACGGGTGATCCACACGCTGCTCGATCGCAGCGCGCGCGGGCTCGGACTGGAAGCGGGGCGCTGATGAGCACGCTGCTGATCGACAACTACGACTCCTACACCTACAACGTCTTTCACCTGCTTGCCGCCGCATCGGGCGAGGAGCCGATCGTCATCCACAACGACATGGTCTCCTGGAAGGCGCTCTCGCGCTGGGACTTCGATGCGATCGTGCTCTCCCCCGGCCCGGGCCGGCCCGACCGCTGGCACGACTTCGGCGTCTGCACGGACATCCTGCGCTTCTCGCAGGCGCCCGTCCTGGGCGTCTGTCTTGGCCACCAGGGGCTTGGGCACGTCCTGAAAGCCAACGTCACAACCGCGCCGATGGCGATGCACGGGCGACTCTCGAAGGTCAAACACTCGGGCGAGGGGCTGTTCGCGGGCATCCCCCAGGACTTCAGCGTCGTGCGCTACCACTCGCTGGCCGTGACCGGCTCGCTGGGCGATGAAGGGCGCGAGATCGCCTGGACGGCCGACGGCATCGTGATGGGGATAGAACACTCCTCGCGGCCGCTGTGGGGGGTGCAGTTTCACCCCGAGTCGATCTCCACGGAGTACGGGCACCGCCTGTTCGAGAACTTCTACGCGCTGGCGCGCGAGCGCCGCCCGCCGTCCAAAGGGCGGCTCAAACAGCCAAGCGTGCCGCCGCGCCGCTGCGCCAAGCGCACGACGGCAGAGTCGCGCGCGCGCCTGCACGTCAGTGAGCACGAGGGCGAGGCGGAGACCGAGCAGCTCTTCGAAGCGCTGTTCGCAGACCTTGAGCATGCCTTCTGGCTGGATTCGGCAGAGCACCCGACGAAGCTCGGACAGTGCTCCTACCTGGGGGCGAGTCTCGGTGCGCAGCGGCTGGTGCTCGAATACGACGTCGACACCGGAATCGTGACCTCTCACGACGCGACCGGCACGCACACGGCGCAGGAGACGATCTTCGTCGCGCTCGACCGCGAGCTACAGGCGCGCGAGCTGGCCTCGCCCGACACTCCCGCGCGCGGGCCGGCCGGCGGCTTTGTCGGCTATCTCGGCTACGAGTGCAAGGCCGATTGCGGGTCCTCGAACACGCACAGCTCGGACATCCCCGACGCCGTGCAGCTGTTCGCCAACCGCATGATCGCGATCGACCACGCGGCCCAGCGCACCTACTGCCTCGCGGTCAGCCTCGACGAGGACGACGCGCGCGAGGCAAAGCTGTGGCTGGCGCGCGCGCGGACGCAGGTCGACCGGATGCTGGCGGCGCGGGCGCGCCGAGCCGGCACCGCCGAAGACGCCCCCGGCCCGCCGGCGAGCGAGCCGGAAGCGACGGCCACAACGACGGCGGCAGAGAGCTCCCAGGCGCCCTCACCCCCAGCCGAACCGGTCGTCTTCCGCCCCGCGCGCGGGCGCGAGCAGTACCTGGCCGACATCCTGCGCTGCCAGAGCGCGCTGGCCGCCGGGGAGTCCTACGAGGTGTGTCTGACCGACCAGATCCACACCGACGCCGCGCCCGACCCCTGGCACCTGTACAAGGGCCTGCGCCGCTCCAACCCGGCGCCGTTTGCCGCCTACCTGAAGCTCGGCGAGGTATCGATCGTCAGCTCCTCGCCCGAGCGCTTCCTGTCGGTCGACCGTGAGCGCAAGGTGATGGCGCGCCCGATCAAGGGCACCGCCCCGCGCTCGTCCGACCCCGTCACCGACGAGGCGACGCGCACAGAGCTGGCGCAGGACGAAAAGACTTTCGCCGAGCACCTGATGATCGTCGATCTACTGCGCAACGACCTGGGGCGCGTGTGCGAGGTCGACACGGTGCGCGTGCCCGAACTGATGGCGATCGAGCAGTACGCGACGGTCCACCAGATGATCTCCAACATCGAGGGGACCTTGGAGGCCGGGCGCTCGGCCATCGACTGCGTGCGCGCCTGCTTCCCCGGCGGCTCGATGTCCGGCGCGCCGAAGCTGCGCACGATGGAGATCATCGACGACATCGAGCGAGGGGCGCGCGGCGTCTACTCCGGCGCCATCGGCTACTTCGGCCTCGACGGCAGCGTGGACCTCAGCATCGTGATCCGCACGATCGTCATGCGGCCAGGGGCCACCACGATTGGCGCCGGCGGCGCGATCGTGATGCAGTCCGACCCACAGGAGGAGTTCGACGAGATCCTGCTCACGGCGCGCGCGCCGATGGCCGCGATCGCCACGGCCGTGACCGGCAGCGACTCGCCCGCTGCGTGGACCGTCGAACTGGAGCCGCCGTTCGCCCACGCTGTCCGAGCGGCCTGACTCGCGATGAGCTGCTCCGCGACCCAATGAGTCCCTCCGCGACCGTCACCCGCGTACGCGCCGCCACACACGCTGATCTACCGGCAATCGTCGCCGCCGTGGGACACCTGCTCACAGAGCTCGGCAGCCGGCCTCCGCACCCGTCGGAGATGCTGGAAACCGCGCAGGCGCTGCTCGATGATTCTCGCCTGGGGGCGTTGCTCGTCGCTAAGCCCGTGCCCGAGTCTGAGCCCGTGCCCGAGTCTGAGCCCGTGCCCGAGTCTGAGCCCGTGCCCGAGTCTGAG
>JBOGXY010000129.1:0-4517 GCA_050696495.1 Solirubrobacteraceae bacterium
CCAAACCCTCATGCGGGAGTGGGCCTACGCACTCCAATACGCCTCATCCGACGCCCGCGCGCAAGCCCTGCCACACTGGATCGACCACTACAACGAGCGACGCACACACACAGCGCTCGGCAACCGCCCACCCCGCGCCCGCGTTCGGGACGTCACCGGGCACAACAGCGGCGGCGTAGCGGGACGATCTGCGCGATCAGCTCGTCCTGTGGCTCCTCGGGAATCTCGCCGTCGTCGTTGCCTGTCGGTTTCATGACGCCTCCCTGCGTTTCGGCCTACCGTTGCTTTATGCTGTTTACGTTCAAGTCACGATTGGTTGGGGTATTTGGGTATGGCTGATGAGAAGCTGCTGAGCGTGAGCGAGGTCGCCGACGAGTTCCAGGTGACCGATCAGACGATCCGCAACTGGATCAAGAGCGGGGCGCTGAAGGCGATCAAGATCGGTCGCGACCACCGCATCCGTCGCGAGGACGTCGACGAGCTGCTCGCTCGCGCGCAGGCCGAGAGCGCATCGCTCGCCACCCGCAGGGACATCTGGGAGCCGCAGACGATGGGGATGCCCCACCGTCGCAGCGAGGCATCCGAGCCGCCGTCGGTCTGGGATGACGCGGGCGAGATGCCGCTTCCCTCCAAGCGCGGCGCGTGACGGCACACGCGTAACGCTCGGTTCCCGAGCGGCGCCCTGGCCGCGACGCGTGCGACTGACGGGACTGTCGGGTCGGGCTGACATTGGAGATCGTCCTTTCTCCGGCCTTTCTCCTTCACACGCTACCCATGTGGATAGCACGTACTGTTTCTGAATGTAGCACTCACCGATTCGGAAAACCCGGGGTCACAGAGTGTGCCTTCAAGCTGCGTAAAGGTAATAGACAGTTGTCTATGGACGAATGTGTGAATGGTGAACGCGGGCTCGCAGCCGCGCTTTGCAGTGAGTTGGTGTTATGCGGAGCGGCGTGCGCGTGCGCGGGGGAGAAGACCGTTTGCGCGGTCTTCACGCTCGATTGCTTGCGCGAGTTCTGAGGCGGCGTCTGAGAGCTCGTCGTAGGCACCGGCGACCGCGGGCATGTCCCGGCCGGTGGCGATCCTGCTCAGATCGGCGACCGCGGCGTCGAAGCGTCGCCACAGCTCCTGCGGTCCGCGCCTTCCGCTGCCGGGCTGAAGCTCATACGGGGGCTTGCTTTCCGCGGCGCGTGTCGGCGTCCAGTCATACCCGGCCTTATCGGCCTTGCGGCAGGTCTTTGCCTGCTCGCTCGCGGCGGCCGCGAGGCCCGCCAGCCGAGCGCTGAAACCGGGGTCCGGCGGCGCGAGGCGGTGAGCCTCGAGTGCCTGACGCCAACCGTCCAGTCCACGCTTGAACTCGTCAAGCACGCGCTTATCGTCACGAGTACCGCTTGTTTGGGCCATTTGGCCGGAATCATAGCGGGTTGGGCGGAAGATCGTCAAAGCGGGCGCGCTCCGCTGGTCGGGTTCGGCCGCGCCTTTGAGGCCTAGCAGACCGGCTGCGCCGGCCTGCTGTACGGCCGGCGTGACCGAACCCGACCACAAGGAGCTCCTGATGATCCGACCATCAGACCGGCCGACCGTCCGTCAACTGCGGTGCCTGCGCGCACTCGCGGCGCGCACCGGCACGACATTCGCGACGCCTACCACCAAGGCTCAGGCAAGCCGCGAGATCGACCGCATCAAGCGCCTGCGACCGCTCACAAGCACCGAGCAGCGCATCGAACAGGCTGACCGGCACGCCGACCGCGACAGCCTGCTTGCCGCAAGCGCCGTCAAGACCGACGAGATCACCGGCTACGGCTCGGCCGCGAAATGGGCAAACGCTCGGTCCGTCAAAGAGCGCGACCCGTTCCTCCTGTCATGAACGGGAAGGCCAACATCAATAACGCGATTGTGGGCGAGCGGGTCGAGCTCTCCCGCTACTGCGTGAGCAGCGGCGAACGCGTGATCTACGGGCAGCGCATCAACGGGATCGTGCGCATCACCGACAGGCCCGCGGACGGACAGGGCCGCTCCTATCTGATCGAGCGCGAACTCGAGCAGGACGGCAACAGCGCACTGGAGGCACTCGTCGCCGACTACACGACCCAGGCCGCCGACCTCGACGAGATCCCGATGGCCGCAAGCGTCCTGCGCCGCGAGCTCGAGGAACTCGCAGCGTGACGCAGGGTTACCTACGCCGCGCTGAGGAACTCGAGGTCGTCGGCGCGCGCCTCGAACTGGTGCTCATAGTCGTCGCCGCCGACCCGGACCGCGACGATCTGGCGTCCGTCTACCCCGAGGGGGCCTCGATCCTCGACGACCACACCGCGTCGCTCGCCGCCGCCGATGCGCACGACGATCTGGTCGCCTACCTTCAGCGACCTATGAGCCGGACGTGAGCGTGTGCGCGCCATCGTGCTCCGAAGATATCACCAGGGGCGGGCAAGCCCCAGGGATTCGCAATGGTCGGCCACGACCTTGTCGAGCGACACCGCGAGTATGCCCAATGCGCTGCGCCAGCCGGTACACGTGTCGAGCGTGATCGTCGATGGCACGAGGGCGTCTTTTGAAAGCTTCGCGTCGATGTCGTAATGAGCAATCGCATTCCGCCACGTGATCAACGCCCAGAGCTTCTTGCGGCGCTCATCGTTGCCCTTGCGCGCCGCGTCGACCCGCTGCCACACGTCGAGCCCGAAACGGTCGAAATCATCAGAGATCGCATTCGGATGAGCGTTTTGCTTGTCAAGCGCCCGGTTGCGCGTGAAGCTCTCCAACAACAACTGCTGGTACGGGACACTGTGTGCGCCGGCAACGATCGTCGCCGCCATCTGCGTGTGCAACGAGCGCGTGAACCCTTGAAAAGCGCGCCGCGAGCAGCGTGACGTATGCGTAGTTGATCTGCTGGGTCAGGAACCGACGACCGGGCTTCGTCCCGCCCACCGCACGATGGGCGTTCTCGATCTCATCGAACGCGGCTGATGCGTCGTTCTGCCATCCCTTGAGCGACCTGGACGCCACGGGCGCGACCATACTGAAACGGTCGGCCGGGACTCCATGCCCCCGTTGTGGGGGCTGCTCGCCGCGCCAGAGGCGTCGCCAACGACGGTTCGCCACCCGCCCGCCACTACTACCTATAGACAAATACTCGCAGTTTTGCTAATTTGGGCTGATGTCTCGCTCTCGCGCAACGTCATCGAAGAACACACTGCTCTCGCTCGTCGGCTCATCGCAGCCAACCAAGGCGTCGTCGCCGGCCAGCGGCTCGCTGTTGTTCGCGGACGACGTCGCGGCCCTCGTGGGCATGACCAAGGACTGGGTGTATGCCGAGACGCGCGCGGGACGCATCCCACACGTTACGCTCGGGCGCTACTACCGCTACCGGCCCGAGTCGATTGAGGCATGGCTGAGCCAGATCGAGCATCATTGCACGGGAACCGCAAGGCCGGTCGCCGGGAGACGTTGAAAGGAGCCCGCAAGATGGGGTCGGAGAGCGCGAAGGACAACCGACGTTCGTATGGGACGGGCTCGCTGTTCGTCTATCGCGGCGCGTGGTACGGGCAGTGGCGTATCGGCGGGCGCATCGTCAAGCGCAAGGTGGGGGCCAGACGCGAGCCGGGCGGTCGCGACGGGATGACCCGCACGCAGGCAGAGCGCAGGCTGCGCCAGCTGATGGACGAGGTCCGACACGCACCGCCGGAGCGCAAGATGATGATCGAGGACGCCGGCGCCGGCTACCTGCATCACGTCGAGCATGTGATGCTGCGCAAGCCCTCGACGGTGCAGGACTACCAGAGCATCCTGAGCGCGCACCTGATCCCGTACTTCAGCCAGCGCGACCTTGCGCGGATCACGGCGGATGACTTCGCGGCGTACATGGCCGCCAAGAGCCGGCTCTCGCCGAAGACGATCTCCAACCACCTCAACTTCGCCCACGGCCTGTTCGCCTACGCGCTCGATCGGGGCTGGGTATCCACGAACCCGGTCGCCGCCGTGAAGCGCCCGCGGCAGACGGGAGCCGATCCGGACATCCGTTTCCTTGAGATCGCCGAACTCGACGCGCTACTGCGCGCGATCCCCGACGACGAGCTCGGCGCCGTCGAGAAGCCGCTCTATCTGACCGCCGCGCTGACCGGACTACGCCAGGGCGAGCTGATCGCCCTGCGCTGGCGCGACGTGGACTGGACCGCCGGGCTCGTCCGTGTCCGTCGCAACATCACCCGCGGCAAGCTCGGCAAGCCGAAGTCCAAGCGATCGAGCCGCGGAGTCCCGATGGCCGACCGAGTGGCCAGCGAGCTCGAGCGCCACTACCAGCGCTCGGCGTTCCAAGCCGACGACGATCTCGTCTTCTGCCACCCCCACACCGGAGGGCCGTACGACCCCTCGAAGATGCGCACGCGCTTCAAGCAGGCGCGCGACAGTGCCGGCCTGCGCGACGAGATCCGCTTCCACGAATATGCCGATGTTGGCGTTATGCCGACTTTGGCTGAGAAGTCCTTGCGGTTTGGGCTGATCGCGGCGTAGTTGTCGGCATA
>JBOGXY010000130.1:0-24817 GCA_050696495.1 Solirubrobacteraceae bacterium
CTGACGTGCCCAGGGACGTTGCGAACGGTTTGAGGGGGTAGGTCCGGGCCTGCCGAGAGGCTGTGGGTGTCAAAGCTCACTGACCTCAGGGAGGCCCGGAATGCAACACGCTAACGCTCCGCTCACACAGATCGGCAGGCTCCGTTTGGTGCTGCTGGTCGAGGAGGAAGGATTCACGCTGCAGGCGGCGGCGGATGCTTGCAACGTGGCGAAGTCAACGTGCTGGGAGTGGGTGCGTCGCTGGCGTGCGGCGAGCGAGCCCGATCGCGTAACGCTCGCGTGCTTGGAAGATCGGAGTTCGCGGCCGCACCGAAGTCCGAATCAGGTGCCGGCTGGGGAGGCGAGGCGGATCTGTGAGCGACGCGAGCACACTGGTTGGAGCCCGCGACGGCTCGCCGAAGAGCCGGACATCGCAAGGTCCCACTCGACGATCCATCAGGTGCTGCGTCGTGGCGGCTGTTCACGCCGGCCACGACCCGAGGCTCCCGCTGTGATCCGCTACGAGTGGCCGTGTCCGGGGAACCTGTTGCACATGGACGTCAAGAAGCTCGGGAAGTTCACCGAGCCCGGGCACGCGCTGACCGGTGATCGCACCAAACGCTCGCGAAGGGTCGGCTGGGAGTACGTGCACTCAATCATCGATGACTGCTCACGGCTTGCGTACTCGGAGATCCACGCTGACGAGACCGCCGCGACCGTCACCGGCTTCACCCGCCGCGCACTCGACTGGTTTCTGGAGCAGGGCATCGTCTGCGAGCGGATCATGACCGACAACGCGTTCGTCTACACCCAGAGCCGATCTTTCAAGCAGCTGCTCTACCGGCGCGCGATCACTCACATCCGCACACGCCCATACACACCCAGAACCAACGGCAAGGTCGAGCGGTTCCACCAAACCCTCATGCGGGAGTGGGCCTACGCACTCCAATACGCCTCATCCGACGCCCGCGCGCAAGCCCTGCCACACTGGATCGACCACTACAACGAGCGACGCACACACACAGCGCTCGGCAACCGACCACCCCGCACCCGCGTTCGGGACGTCACCGGGCACAACACCTAGCCGTGCGCGGCACCGTCTCCTGCCCGGTCTGCTGTGGGCCGATGGTCACGCATGCCGTCGACAGCGACGAAGAACGGCTGACGGGAACCTGTATCGGTTGCGGCACGAGCTTGTCCTGAGACGAGTGCCTGGGCAAGCATGAGCACTCATTCTCGACGGGCGGCCGGGTCCTGGAAAATAGGAAAGCCCCGCCGAAGCGAGGCTTTCCGTTAGCAGGTCGATAAGCCGGATTCTGTCGTTGAGCAGCCATCCATCTGTGCGGCCTACCTGGATCTCGGCGGGCAACCTACAAGCGATCCGCTCTGGCCTTGCATCGGGAGGGGTTTGCCCAGCCGCCGCGTCACCGCGACGCTGGTGCGCTCTTACCGCACCATTTCACCCTTGCCTGCCGGCCGTTCACGTGGGACGGCCGACATCGGCGGTTTGTTTCTGTGGCACTTTCCCGCGGGTTTCCCCGGGTCGATTGTTCGACCACCCTGCCCTTTGATGTCCGGACTTTCCTCGAAGGCCCGAAGGCCTCCGCGGCTGCCTGACCTGCACTGAGACCGTAGCGCGCCGACGGTCTCCTGTGAAGCCGTGGGCCGACGGTTGCCGCAGCGCGCGGGCGCCGGCCGATTGATGCTGGTTTGTCGGGTCGTGTCGAGCGCGCTCGCCTATTGTGGGCCGCGTGCTGAGCACCGTCGCCGACGCCCTCAAGGACGCCTTCCTGATGGCCTGGGCCGTGTGGTGGGCGCTCGTGTTCGGCTTCGCGATCTCCGCGGTCGTTCAAGCCTGGGTGCCGCGCGAGCGCATCCAGAGCGCGCTCGGAGGCGCCGGCACACGGCCGATCGCGCTTGCGACCGGTCTCGGCGCCGCCTCGTCGTCCTGCTCCTATGCTGCCATCGCGATCGCCAAGAGCCTGTTCCAGAAGGGCTCGTCTGCCGCCTCGGCGCTCGCCTTCCAGTTCTCCTCGACCAACCTCGTGATCGAGCTCGGGATCGTGATCTGGATTCTGATCGGTTGGCAGTTCACGCTCGCCGAGTTCGTCGGTGGACTGATCCTGATCGTCGTGATGACCCTGCTGCTGCGCCTGTTCGTCTCAAAGCGCACCGAAGAGCAGGCACGCGAACACGCGATACAGGCCGACTCGGGCCATCAACACGACAGCGCCGAGGCGCACATGAGCGTGCGCGAACGGCTCACCTCCCTGGACGCTTGGACAGACGTTGCGCACAACTTCCGCAACGACTGGACGATGCTCTACAAGGAGATCGCGCTCGGCTTCGTGCTCGCCGGCTTCATCGGCCAACTCGACGACAGCTTCTGGAACGCGCTGTTCGTCACGCACGCTCCCGCCGGCGTGAAGTTGATCGAGAACGCCGTCGTCGGCCCCGTGATCGCCATCCTCAGCTTCGTCTGCTCGGTCGGCAACATCCCGCTCGCCGCCGTCCTGTGGTCGGGCGGGATCGGCTTTGTCGGCGTGATCTCCTTCATCTTCGCCGACCTGCTGGTGGTGCCGATCGTGCTGATCTATCGCAAGTACTACGGGATCACGTTCACTGTCAGGATCGTCGCGCTGATGCTCATAACGATGGTGATCGCCGCGCTGATCGTCACGGGCCTGTTCAGCGCCGCCGGCCTGATCCCGCACACCCGACCGACGCACGCCGACATCTTCGGCGAAGTCAAAATCGACTACAAGCTGCTCACCAACACGCTCGGCCTGGCAATCTTCGCCGCCATGTTCGCGCTCTCCACCCGCACTCCCGCCCCCGAGCACGCATGCCACAGCTGAGGACCCTTCCCGCCTGGACGGCGCTTGCCGAGCATCACCGCGAGATCGCGCCGAAGCACCTGCGCGACCTGTTCGCCGCCGAACGGGATCGCGGTGAGAGCATGACCGCGCAGGCCACGGGCCTGTACCTCGACTACTCCAAGCACCGCATCACCCCGGAGACGATCCGCCTCTTGCTGGCGCTGGCCGAGCAGGTTGGCTTGCGCGAGCGCACGCAGGCGATGTTCGCCGGCGATCGGATCAACGTCTCGGAGGGTCGCTCTGTCCTGCACGTAGCGCTGCGGATGCCGCGAGACTCGTCGCTGATCGTGGACGGAGTCGATGTCGTCGCCGAGGTGCATGAGGTGCTCGAGCGCATGGCGTCCTTCAGCGAACAGGTTCGCTCGGGCAGGTGGCGCGGCCACACCGGCCTGCCGATTCGCAACGTCGTCAACATCGGCATCGGCGGCTCGGACCTCGGCCCGGTGATGGCCTATGAGGCGCTGCGTCATTACAGCCGCCGCGAGATGACCTTCCGCTTCGTCTCAAACGTCGACGCCACAGACTTCGTCGAGGCCACCCGCGACCTCGACCCCGCCGAGACGCTCTTCATCGTCTCCTCCAAGACATTCACGACGCTTGAGACGATGACCAACGCCAACTCCGCGCGCGAGTGGCTATTGGCGAGTCTCGGCGCCGAGGAGGCCGTCGCCAAGCATTTCGTGGCCGTCTCGACAAACGCCGAGGGTGTCTCCCGGTTCGGGATCGACACCGCCGGCATGTTTGGTTTTTGGGATTGGGTAGGGGGCCGCTATTCGCTTGACTCAGCGATCGGGCTATCGACGATGCTCGCGATAGGCCCGTCGCGGTTCGAGGACTTCCTGGCGGGCTTCCACGCCATGGACGAGCACTTCCGCACTGCCCCCCACGAGCGCAATCTGCCCGCCCTGATGGGATTGCTGTGCGTTTGGTACTCCAACTTCTTCGGCGCGCAGACGATCGGCGTAATGCCCTATGAGCAGTATCTGAAGCGTTTCCCCGCCTACCTGCAGCAGCTTGCGATGGAGTCAAACGGCAAGCATGTGCGCCTGGATGGCACCCGCGTCGACTACGACACCGGCGCGATCTACTGGGGCGAGCCCGGTACCAACGGCCAGCACTCCTTCTACCAACTGCTCCATCAGGGAACACGCCTGGTCCCGATCGACCTGATCGGCTTCGCCAACTCGCTGAACCCGCTCGGCGCCCACCACGACCTGCTGATGTCAAACGTGTTCGCCCAGGCCGAGGCGCTTGCGTTCGGCAAGACCGAGCGGCAGGTACGCGAGGAGGGGACACCCGAGGCGGTCGTCCCGCACCGCGTGATGGAGGGCAACCGCCCGTCGAGCACGATCCTGGCCGAGCGCTTGACGCCGCACAGCCTGGGCGCGCTGGTTGCGCTGTATGAGCACAGCGTCTTCACGCAGGGCGTGGTGTGGGGCATCGATTCCTTCGATCAGTGGGGAGTGGAGTTGGGCAAGGCCTTGGCCAAGCGGATCGTCCCTGAGCTGCAAGCGCCCGGGGAGCCGGCGCTCGGGCACGACAGCTCGACTAACGCCTTGATCCGTCGTTATCGATCGATGCGGGATCGCGCGTGAGCGGGTTTCAGTCGCCAAGCTCGGTTTGCGCGCCGCGAGAGTGGGGCAGTGACCCGTCGCGATGAGGTTGACAATGAGTGAGCGCACCCCCATCGAGATCCACCCCGACGCGCCGGCCGTGGCTCGGCGGGCCGCTGAGGTGATGGCCGCCCACGCCCAGGCGGCGATCGCCGCGCGTGGATCGTTCGCACTGGCCGTCAGCGGCGGTCGCACGCCGTGGGCGATGTTCGCCGAGCTGGCCGATCACGAGATCGACTGGCAGCGTGTCGCGATATTCCAGGTCGACGAGCGCGTGGCCCCCGGCGGCGATCGGACGCGCAACCTGACTCACCTGTTGACGAGCCTGCCCGAGCCCGCCCGCGAGCGCCTGTACCCGATGCCGGTCGAGGAGTCCGATCTAGACGCCGCCGCCCACGCTTATGCCGCCTCCCTGCCCGAGCATTTCGACCTGATCCATCTCGGCCTCGGGCCCGACGGCCACACGGCGTCACTGGTTCCCGGAGACCCGGCGCTGGAGGTGCTCGATCGCGATGTGACGCTCAGCGGCCCCTACCAGTCCCAACTGCGGATGACGCTCACCTACCCGGTGCTCGACCGCGCCCGCGCACGCCTATGGGTGGTCACAGGCGAGGACAAGCTCGATGCGCTGGCGCGCCTGCGCGAGCATGACCGTTCGATCCCAGCAGGCCGGGTCAAGCCCGAGGACTCGCTGATCCTGGCCGACGCGGCGGCTGCCGGCGTCTGAGATTGCCCGCGCGCGAGCGGCTCGACCGGCCACGCGTCGCCTGTCGGTCATCGTCGGCGCTCTAACAGGCTATCTGGCGGCCATCGGATCTCGGCAGTGACGCTGCGGGGATCCTACGCCGGAAGCGGGTCGGCGGCCTGCTCGTGGCGGAAGTCGCTGAGCACCGAGAGCATCGCCTCCGCTTCGCAGTCGGCCAGCGGCCAGGGCTTCTCTGGATGATCCTCGAGCGTCTTCAGGCCGTTGCCGGTAATGATCGCCACCACCGTCGCGTCAGGGTCGAGCTCGCCGCTCTGCACGAGTTTGCGCAGCACCGCGATCGTCGTCCCGCCCGCCGGCTCGGTGAGGATCCCCTCGGTGCGGGCAAGCAGATCGACGCCGGCGAAGATCTCCTCGTCGCTTGCCGACCCGGCGCTGCCGCCACGCGAGAGCACCGCGTCGATCACCAGATAGCCGTCTCCGGGTGTGCCGATCGCAAGCGAGTGCGCCACCGTCTCCGGGCGACAGGGATGGATCTCTGAGTCGCCCGCCTGGATCGCGCTTGCGATCGGCGAGCACCCTGCCGGTTGGGCGATGTGCATCTTCGTGGCGCCGGTCTGCGCCAGCCCGACCGTCTCCAGCTCGATCAGTCCCTTGTGCAGCCGCGAGGAGAGCGTGCCGCCGGCCGTCGCCGAGACGATGTGCTGGGGCGCGTGCCAGCCGAGCTGCTCGACGATCTCAAAGGCCATCGTCTTTGCCCCCTCGGCGTAGAAGGGCCGCAGCGTGATGTTGGCGAACTCCAGCCCGCTTGACTCGGCGACCTTGCGGCACTCTTTGTTGGCTTCGTCGTAGTTGCCGCTCACCTGGCAGACGCGCGCGCCGAGCGCGCGACAGGCCTTGGCCTTGGTCCGCTCCAACCGGTTGGGGTAGAACACGTAGGGCGTGACCCCCGCCTTGGCAGCCAGCGAGGCCACAGCGGTGCCGACGTTGCCGGTGGAGACGCAACCGACCTCCTCGTCGCCCAGCTCGAGCAGCCGCGCGATCGCCGTGGAGACGACCCGGTCCTTGTAGGAGAGGCTCGGACGCGAGGTGCTGTCGTCCTTGACGTAGAGTTTTTTCAGCCCCAGCTCCTTGCCCAGCCGGTCGGCTGGAATCATCGGGCTCATGCCGGAGATCTGCCCAACGCGCGCCTGCGCGCTCATGTCGCCGATCGGCAGCAGCTCGGAGAGCCGCCAGATGTTCATCGGCCGCCGATCCAGGGCGACTTGCGCGAGTCGCTGCTTGGCCAGCTCGTAGTCGTATGCGACATCCAGGCACTTGCCGCACTCCGGACAGAACGCCTCGCGCTCGCCCAACGCGATCTTCACGCCGCACTTGTGGCAGACGAGCCCGGTCGCGCACGAGCGCGTCCGCTCGCCTGCTTGTGCCCGCAAGGGTGCGCCCTCCGGGGTGTGCCCGTTAGGGTGCTCGTCCCCCTGTGCGGGATATCCCGCCATCATCCGCGTCTCACCCATCCTTCGTGTTGGTTGCGAGCGTCATCGTGACACAAGCTGCGTCTCAGGCCACGCCGTGTCGATCTCGCCTCCGTCGGCGGCCGCGATCAGCAGCTGCTCGGCGACGTGCGGGGCGAAGGGAACGAGCACCCGTGCCATCAGGTCAAGCGCTGCAAGCAGCGCCTCGCGGTCCTCGGCGCACAACGACCCGCGCTTGGCAAGCACGCGCTTCTCATAGTCCTTGATCCGATCGAACAGCCGCATCACGTTGCGCACCGCCGTATGCATTTGCAGATCGACCAGGTCCTCGGTGATCTTCTCCACGGCCGTCTCGCACCACTGCTCCAGGCGCTTGCGCAGATGCTCGGTCTTATCGGCCCCTATCTCGCTGGGCTGCTCGGTCTGATCGCCTGCCGCCAGCTGCGCGTGCGTGTAGTCCCACAGTTGGCGTAGGAAACGCCGGCAGCGCTGCACCGCGCTGTCGCTCCAGTTCAGCGAGCGCTGTGGCGCCGCGGCGTAGAGGACGGCCAGCCTGACTGTGTCGGCGCCGTAGGCGGCCACCAGCTCGTCAGGGTCGACCACGTTGCCGAGGTGCTTTGACATCTTGCGCCCGTCGGCGATAACCATCTCGTGAAACAGGCACCCAGCGAACGGCTCGCCGTCGCCCAGGAAACTGAGCGGCCCGATGTCTCTCAGTGCCTTGGTGACGGTGCGCTGGTCAAAGACGAAGTTACCGCTGTCCGAGCCCGCGACCACCCGCTCGCAAGGCAGCCAGGCGCGCAGGTCATCGAGCGCGAGGATCTCCTCCAGCGTGCGCTCGCGCTCTGAGGGCGGCACGCAAACGGGCAGCCACAGCCACAGCGCGTCGAAGTGGCAGTCCAGCGTGTCGGTCTCGCGCGTGGCGGCACCACCGCAGTTCGGGCAGGTCGTGTTCACGAAGTCCTCGCGCTCTGCCAACGGGTTGCCCTCGCCGGTGGGCTTCAGATCGAGCGGCAGCAGCACCGGCAGCTGCTCCTTTGGAAGCGGCACCGTGCCGCAGCTCTCGCAATAGACGATCGGGATCGGCGTCCCCCAAGAGCGCTGGCGGGAGATCGTGAAGTCGTTGGCGCGGTAGCGCACGGCGTTGCGAGCCCCCGCGGGCGGCGCCGGAGCGCTGCCGTTCTCGGCGTCTCGCAGTGGCGAGTCGCTCTCGGCCACCGGGCCGAACACCCTGAAGGGCGCAGGCAGCCGCTCGGCGATCAGGGCGTCGGTGCGGTCGCGCTCGGGTATGCCGAGCACCGCCGTGGCTCCGAAGCGCCCGTCGACGGTGGGTGTGACGATCACCGGCAGCGGATCGCCGCCTGTCGGGGAGACAAGCATGCGACCGGTCTGCACGAGCGGCATCGTTTGGGCCTCACGAGAACTTCGCTCCAGCCCACCGGAGCGCAGATCCTCGAGCTCTGTAGCCCAAACCTCACCCTGCGCCCACTGCTCGACCTGCGGATGTCTGGGCGACACGGCGATAAAGCGCGCCAGTCCGACCGCGTCGGTGTGCGGTGTGAAGACGGTCAGTGTCTCGCCGTCTGAGGCCACCAGGTCGAGCTCGAGCCCGTCGACGCGGCCGATCACAAAACGCTGGGAGGCCAGCGCGTTCTCATCCCAGATGCCGCCGGCGGCGAGATCGGCCAGACGACCGTCGTTCTCGGCGACATAGGCGCTGATGCGCAGGTACCACTGAGGCCGCTGGATCAGCCGCACGCTTTTGTGGCAGCGCCAGCACTCGCCGTTCTCGACCTGGATCGTCGCGAGCGTGGTCTGGCAGGTATCGCACCAGTCGACTGTCCCCGTGCCGCGGTAGACGAGCCCGGCGTCGAGCAAAGTCAGGAACAGCCACTGCGACCAGCGGTACATATTCGCGTCCGAGCTCATGAACGCGCGCTCCCAATCAAAGGAGAACCCGAGCCGCCCCAGCTGCCCGATCATGTGCTCCGCGCAGCGCGCCACCCAGTCGCTGGGCGAGACTCCGCCCGCGATCGCCCCGAGCTCGGCGGGAAGCCCGAACGCATCGAAGCCGAAGGCGAACAGAACGTCCTCCCCTCGCGCTCTGCAGAAACGTGCGTAGGCATCCCCGATCGAATAGCTGCGGACGTGCCCGATGTGGATGTTTCCCGAGGTGAAGGGCGCCGAGGGCTTTATATACTTGCGGGGCGTCTCACCGGCTGTCTCCGGGGTTCGAAAAGCATCTCGCTCACGCCAATCAGCCTGGCGGCGAGCCTCGATTGCTTGAGGATCGTAGGTTGGGAGAGTGCCGCCGCTCATACCGATCGAGCATACCCAAGGGCCAAGCCTGGCCTATCCGCCACGACCCATAAAGCACCCCCCATGCTCCGTCCCCGTAAGGGCGGAGTCGTCCGCCAAAACTGCGAGGATTCTGAGATGGAAGTAGAGATTGGACGTGGCAAGCAGGGCCGCCGCGCTTACGGCTTCGATGACATCGCGATCGTGCCCTCCCGGCGCACGCGCGATCCCGACGACATCGACATCTCCTGGAAGCTCGGTCCCTACCAGTTCGAGCTGCCGATGCTGGCCTCCGCGATGGACGGCGTCGTCTCTCCTCAAACGGCGGGAATCGTCGGCAAACTCGGCGGCCTGGCCGTGCTCAACCTCGAGGGCATCTTCACTCGCTACGAGGACGCCGACGAGCAGCTGCAGCGAATCGCCAAGCTGCCCAAGGACGTCGCCACGCGCGAGATGCAGGACATCTACGCGACGCCCGTCAAGCCCGAGCTGATCGCCCAGCGCATCCGCGAGATCAAGGAGCAGAAGGTCGTCTGCGCCGCTTCGCTGACCCCTCAACGGGTGCTCGACTATCACGAGCTGGCGCTGGAGGCGGGCCTTGACGTGCTTGTCATTCAGGGCACCGTCGTCTCAGGCGAACACGTCTCCACGGTCTCCGAGCCGCTGAACCTCAAGGAGTTCATCCCCTCGCTGGATGTGCCGGTGGTCGTGGGCGGCTGTGCCTCCTACCACACGGGTCTGCACCTGATGCGAACGGGCGCGGCGGGCGTGTTGGTGGGCGTTGGCCCAGGCGCCGCGTGTACCACGCGTGGCGTGCTTGGCATCGGCGTCCCGCAGGCAACGGCGATCGCCGACGTGGCGCACGCCCGCTCGACGCACATGCTGGAGACCGGCGAGTACTGCCAGGTGATCGCCGACGGCGGCATGCGCAACGGGGGAGACGTCTCCAAGGCGATTGCCCTGGGCGCCGACGCCGTGATGATCGGCTCGCCGCTGGCGCGCGCCCACGAAGCCCCAGGGCGGGGTTTCCACTGGGGCATGGCCACCTTTCATCCGACGCTCCCGCGTGGCGCACGGGTGGCGACCACGCAGAACGGCACGCTGGAGGAGATCCTCGTCGGCCCCGCGCGCGAGAACGACGGCACCTTCAACCTGTTCGGCGGCCTGCGCACCTCGATGGCCACCTGCGGCCACAAGGACCTGGCCGAGTTCAACCGCGCCGAGGTGGTGATCGCGCCTTCGCTACAGACCGAGGGCAAGCAGCTTCAGCGCGATCAGGCGGTCGGCATGGGCTCGAACGGGAAGGCGGCAGAGCTAGTAAATGACTAGCGGCGCCGCCACCGCTGAGGCCCCGGTCGCCGACGGCCGGGATGGGGTGGTGCAGGACCGCGAAGAGGTGATTGTCCTCGATTACGGCGGCCAGTACTCCCAGCTGATCGCTCGGCGCATCCGCGATTGTGGCGTCTTCTCCGAGCTGCTGCCCCACCACGTCCCGATCGAGGAGGTGCGCCGGCGCAAACCGCGCGGGATCGTCCTCTCCGGCGGCCCGGCATCGGTGTACGCCCCGGGTGCGCCGCGCTTGGAGCGCGAGCTCTTGGAGCTGGGCGTCCCTGTGATGGGCATCTGTTACGGGATGCAGCTGCTGGTGCACGAGCTCGGTGGTCGCGTCGAGCAGGCCGAGGTGGGCGAGTTCGGCCGCTCCGAGTTGATCGTCTCCGAGCCCGGGGTACTGCTGGCGGGGATGCCCGCCGAGCAGACCTGCTGGATGTCTCACCGCGACACGGTCTTCCAGGCGCCGGAGGGCTTTACGGCACTTGCCTCCTCGACCGCCTCGCCCGTTGCCGCGGTCGAGGACACGCAGCGCGGGATCTACGGCATCCAGTTTCACCCAGAGGTCGTGCACACCCCTTATGGCCAGGAGATCCTCACCCGCTTTCTCGGCGAGGTGTGCGGTTGTGAGCGCACCTGGTCGCCGGCGTCGATCGCCGAGGAGCAGATCGCCCGCATCCGAGCCCAGGTGGGGGAGGGCCGGGTCATCTGCGGTCTCTCCGGCGGCGTCGATTCATCGGTGGCGGCGCTGCTCGTCCACCGCGCGATCGGCGACCAGCTGACCTGCGTGTTCGTCGATCACGGATTGATGCGAAAGCAGGAGGGCGAGCAGGTCATCTCCGCTTTCCGCGACACCTTCAAGGTCCCGCTCGTGGCTGTGGACGCCGAGCAGCGCTTTCTAGAGAAGCTCAAAGGCGTCAGCGAGCCCGAGGCCAAGCGCAAGGCGATCGGCGCCGAGTTCATCCGCGTGTTCGAGGAGGAGGCCGCGAAGATTTCGCAGGCGAGCCCCGCCAAGTACCTCGTTCAAGGCACGCTTTACTCCGACGTGATCGAGTCCGGTGGTGGCACCGGCGCCGCCACGATCAAGTCCCATCACAACGTCGGCGGCCTGCCCGATGACATGCAGTTCGAGCTGGTAGAGCCCTTGCGCGCCCTGTTCAAGGACGAGGTGCGCGCCGTCGGCGCCGAGCTGGGCTTGCCCGAGCGCCTGGTCTGGCGCCAGCCGTTTCCCGGGCCGGGCCTTGCGATCAGGGTCGTCGGCGGCGAAGCCACCAAGGAGCGCCTGGACGTGCTGCGCGAGGCCGACTACATCCTTCAGGAGGAGATCCGCAAGGCGGGCCTTTACCGCGAGCTGTGGCAATCCTTCTGCGTATTGCCCGACGTGCGAACGGTGGGTGTGCAGGGCGACGAGCGCACCTACGGCTACGTCGTGGTGATCCGCGCCGTCACCTCAGACGACGCGATGACCGCCGATTGGGCGCGCTTGCCGTACGACCTGCTGGAGACGATCGCCTCGCGCATGATCAACGAGTTGCGCGAGGTCAACCGGGTCGTGCTGGACATAACCAGCAAGCCCCCGGGAACTATCGAGTGGGAGTAGCCGCGGGTCTCTGATTGCCGCGCCGCGAATCGGCCCGACATCGCCTATCATGCATCCGCGCCGCGCGCAGCTTTTTTCGCGCGGCCTTTTTCACGCCATGAAGACCTACGTAGCCAAGCCCACAGACCGCGAGCGCAACTGGCTCGTCGTCGACGCCACCGGACAGACGCTCGGACGGCTGGCGACGCAGATCGCCGACGCCTTGCGCGGCAAGCGCAAGCCCGAGTACACGCCGCACATCGACACTGGCGACTTCGTCGTCGTCGTAAACGCCGAGAAGATCTCCGTGACCGGTAAAAAGCGCACGGACAAGCGCTACTACCGCCACTCGGGTTATCCCGGCGGCCTGCGCTCGCGCACGTTTGAGGAAATGCAGGCCCGCCGCCCAGAGGAGATCATCCGTCTGGCGGTCAAGGGCATGCTGCCGCGCAACCGCTTGGCACGCCGTCAGATCACCAAGTTGAAGATCTATGCCGGCCCGGAGCACCCGCACGTGGCGCAAAATCCGCAACCGATGGAGCTTGAATCCTAATGGCCGACGAGCCGAACGAGAGCGAGCAGGAGCCGGTCGAGCCGACCCCGTCTGAGGTGCAGAATGCCGAGGAGGCCGCGGTCGAGGCCGTCGCTGAGGAGATCGTCGAGGAGGCGATTGTCGAGGAGCCTGAGCAGGAGGCCACTCCGCGCGTCAAGCCAAGTGTTCCCGGCGCCCACCTCGAAGTGGACATCGTGCCTGAAGGCGTCGATCCGCTGGCGCCCGAGCAGCCGGCCGACCCCTACGCCGTCGAGGACTACGAGGAGCCCCAGGCCGAGGCCGAGCAGGAGGGCGAGGGCGCCCAGCTCTCTGAGCCGATCTCAACGGCCGCCATCGATCTGGCCGCCGGCGCTCGCTACAAGGCGACCGGCAAGCGCAAGACCGCCATCGCCCGCGTGATCCTGCGCCCCGGCACCGGCACCTATGTGGTCAACGGCCGCACGCTGGACGAGCATTTTCCCCGTATCACCCTGCAGCGCAACATTCGCCAGCCGCTGGAGACAGTCGGCTATCAGGAGCGCATGGACGTCGTTGCCCGTCTGCACGGCGGCGGCATCTCCGCTCAAGCCGGCGCATTGCGCCACGGCATCTCTCGCGCGCTGCTGGAGGCCGATCCCAACCTGCGCGGTGAGCTCAAGCGCCGCGGCTTCCTGACGCGCGATTCGCGCGCCAAGGAGCGCAAGAAGGCGGGCCTGAAGAAGGCTCGTAAGCGCCCGCAGTTCTCAAAGCGCTAGAACCCTCCCGATGGGGAGGCTGTTCGGGACCGACGGAGTCCGCGGCGTCGCGGGCCAGTTGCTAAGCGCCGAGCTGGCGCTGGCGCTCGGAAAGACAGCAACCGCTCGTACCGGCGTCGCGCGCCCGCGCGTGCTGATCGTGCGCGACACCCGCGAGTCCGGCGAGATGCTCGAGTCGGCGCTGGCCGCGGGCGTGGCGGCAGCCGGCGGTGAAGCCCTGCTCGGCGGCGTGCTGCCCACACCGGCGGCGCCGCTCTTGCTGCGTCGCTACGGCTTCGACCTGGCGGCCGTGCTCTCCGCCTCACACAACCCCTACCAGGACAACGGGATCAAGTTCTTCGCCGCCGACGGCTTCAAGCTCTCTGATGAGGTCGAGGGCGAAATCGAAGCGGCCTTGGATCTGGCCGCGGCTGCCGGGAGCAACGGCAGCACGGCGGCGGACGCCGCCGACGATCGTGAGCCGCCGCCGATCGGTCGTGTGCGCGAGCTGCGCGGCGCCCACGAGGATTACCTGCGCGAACTGGAGAGGCGCTTTGCCGACCTGAGCCTGGACGGACGCAGGATCGCGATCGACTGCGCCAACGGCGCCACCTACAGGGTCGCTCCGGAGATCCTGCGCCGGCTCGGCGCCAACGTCACGGTGCTGGCCGCCGAGCCCGATGGGCGCAACATCAACGCCGACTGCGGGTCCACGCACATCGATCGGCTCGGCGAGGCGGTCCGCGAGGGCGGCCACGAGCTCGGTTTCGCCTTCGACGGCGACGGCGATCGCGTGCTGGCCGTCGATCGCACAGGCGCGGTGGTCGATGGCGACGAGCTGATCGCGCTAGCTGCCCTTCACCTGCGCGAGCGCGGGCTTCTGAGCGGCGGTGGAGTGGTCGTCACTGTGATGACCAACTACGGATTTCACGCGGCGATGCGCGAGGCCGGGGTCGAGGTCGCGTGCACCGCCGTCGGCGATCGCTACGTGCTCGAGGCGCTGCGGCGCAGCGGCTGGACACTTGGCGGCGAGCAATCAGGCCACATCATCGACATGGCCTTCAACAGCACCGGCGATGGCATCGCTAGCGCTTTGCTCACGCTGGAGGCGCTCGGCGAGCGCGATCTGGCCGACCGTAACGCGATGGCAAAGCTCCCGCAGCGTTTGGTCAACGTGCGCGTACGCGACCGTGGCGCGCTGGCGGCGGCAGAGAACGTCAAAGCTGCCGTCAGCGCCGCCGATCAGGCGCTCTCGGGCCGCGGGCGCGTGCTGGTGCGCCCCAGCGGCACCGAGCCGCTCGTGCGAGTGATGGTTGAGGCCCCAACAGACGCCGAGGCCGACGAGGTCTGCTCGCGCCTGGTTGAGCTCGTGCAGCGCGAGCTGGCCTGATTGCCGCTGATATCGTCGCCGCCGTGTGCGGCATCGTCGGCTACGTAGGCAAGCGTCCCGCCCGTGAGCTGCTGCTCGCGGGCCTGAAGAAGCTCGAGTATCGCGGCTATGACAGCGCCGGCATATCGCTGATCGCCGAGGGCCGCATCGATGCGGTGCGCGCGGTGGGCAACCTCAGCGCTCTGGAAGCCAAGTTGCAGGTAAGCGACTCGGGCGAGGCCGCCGTGGCCGTCGCCGAGCAAGCGGCCACCACCGGCATCGGCCATACGCGCTGGGCCACACACGGGCGCGTGAGTGAGGAGAACGCCCACCCCCACTACGACACCGACGATCGGGTGCACGTGGTCGTCAACGGCATCGTCGAGAACTACATGACGCTCAAGCGGCGGCTCTCAGAGGCCGGCAGCGACTTCACCTCGGAGACTGACGCCGAGGTGATCGCGCATCTGATCGCCTCCCACTACGACGGCGAGCTGACGGCGGCGGTGCGCGCCGCCTTCGCGGAGCTCGAGGGTCACTTCGCCTTCGTCGCGATGAGCGTGCAGGAGCCGCAGACGCTGGTGGCCGCACGGCGCGAGTGCCCGCTGGTGGTCGGCCGCGGCGAGGGCGAGCAGTTCATCGCCTCGGCGGTGCCGGCCTTCCTCGCACAGACGCGCGCGGTGCAGCTCGTGGAGAACGGCGAGATCGTCGTGCTGACTCCGGCGGGCGTCGAGTTCCAGACGGTTGCGGGCGAGGTTGTGGATCGCGAGATCGAGCAGGTCGATTGGGACGAGGACACTGCCGAGAAGGGCGGCTATGAGACGTTCATGCTCAAGGAGATCCACGAACAGGCTGACACCGTCGCCGAGACGATCGCCGATCGAGTCGCCCGCGGGACTGGGGTCGACCTCGACGAGCCCGGGTCCCTGGACGAGGCGCTGTTCGATGACGTCGAGCGGATCGTCGTGGTCGCCTGCGGCACCTCCTATCACGCCGGCTTGATCGGCCGCTACGCGATCGAGGAGTGGGCGCGCCTGCCGGTCGAGATGGAGATCGCCTCCGAGTACCGTTACCGCAACCCCGTGGTGGGCGCCGGAGACCTCGTGATCGGCATCTCCCAGTCCGGCGAGACGGCGGACACGCTGGCTGCCATGCGCACCGCCCGCGAGCGCGGCGCCAAGGTGCTTGCGATCACCAACGTGATGGGCTCGCAGATCACGCGGGACTCAGACGGCGTGCTGTTCACCCGCGCGGGCCTTGAGATCGGCGTCGCGGCGACCAAGACGTTCGTCTGTCAGGTGGCGGCGATCTACCTGCTGGGTCTGCGCCTGGCTGAGCTGCGCGGTTCGCTGCCGCCCGCGCGGATAGCCGAGCTCGTGGCCGAGCTGAAGCGCCTTCCGCACTGCATCGAGGAGACGCTCGCCTCCGTCGGTGAGCCGGTGGCGCGGGTCGCCGAGGATCACTGGCGCGACGAGTTCTTCCTCTACCTCGGCCGCCACGTAGGCCTGCCGGTGGCGCTGGAGGGCGCGCTGAAGCTCAAGGAGATCTCCTACATCGCCACCGACGCCTACGCGGCTGGTGAGATGAAGCACGGCCCGATCGCCCTGCTCGACGATCGCACCCCGGTCGTGTGCATCGCAACAGACTCGCCGGTGCTCGAGAAGATGATCTCCAACATGCAGGAGGTTCGCGCCCGCGGCGCGCACGTGATCGCGATCACGACAGTCGCCAACACACACATCGCCGACCAGGTGGAGGTGGCGCTGCCGGTCCCGGCTGTGGACTGGATGCTGCAGCCGATCCTCGCGGTGGTGCCGCTACAGCTACTGGCCTATGAGATCGCCAAGCGCCGTGGCCTGAACGTGGACCAGCCGCGCAACCTCGCCAAGACCGTCACTGTCGAGTAGCCCCGCGCGGGGACGCGGCGGGTCGAGCCCGTACTATCGCCGGGTGATGGCAGCCCTGCCGGACTGGTGCGAGCCGCTTTATGACGCGCCGCTGATGCGGGCGATCGATCGCTGGGCAATCGACGAGCGGGGCGTGGCGTCGCTCGAGCTGATGGACCGCGCCGGCGAAGGCGTCGCAAGGCTGGTCGAAGAGATCGCGCCCGACGGTCCGGTGACGGTCGTGTGCGGCAAGGGCAACAACGGTGGCGATGGCTTCGTCCTCGCGCGGCTACTGCGCCAGGCCGCGCGTGAAGTGGCGGTCATCTGTCTTGGTGAGCCGACGGATCTCTCTCCCGACGCGCAGGCGAACCTGGGGCGCTTGCCGGGCGAGCCGGTACTGGCGTTCGGGTCCGGGGAGGCTCAGGCTGAGCTTGGCCGCGCCGCGCTGGTCGTGGACGCGGTGCTCGGCACGGGCTTCCAGGGAGCGCCACGCGGCGCCGCGGCCGAGGCGATCGAGGCGATCGACGCGGCAGCGGGCCAAACGGTCAGCGTCGACGTCCCGAGTGGCGTGGATGCCTCCAGCGGCGCCGTGGCCGGGGTTGCGGTCCACGCGGTCGCAACCGCCACTTTCCATGCCGCCAAGATCGGCCTGTGGGTACATCCCGGCAAGGCCCACACCGGCGAGGTGGTCGTGGTTGACATCGGCATCCCGCGCGGCGCTCCCGTCAGCACCCAGACGGGTCTGATCGAGCGCCGAGTGCTAGACGTCCTGCCGCGCAGGCTTGCCGGCTCAACCAAGTTCTCAAGCGGTCACGTCGTGGTGATCGGCGGTAGCGCCGGTCTGATGGGCGCGCCGGCGATGGCCTCGCTCGCGGCGATGCGCGCCGGCGCCGGCTACGTGACGGCCTGTGTGCCCACGTCAGAGCGGCGTGTGCTCGACGCACAGTTGATGGAGGTCATGACGCGGCCCCTGCCCGACGAGCGCGGCGCGCTCACGCCGGGCGCCGTCGAACCGGCGCTTGCGGCGCTGGAGCGTGCGGGTTCTCTGGCCCTTGGCCCCGGGTTTGGGCGGGCGGAGGGCAGCGCTGAGCTCGCGCGCGAGCTGGCGCGCCGTTCGCCCGTGCCGAGCGTGATCGACGCCGACGGCCTGAACGCCCATGCCGGCCGTCTGGGCGACCTGGCCGGTCGGGGTGTCGCGACGGTGCTCACGCCGCACGCCGGTGAGCTGGCGCGGCTGCTGCGGGTCGAGAGCGTCGATGTCGAGCGCGAACGGCTGGCGTGCGCTCGTCGTGCCGCGGAGATGTCGGGCGCGGTGGTGGTGCTCAAGGGCGACGACACGGTTGTGGTGGAGCCGGACGGTCGCGTGGCGATCGGTCGCGGCGGCTGCGCGGCGTTGGCGACAGCAGGTACCGGCGACGTGCTCACGGGCGCGATCGCGGCGCTGCTGGCTCAGGGCCTGGACGCCTTCACTGCCGCGTCAGCAGGCGTTTGTCTGCATACCGAGGCCGGTCGTGAGGCGGCCCGTGTTCAGGGTGCCGCCGAGGGTGTGATCGCCACGGACGTGATCGCGGCATTGCCGCGGGTCAGGCGCACGTGAGCGAGCAGCGGCGCGCCCTGGCGCGCGTGAACCTCGCGGCGATCGAGCGCAACTGTGCGCGTCTGCGCTCGGAGCTGGCGCAGGGCTGTGAGCTGTGCGCGGTCGTCAAGGCCGACGGTTACGGCCACGGTGCCGCGCAGAGCGCGCGCGCGGCGCTCGCCGGCGGCGCCACGCGGCTTGCCGTCGCGGGAGCCCACGAGGCCGTTCAGTTGCGCGCCGCGGGCCTGGACGAAGTGCCGGTGCTCGTGATGGGAGCGCTCAGCGAGCTCGAGTTGGGCGAAGCGCTGGCGGCTCGAGCCGAGGTGGTGATCTGGAGCGTGGCCGGGCTTGATGCTGTGATGCGTGCGGGCGGTGGGCGTGTGCACGTCAAGCTCGACAGCGGCATGGGTCGACTCGGCACGCGCGACCCGGAGCAGGCCGGCGACGTCGTGGAGCTAGCCGCTGCCGCTGACGGGATTGAGCTTGTCGGCGCGATGACGCACTTCGCCACCGCCGACGACCCTGCTGACGGCTTCTTCGAGCGCCAACTCGAGGTGTTCGATCAGTGGGCACGAGACGTCAAGGCAAGTCACGGGGATGTGATCGTGCACGCCGCCAACAGCGCCGCCGTCCTGCGCGAGCCGCGCGCGCATTTCGACATGGTGCGCTGCGGGATCGCGATCTACGGGATGGACCCGTTCGGCGAGGACCCGCTCGCCGTGGGCCTCGAGCCGGCGCTCGAGCTTCACTCCTACGTGGCCGAGGTCAAGCGCTGCGCGCCCGGTCAAAGCGCGGGCTACGGACGGCGCTTCATCGCGCGGGCCGACACGCATCTGGGCGTCCTGCCGATCGGCTACGGCGACGGTTGGCGGCGTGGACTCTCGGGCGACGCCGACGTGCTGGTGGGAGGCACCCGCCGGCCGCTGGTGGGGACGGTGAGCATGGACAACCTCACGGTCGATCTCGGCGACGATTCCGAGGCGGTGTCCCTGTGTGGCAGCGAGGCGGTGCTGTTGGGTGCGCAAGGCGAGCAGCGGATCCTCGCCGAGGAGGTTGCGAAACGCCTGCACACGATCAACTATGAGGTCACGTGCGCGTTGACGGCGCGCGTGCCGCGTGTCTTCCATCGCGATGGCTCCCCAGTGCGGCAGCACGATGAGCAGCGGTCCGCTTGAGCTTGCGCGCGCCGCGCTGAGCGGCCGCGAAGCATGGCTGGTCGGCGGCGCGGTGCGAGACCGCCATCTCGGACGGGCGATGCTCGACGTCGACATCGTGCTAGACGGCGATCCGGCCGGAGCGGCACGAGCGATAGCCGCAACCGCTCGCGCGGCCGGAGAGCGCGCGGCGGGCTTCGCGCTCTCCGAGCGGTTCGGAGCCTGGCGAGTGGCGGCGCCCGGCGGCGCCTGGCAGATCGACATCGAGCAGATGCGCGGCGGATCGCTCGCCGCCGACCTCGCCCTGCGCGACTTCACAGTCAACGCGATCGCCGAGCCGCTGGCCGGGGGTGAGCCGATCGATCCGCTGGGTGGCCGCGAGGATCTGCGGCTCGGCAGGTTGCGTTGCGCCGGGCCGGATGCGTTTGTCGACGATCCGCTTAGGGTGCTACGACTCGTGCGCGTGGCGGTTGAGTTGGGACTGCAGGCCGACGCTCAGACGCTCGCGAAGGCGCGTGAGCAGTCCTCCAGGTTGCGGGATGTCTCGCCCGAGCGCGTGTTCCTTGAGCTACGCCGCATCATGGCCTGCGACCGGGCCGTGCAGGGTTTGGCTATGAGCGAGGATGTGGGCGCCGCCGCGGTTGTGCTGCCCGAGCTGGTGGACCTGCGGGGCGTAGAGCAAAGCCGCTACCACCACCGCGACGTGCACGGTCACACGCTGGAGGTGCTCGAGCGAGCGGTGGCGCTGACGAGCATGGCGCCGCCGCCGACGGCGGGCCTTGAGGGTGAGCGGGAGGAGATCATGGCCGCTCTGGGTGCGGAGAACGCCGCCCTCGTTCCGGTGCTGCTGAGTGAGCCGCTTGCCGACGGTCTGACCCGCGGCGAGGCGCTGCGCTGGGGCGCGTTGCTTCACGACGCCGCCAAGCCGGCCACCCGCGCGGTGCGCCCGCTCGACCGGCGCGTGACGTTCTTCGGCCACGACGTGCAGGGCGCTGATCTGGCCCGCGTCGTGCTGGGCCGGCTACGCACGAGCGTGCGGCTGCGCGAGCACGTCGCGGCTCTCGTGCGTTGGCATCTGCGCCTGGGCTTCCTGGTTCATGCGCCCCAGCCGCTGGCGCGTGAGCAGGTGTTCGCCTATCTGCGCGACTGCGAGCCCGTCGAGGCCGACGTGACGCTGCTGTCGGTGTGCGATCGGCTGGCGACGCGTGGCGCCAAGGCAGAGCGGGCGATCGAGGCGCACCTGACGCTGGCCCGCGCGATGCTCGCCGACGCTCTGTGCTGGCGAGCGCAGGGCCCGCCCAAGCCCTTGTTGCGAGGCGATGAGCTGGCGGCGGCAGTGGGCATGCCGCTGGGTCCGCGCGTGGGGGAGATGCTTGGAGCGCTGGCCGAGGCTCAGTTCGCCGGCCGCGTCAGCACGCGCGAGCAGGCGCTGGCTTTCGTTCAGGGTCTTTAGGATGGCTCGACGATGAACGATCCGGACTGCATCTTCTGCAAGATCCTCGCCGGTGAGCTGCCGGCAAGCATCGTCGATGAAGACGAGCACACGATCGCCTTCATGGACATCAACCCGGCCACGCGCGGCCATGCGCTCGTGATCCCGCGCGCTCACACGACCGATCTGCTGGAGATCGAGCCCGCTCAGCTTGCGGCGGTCAATATCGCCGCCAAGCGGCTGGCCGCTCGCGCCAAGCAGCGCCTCGGCGCCGACGGCGTGAACGTGATCAACTCGTGTGGCGCGGCGGCTTGGCAGACGGTCTTTCACTTCCATCTGCACGTGATCCCTCGCTACCAGGGCGATCCGCTGCGCCTCCCCTGGACGCCCGCGCCGGGCGACTCCGAGGAGATCGCGGCGGCCGCCGCAAAGCTGAGCGGGGATTAGAGGCGCCGCGGCGATAGAATCTCGCCATCGCCGCAAGGGGGAAAACGACGATCGGTGTCGAACCGCTACATCGTCGTCATCTTTGTGTTGATGTTGATGCCGGTGCCTGAGCATCCGGCGCCTGCGGTTGAATGAGCCATATGAAACGTGCATCCACAGCAGTCTTGGGGGGCTGCCTACTGGCGCTATTGGCGCCGGCCGGATCGCTGGCCACGCTCGCCGAAGTCGGCGTGATCCCGGCCACGACCCCGCCGACGGTGCCCAGCTGCCCGACGCCTTCGTGTCTGGCCGTGAGTCGCACGACCGGCTATCAGGTCAAGGTCGAATCCAACAACAACGTCGAGGCCGCGCCGCGCAGTGGCACGATCGTCGCCTGGACGATCAGCCTCGGCAAGCCGAGCGCCACCCAGATCAAGTACTTCAACGCCAACGAGGGCGGACCGGCCAGCGCCGGCATCGCGATCCTGCGCGCCCAGAAGAGTCCCAAACTCTTCTACAAGCTGATCGCCCAGAGCCCGGTGGTGCCGCTTGAAAAGTACTTCGGCAAGACCGCCCAGTTCCCGCTTGCGACCACGATCCCCGTCAAGAAGGGCGACATCGTCGCCCTGACGGTCCCCTCCTGGGCGCCGTCGCTGGCACTCGGCTTCGGCAAGGCCACCTCGTGGCGAGCGAGCCGCGGCAAGGGCAAGTGCACGACAACCGGTACCCAGACCGCCCACACCCAGCTGGGCTCGAACGTCCAGTACTTCTGCCTCTACCAGACGGCGCGCCTGACTTACAGCGCCACTTTGATATCGACCCCGTAGGGCGGCTGAGCTAGCCTGTGGGGGCGCTGGCGCCGCCCGTTGCTTCCGAGCCGCCGGATTCGCTGCCGCCGGATGAGGATTTTTCGGAGGTTTTTTCCGATTCGCCGGCCGATGTACCGCCAGAGCCTTCGCTGGATTCGGACGATTCTTCACTGGATTCGCTGCCGCCGGTGGAGCTCGTTTTTTCTTCCGTGCCGGTCGAAGTTTTGGCCGCCGTTGCGGTCGTGGATGTCGCCGTCGTTTCCGCCGCTTCTTTTTCAGCTGAGGTGTCGTTCGGCGGCGTGACTTCCGGCGTGCTCTTGGGCACGGCGTCAGAGACGCTTGAGCCACCACAGGCCGATAGGCCGATGCCGGTTAGGAGCAGTACGGCGCCGGCGGCCAGCGCCGCTATGAAGCGGGAAGAAGGCGCTCGGCTCACGCGCCGAGCGGACCCATCCGCCGGCCGCAGGTGGGGCAGTCGTTGAGGTCCTTCTGGGCGAGCTGCTCGCACCAGGGGCAGAACCTGAGGTTCTCCACCGCCCACGGCAGCCGTGAGCTCGACGGTGCCAGCGGCAGGACCTTGCCGAGCACTTCCATCGGCTCGCCCGAGTCGCGGTCCAGATAGATCTCGCCGGGCGTCGCCTCGATCACGACCTCGCGGCCACTGGAGGGCGTGCGCAGGCGGTAGCGCTGCTTGCTCATGGTTTGGCACTCTATCGGAGCGCCCAGGCGGATAGAGCCTTGGAGCCGGCCCGATCTGGTGTGGCGGGCACGCGGATAGGCTTGCGGGCTTGCGCGTCCTGATCTTCCACGGATATCTGCTCGCCGGCACCGGCTCGAACGTCTACAACGCCAGCCTGGCCGAGGCGCTCGTCGGTCTTGGCCATGAGGTGCATCTGATCTGCCAGGAGCGCCATCCAGAGCGCTGCTCGTTCGCCGGCGCCGCGGGCGACTGGGAGGGTGGAGCGCTGCACGTCCGTGCGCTCGAGCGCGCCGCCGCGGGCTCGGGCGGCAGTTGCACGATCTATCGCCCTGACATCGGCGGCCTGCTGCCCGTGTATGTGCAGGACCGCTACGAGGGCCTGCGGGCGCGCCGGTTTGCCGACTGCAGCGACTCTGAGGTGGCCACCTACGTGCAGGCCAATGTGGACGCGGTGCGCGAGGTCGCCGAGCGTGTGCGCCCCGACGTGGCGCTTGCCAACCATCTCGTGATGGGCCCGGCGATCCTCGCGCGTGCGCTTAGCGGTCTGACCCCCTACGCCGTCAAGGTGCATGGCAGCGCGCTTGAGTACACCGTCAAGCCGCAGCCCGAGCGTTTCCTGGGCTACGCGAGCGAGGGTTTGGCGCAGGCAAGGACGGTGCTCGTGGGCTCCAATCACACCGCACAGAGTCTGTGGCGCGCGATGGGCGACCCGCAACTGCCGAGCCGTACTCGCCTCGGGCCACCGGGCGTGGACGTAAGCACGTTTCGCCCACGCGAGGGCGATGCGGCGAGGCAAGCCCTCGCTGGCCTGGTCGAGCGGCTACGGAGCGGTCACGCCCCGGCGGCGGATACCGAAGGAGCGTTCGCTCGCGACGAGCGGGCGGTGGCCGACGCTTTGGAGCGTGTCCGCTCAGGCGAAGGGGAACTGGTTTCCTTTGTCGGAAAGCTGATCGCCGCCAAGGGGGTTGATCTGCTGCTCGAAGCCTGGCCGTCGATCGTGCGCGAGCGCCCGCGGGCAAGGCTGCTGGTGATCGGCTTCGGCGCCGAGCGCGAGCGCTTCGAGGCGATGGCGGCCCCGTACGGGGACAGCATCATCTTCACCGGTCGTCTCGACCACGAGGAGCTCGCCGACTTGCTCCCTCTGTGCGAGGCGCTTGTCGTGCCGAGCACCTTCCCGGAGGCGTTTGGCATGGTCGCGATCGAGGCGGCGGCATGCGGCGTGTTGCCGATCAGCGCCGAGCATTCCGGCCTGGCCGAGGTCAGCGAGGTACTGGCCGAGGCGGTGCCGCCGGCGGCGCGAGGGCTGCTGTCCTTTGCCATCGACGACCAGAGCGTCCCGGCGATCGCGGCTCGCGTGATCGACTGGTTGGCAGCCGATCGGCTCCTGCGCGAACAAACGCGCGAGGCGCTCGTCGCGGTGGTGCGCGAGCGCTGGTCGTGGGAGGGCGTGGCGCGCGGCGTGATCGCCGCGGCCCAGGGGGCCTCTGAGAGTCCGCTCGCCCGAGCGGTCGGGTAGAGTTCCCGCGCTGATGTCTGCAGCGGCAATCGGGTCACTTTCGCGACGTGGGGGAGCGCTCGTAGGGGCGGGTCTCGCGCTGCTCGGCGCGGCCGGCTGCTCGAGCGTCAAGCACACAGAAGCCAACCTGGTCGAAGGCAAGCAGGCGTTCGTCGCCAAGTGCGGCGCCTGCCACACGCTTGCGCGCGCCAACACCAAGGGCACCGTCGGTCCAGACCTCGACGAAGCCTTCCGCGCAGCCATCGAAGTCGGCGAGCGTCGCAGCGCCGTGCGCAGCGTGGTCGAAGGCCAGGTTGAAAACCCCAATCGTTATGGAGTGATGCCAAGCGGCTTGGCCAGCGGCCGCACGCTAGAGAACATCGCTGCCTACGTCTCTGAAGCGGCCGCACGGCCCGGTCAGGACACGGGCCTGCTGGCAAGCGCCGTGAAGGCGCCCGGGTCGGGCAAGCCGGCGGTCGAGAAGGCCGGCAAGCTCGAAATCCCGGCCGATCCGACCGGCCAGCTCGCCTATGCGACGAGCAGCGCCTCGGCAAGCGCTGGCACTGTCTCCATCTCGATGCCGAACATGTCGGGTGTCTCGCACAACATCGCGGTCGAAGCCGGCGCTCACGAAGCTACCGGTAGCGGTCCGGTGCTCGCGGCAAGCTCCTTCATCACCAAGGGCACGACATCGATCAAAGTGACGTTGAAGCCCGGCACCTACACGTTCTTCTGCCAGGCCCCCGGCCACCGCGCCGCCGGCATGTTCGGCCACATAACGGTCAAGTAGTAGTAGGACATCGGCGCATGCGCCGATGTCTCGGAGCGCACATGTGCGCTCCGAACGCACCC
>JBOGXY010000131.1:0-10159 GCA_050696495.1 Solirubrobacteraceae bacterium
GGCGATGATGAAGCTGAGCACTGGCCCACCGACGGCGCCGGTGGCGGTGTTGACCAGGTGGCCGGCCAGCACGGCCGACACGGGTTCGCCTTCGGGCGTGCTCAAGGACTGGGATTCGGCTACCGGCGCGAACGTCGGTTCGGGCGGGAGCGGATGTTTTTCGGGCTTGTGTGGTGGGCGCTTGCGGCGTGGCGGCCGGGCCGCCACGAGCAGCTCGATCTCGCGCGCGTGACAGGCGCCGGCGGAGCTGATGTAGCGAAGAAGACCGCCGCGCCGCGCCGCGCAGAGACGCAGCGGCCTTTGCCCTCCAAGCAACACGCCCCGCTGTTGCAGACGAGCGCAGTAAGGCACGCTCGGCGCTCGCCACATCGTTCCGCTCGGGATGACGATCCGATGAGAACCGTGCTTGGAGGCGGCGAGCGTCAATGCCGAGCTGACGCATGCGGCGATCGGTGCTTGTTTGGCGAGCACGACCGCTTCTTCATGGCGAGGGCCACAATCAGAGGCGTGCCGCGCGTAGCGCAGCAGACCGCTGTCAGGCTCGGCACAGGCGAAACGCAGCTGCCGGGGCGCCGCGGATGCGCTCACCGGAGCGAGGGTCGCCGCCGTCAGCGACATCGCCGCAAGGATGGGCGCCACGATTCGCGATGCATTCCATCGAGCCACTCTGACCGTCCTCGTCTCTACGCCGCCGTCGCGGATCTATGCGGACACTGTTCAGGGATGTGTATTCATCCCGCTCGTCCGTATTCCTCCGCACTCTATCGGGAAAGATGGCGGATCTTGCTAACGACCGGTTGCCAGAACCGGACGACTGTACGAAGCTTGCGGCTGACAGCGCTCAAAGGTTCGTGTCGATGAGGACACAGACCGTCTCGCGGACGGAAACTCAGCTCACCCGATCGGACACTCGCGCCGCCGAGCGCAGCGTCCGCGCGGAGATCAGTCGGGGATCAAGCCCTCGCCCGTGAATTCCTCGCCCGCCTCGGCGAACGTGAGGTCATCCGGCGGAAGGATCAAGTCGGAGGTCTCGATCTCATCGTCGCCGACGATCGTGCCGTTGGCGCGCACGAAGTCAAGCAGCGCGGGAAAGGCAGACTTGAAAGTGGCCTCATCGCCCGATTCGACCGCCTGCACCACGGTCGCGTCGAGCTGGTTGAGCTCAGCGTGCAGCGACTCGTCGATGCGGAACTGGTCCTCGCCTGAGATTCGCACGATCATGCCTGCTGCTCCTCTGAGCCCTCGCCGCCTGCCGGCAGCTGAGCCCCACCGCCGGCCGGCGGGGCGCCAATCTCGGCCTTCATCTTCTCCAGATCGTCGTCGACCGCCGACTTGCTCGAGAGCTCCTTGAGTTGGCGATCGATGTCGTCTTCGCCGGAGCCGAGCGCGGTGATGTCGTCGAAGGTGCCGGCCGCTTCGAGCTCCTGAACGGCATCTGCCCGCGCCTTCATGTTTTCGGTCTTATCGACCGCCCGCTGCATCGCCAGGCCGACATCGGCCATCTGCTCGCCGACGCCCGTTGCCGCCTCTGAGATGCGCACCTGCGCCTCGGCGGCGGAGTACTGGGCCTTTATGACCTCCTTCTTGGTGCGGAAGGACTCGATCTTGGCGCGTAGCTTCTGCTCGGAGTCGGTCAGCTTCTCCTGCTGGGCTTCGAGTTCTGTGATCTGGGTGTCTAGACCCTGAAGCTCGGTCTGGGCGACGTTCTTGCGCTCCAAGGCGGTACGCGCAAGCTCTTCGTTGCCCGCGGAGAGCGCCTGACGAGCTTGGGTGTCGAGCTTGACCAACTGCTGCTTGAGGGTCGTCTCCTGAAGTTGCAGACGCTTCTTGGCTGTGACGACGTCCGCGATGCCCTTCTTGACGTTCTGTAGCTGTTCGACCTGCTTCTGGTAGCTGTAATCCAGTGTCTCGGCGGGGTCTTCGGCGCGATCCAAGAGCTTGGAGACCTTGGCCTTCACGACGGTTGACATGCGCCCGGTCAGACCGGCCATCGAGATCCTCCTATCGAGCAGGGACGGAAGCTACAAGCGTAGCGAGCGCGCTTGGAGGCCGTAGCCGGGGTGAACGCGCGAGCAGGCACGAAGCCGACCGGCTAGTAGCCGGTCGGGTGACGGACGCTGAAGCCTTCGTTTGCCGGACGCAGCGGGCGCCAGCGCGGACCCTGCTGGTTTGAGGGGTCATCGGCGGAGCTGGTGTCCAGGCGCAGACCGGCGACGGTCATGTAGGCGTGACCGGCGTTGGTGAAGATCGTCACCCAGGCCCCGTCGCCGTGCGAGCCGAAGCCTTCGAATTCCGAGGAATCCTCGGGAGTCGCAAGCAGGTGGCCGCCGTGCAGGGCGAAGGAGACAGTCCCGGAGCAGTCATAACCAGGCGATTTGAAGGATGCGTGACCGCCGCCCCAGATGTAGGGGTCGCCGACGATCTGGTTGCCGGCCCAGATGATCTTCTGGACGTTCAGCGGTGCAGCCATCGGGGCGGCCGCCAAGCCGCCGATGTAGCGCGCGGTGCGGCCGGGGACGAGCAGCTGCGGCTTGCCGGCCACGATCTGACCGACGGCGGCTCCGCCCGTCAGCGACTTCGTTTCGCCGGATGCCTGTGCTGAGACGTAGGGGACGACCTGGCCGGTCGCGGTGCGCTGGTAGACGAGGCCTTTGTAGGCGAGGTTGGTGGAGTTGGAGGTGACCGGCGCCGTGTAGGCGGGTTTTTTGGCCGGCGCCGTGCTCGGCGCCGTGGGCGTCGCACCGCCGGCGGAGACCGTTGAGCTGTGGCCGGATGCCCCCCCGGCCGACACGCCGCCGTTAGAAGAAGCAAAGGCGCTGGCCGAAACAGCCATCGCACCGCAGATGCCACAAAGCACTGCCAGTACAGCTCTGAACCGCACGTCAACCTCTTTCGTCGGCCTGCGGGGTTAGCTGACGGGCTAGCGCTGAAAGAGCCTGCGCTTCTCACGGATTACCGCGGGATTCGCCCCAACAAATTTGGGTCCCCCGTTCCTTGGCTTCTGGCCAAGGATTCGGCGTTCGGGGCGGCACGCTATCAGACTGCAATGACGCTTGCACAGGTCGCCGGTAATCCGGGCGCGACACTCGTCGGGACCGACGGGTAGCGTGCCCATGGGTGAGAGGCACTGCCCAAAGCACAGCCCGCAGAATCCACGTGCGTGTCGGGGCCGCGGTTGCAGCGCTGGCGCTCGGCACGGTGCTGCTCGCAGGCGCCGGCGGCTGCGGCAAGTCGGCGTTGACGAGCGGCGGCTCCGGGCGGTCCTCAGCGACGCCAGGAGAACACGGCGCGGCGGCGCTTGCCACCAAGAACACCACCCGCCTCGGCGGCTCCGAACCGGCCGAGGACGCGGCGGCCGTTGCGCTCGCCGTCTATCCGGGGCTGACCGCCGCCACCCGACCCCAGGCGGTCGTGTTCGTCAGCGAAGAGAACTGGGCGGCGGCTCTGTGCGCCTCCACACTTGCCGGCTGGCCGTTGCACGCGCCGCTGCTCTACACCAACGCTCATGGGGTGCCGGCCGTGAGCACGAGCGCCGTGGCGGCAATGCGGCCCATCGGAGCGAGCGGCATCGAAGGCGCCCAGGCGATCGCCATCGGCAACGCCTCGGCACCCGCCGGATATGAGAACCGCGCATTGCGGACAAGCGATCCGGCGGCGTTGGCCGTGTCGATCGAGCAGCTCGCCGGCTCGCTGCGCAAACGCAACCCGAGCCGCGTGATCGTGACTGCCTCCGACGCGCCGGCAGCGATGACGATGCCTGCGGCGGGGCTTGCCGCCCAGAGCGGAACGCCGATCCTGCTCGTGCGGCACGACCGGGTGCCTCCGGCGACCGCCGCCGAGCTGCGGCGCCTTGGCCGGCCATCCATGTACATAGTCGGGCCGACCGCCACCGTCAGCGAACAGGTCGAGCGAGAACTCAAAGCCCTGGGTTCGGTCACTCGCATCGACGGCGGTGGCGATCCAGCCGGTAACTCGGTCGCCGTTGCACGCTTTAGCGACGGGAACTTCGGCTGGGGCGCGGTCGAACCAGGTCACGGCATCGTCTTTGCCAACGCCCAGCGCCCGCTTGACGGGCCGGCGGCGGCGCCGCTTGCCGCCACAGGCGACTATGCGCCTCTGCTCGTGCTGGAAAGCGCCAACGCGCTGCCCGCCTCGGTGACCTCATATTTGAGCGATCTGCAACCGGGGACGCCACCGACCGGTCCGGTTCACGGCGTCTACAATCACGGCTGGTTGATCGGGGATGAAAGCGCGATATCGGCGACGACGCAGGCCCGCATCGACGCGATCCTCGAGATTTCTCCCCGATCGGCCACCGAAGCGCAAGCCGGCGCATGAGAGCGCCGATCGCCCAACACTAACGAGGACGATGATCGCAAACGTGAGCCAAGCCGAGAGTCCAGAGCGGATCACACGTAGAGACGCAGGGAGCGTGAGCGTCGAGGATGTGCGTGCGCTTATGGGGGCCTCAACGCCTCACTTCGCCCTGCAATTGCGCAACCGGATCGCACGACTGATAGCCGATCTGCCGAGCGGCGACCGCGCGCGGGTGGAAGGCGAACGAGAGATCGCGCGCTTGCAAGAACTCGGTCTCAACGGCGAGACACGCGGCGAGTCGGGCGCCGAGGGCGAGCGGCCGCTGGCCTCGCTGAGCCCGGGCCGCTGATCTTCGCCTCGCTGAGCCCGCCCGCCTGCCCGGCGCTTTGCTCCTCCTACTGGCGTCGCGCTTGCGCGTCGCGGAAGCCTGCGCGCAGATGGCGGGCGAGCGTTACGAACACGGCGACATCGACGACGAACATGCCGATGTTGAGCGCCCGTGACGGTGCGGCGAGCGTTGAATAGCCGACCACCACCGCCGTGTGCAGAGCCAGTACGGGAATGAAGGCAAGCAACAGTGTGTGCGAGCGGAAGCCGGCACGGTGCTCGCGCCAGCTGACCTCGGCCGTGCCCAAGCCGAGCGCGAGTACGCCGGCCAACAACAGCGGCCCGGCTGAGGCGATGCCATGATGACCCAGACGCGTAAGTGCGACTACGAAGGCGATCGCTCCGGCCAGGATCAGGATCTCTGAGAGCGGCAGCGGATGCCACGGAGCCCGCGGGCGATCGTCGTAGTCACGATAGGCCGGGACCCGGCGCGCCGAGCGCGCTCGGCGCGGACCGGCCGACTGAGCGCTTTGAGCGCGGTCCGCCTCTGAGGCCGAGCCAGAACTGGCCGGCTGCGCATCGCCGCTATCGGCGATGACGGCGGGCGCCTGTGCCGACCGTTGCGGTCTGGGCTTGCGCGAACGACTACGTGGGCCTCTTGTGTTGTTTGCCATAACTCCTTTGGATACCGAACTCCACTTGGGCGCCAGCATCTCGGGCGATCGTAATAGGCTGGCGCTGTGGGCGCGGCAACGAGAACGTGGGACCTGTTGGCAGGGCTGCCGGTCCAAATCGACTCCTACGAGCTGGAAGGGCTGCAGGCGCTGGTCTCCAGCGAGTTCGAGCGTAAGAGCACCGTCATCCGCCTGCATGGCGGCGGGCATGAAGGATGGGGCGAGGACGTCACCTACGACGCGGTCGATCACGACATCCTGCAGGCTGCAGGCGCGAATTTGCCGCTGCGCGGGCGCTGGACGATCGGATCGCTCAGCGAGCACCTTGCAGCGCTCGATCTGTTTCCGAGCGAGCCCCAAAGAGAGGTCTCGCGCCGCTATCGGGTGTGGGCGTTCGAGTCGGCGGCGCTGGATCTCGCGCTGCGTCAGACAAACACCACACTGCACGCACGACTCGGACGCGAGCCCCAACCGGTCCGCTTCGTCGTCTCGCTGAGACTTGGCGAGCCGCCCAGCATGGAGCCTCTACGTCAACGACTGAGCTTGTATCCCGATCTGCGCTTCAAGCTCGACCCGACCAGTTCTTGGAGTGAGAGCCTGATCGCCGAATTGGCCGCCACGGGCGCGGTGGAGTCAGTCGACTTCAAGGCCTACTACAGCGGGTCGATCGTCGACCAGGCACCCGATCCGGTGCTCTACCGGCGCGTCATGGAGGCGCTGCCCGACGCTTGGATCGAGGACCCGGCGCTGACAGAGCAGACCGAGCCCGTCCTGGCGGCACATCGAGATCGCTTTTCTTGGGACGCTCCCATTCACTCAGTGCCCGACATCCAAGTACTGAAGTATCCACCGCGAATGGTCAACATCAAGCCGTCGCGGCTCGGCGGTCTGCGCAATCTGCTCGATGCGTTTGACTATTGCGGCGAGCGCGGGATCGGCGCCTATGGCGGTGGACAGTTCGAGCTTGGCGTAGGGCGCGGGCAGATCCAGTATCTGGCTTCGTTGTTTCACGCGGATGCACCGAACGACGTGGCGCCTACCGGATACAACCTGCCCGAGCCGCCCAGCGGGCTGCCGGTGAGCCCACTCACGCCGAGCCCTTCTCCATCTGGGTTTCGCTGGGGCACCGCTCGGACCGATCTCTAAAGCTGCTTCGCAAAGAACAGTGGGTGCCGCCGACGGTTGCCGACGACACCCACCTCTCTCTAAACGCCTCCGTCAAACGGGGCTTGCGTCCTTATTTTTCGCTTGCTTTCACCGCTTCGGCGCTGCCAATTTCCTGGCTGCCGTTGAGAATCGCGGTGTTATGACCGGCTGCCGACGGCAGGCCAATCTCAGCGTCGACGGCACCGTCGATGATCCCCGTAAACAGCCCGAACAGAATCTGCGATCCGCAGCCTTCTGCTTCCGGCGCCGCAAACGAGTTGTTCACCAAGCTGTTGTTTTTGTCCGTCAACAGCGTGCCCGTTTCATTGAATGCCACTTCACCCGGATTGCCTTTGATTGGTGTGTTCGGTGGCGGCGGACTCGTGGTGCCTGTCGTGAGTTCTACGTTGACCGGATGGGCTTTTGACCCAACAAAGCAGTTGTTCCCGAGGAACGAGTTTTCCAGATGCACCCTGACAGGCAGCGAAAGGGCCGTCCCGCTGCCGAACAGCGCATTGAGTGGGAACAGGTGAGCTTCACCGACCAGTTCGGTCGATGCAGTAACCCCCGTAAAGCCTTTATTGATGAATTCGTTGAAGATTTTCGAAAGCGGTTCTCCGAAAAATCCTGGCGCAACTATTTTCAACAGACCGCCAGGTACAGTCTGCGGGGTTTTCGACAGGGTGTTACCGTCCGTCGCTCCGCTTAGCCGGAGGTTTCCTTCACTAACTTCAACGAGACCGCTCTGCAGCGTAATCGTTTTTGTGAGCGGGACAGAAGTGGAACCTATCTTGAATTCCCCACTGGTAGTCTGAGCATACAAACAAGAAATCACGCCTGGCGCCGTGGTGGGACAATCGCCGAAGTTCACGAATTCTCCCGTCGGTTTAAGCGCCAGGGACTGAGACGCGAACCCGAGTACAACGAGCGACGTCAGGGCCGCGGCGATGAGCGCGGACATGACTGTCCTACGCGTGCTGCGCTTAGTGCCCATGCTGATCATCTGGATCCTCCTGGGTTTGGTTGTGCACCGTCACAACGTCGAGGTCGTTTCGCGGTAATGCAAACCGCCGCGCTTAGTGAGCCGCAACGCCACTGCGGTGCCGGTTTGACTCGACTCAAGCGAGTCGAGCTTGATACAGCCACACCGCACTCCTCCTATTGCCCATCTATGGGGCGAATGGCATCTATCGAAACGCGAGGCAGCGTTGCGGTTCTATAGGAAAGGCCGACACCTGTCAAGCGGGAAAATACGGAATTGACCTGGCCGGCCGGGTAATACTCCCGAAGAGCCGAATGACGCTCGTTAGTCCGCTTACCGGGACCAGAACGTATAGCTGGCCGTGCGGATGTTAGACAAGATGTACAAGACAGATGAGCCGAGGTGTCTCCGTCCTCCATGCGCAACTTCTCGTTCGCTGGGTGGTCTCTACACCAAGAGCCGATAACTTCGACCGAACTCGCCCGTGCGCCCACCCAAACCAACAAGAGCGAGCGGCCTTTCGTCGCCACCTGGCGCGTTGATGCTGGTCCTTGCCCTGCTTTCGGCCGCTGCGACGGCCCCACCAGTCGGCGCCGCGACCGGCGGCGCTTCAGCGCCGGCCGAGGCCTCCAGACCTGCAGGCGGAGCATCGGTGCCCACCGGCGGCTCCACCGTGAAGATCACCGGCGCCAAGTGTGTCCCGGCCGCCAACTGCTCGACCCTGCCCCGCCGTGTCTCCGCGCACGGCGAGCTGCTGATCAAGGGCACGTCTGTGCGCAAGGGGATGGTCGTTGCCTTCCCGCGCAGCTGGAACGCGCGCATCTCCCGCAACTCGCCGGCGGCTCGCATCGTCCAGTCAAGCCTCGGGCTGGTCGTGCGCGTGCCGGGCAACGCCCATTCCGGGCGCATCATGATCCTGCTCAGGGGCGGGCGGCACTCCAACTCCTATGGGCCGATCCAGGTCGTCAGCTACCGGCTGCATCCGCCCACCCCGCGCCACGTGAACCCGGTGGGAGCCATCGCGGCGCCCAGCGGCACGGCCTTCGACGGGCAGGGGATGTGGATCTGGTATGTCAGCCAGTCAGACGGCGGCAACCTCGCCGCCATCGCCGCTCAGGCGCACGCCGCCCAGGTGGGCACCCTGTTCGTGAAGAGCTCAGACGGCTCCAGCAACTATTGGTCGCAGTTCAGCCCCTCGCTTGTCGCCACGCTGCACGCAGCCGGACTGCACGTTTGCGCTTGGCAGTACGTGTACGGCTCGAGCCCCGCCGGTGAGGCCGCCTTGGGCGCCAAGGCAGTCGCGGCCGGCGCGGACTGCCTGGTGATCGATGCCGAGTCCGAGTACGAAGGCAAGTACGGAGCGGCGCAGACCTACATCGCCGACCTGCGCGCCAAGATCGGCCCAAGCTATCCGCTGGGACTGGCTTCCTTCCCCTATGTCTACTACCACACGGCCTTCCCCTACTCCGTGTTCCTCGGGCCCGAAGGGGCGCAGTTCAACGCGCCGCAGATGTACTGGAAGGCGATCGGCAACTCGGTCGATACGGCCTACGCCGACACCTACAGCTCAAACCGCGCCTACGGCCGCGCGATCTTCCCGCTCGGGCAGACCTACGAATCACCCTCCAGCTCCGATCTGCTGCGCTTTCGCGAGGAGGCGCCCCTGTACGGCGCTGCCGGACTCTCCTGGTGGGACTTCCAGGAGACCTCCGCGGCCGGCTGGAAGGCGCTCGGTGCCCCGCTGGCCGCGCTCACCACAGTCACGCCCGATCCCGCTTTCTCGGAACTGAGCCAGGGCAGCAAAGGCGATCCGGTGCTGTGGATGCAGGAGCACCTCGCAACCGCCGTCTCGACTCAGGCGACCACCGGCATCTTCGACGCGAGCACTAAGGCCAACCTCGAGAGCTTCCAGAGCGCCCACGGCATCTCCCCCACCGGGCACACCGAAGCCGCCACCTGGCAGGCGCTGCTGGCCCTCCCGCCGGTCAGCGTGAACTGGACCGGCGGGGGACCGAAGGGATAGTCCTCAGACCCGCTGGATCAGCGTGCCGGTGCCAAGACCGCCACCGCAGCACATCGTCACGAAGCCGATCTCCTTGTCCGAGCGCTCCAGCTCGTGCAAGAGCGTCGTGATCAAACGAGCGCCCGTCGAACCCAGGGGGTGACCCAGGGCCATCGCGCCGCCGTTGACGTTGACGCGGTCCATGTCAGGGCTCAGCTCGCGCTTCCATGCCGCCACGACCGGGGCGAACGCCTCGTTGATCTCGATCAGGTCGATGTCACCGATCGACATCGAATTGCGCTCGAGAATCTTGCGTGTCGCGGGAATCGGACCCTCGAGCATCTTGACCGGGTCACAGCCGACCGTCGTCTGATCGATGATGCGTGCGCGGGGCTTCAGACCCAGCTCGGCCGCCTTCTCGGCGCTCATCAGCAGCACGGCGGCGGCGCCGTCTGATATCTGCGAGCTGTTTGCCGCGGTGATCTTGCCGTCGGGCTTGAATACCGGTTTGAGCTGGGAGAGTGTCTCCAGGTTGGTGTCCGGACGGATGCCCTGGTCGGTGACGTAGGTGTCGCCGTTGACGGAGAAGGGGATGATCTCGCGCTCGAAGCGCCCCTCCTGGGTGGCCTGGTGGGCGAGGCGGTGCGAGCGCAGGCCGAGCTCGTCGAGCTCTGAGCGCGGGACCTCCCACTGCTCGGCGATCATCTCGGC
>JBOGXY010000132.1:0-65778 GCA_050696495.1 Solirubrobacteraceae bacterium
TTCGACAGGAAGTCCGGGTGCATCGCGCGCTCGAGAACCATGGGGGTAGATTGACAGGCTATGCCCGCGCTCATCCACACCTGCTATCGAATCGGCGACATCGACCGCTCCGTCGCCTTCTACGAGGCCCTCGGCTTCGAGGAGGTCGGCCGCATGCCGATCCGCGACGAGGCGATCAACGTCTTCATGGGCCTGCCCGGCGACGGCGCCCGCCTGGAGCTGACCTACAACCACGGCGTCGACTCCTACGAGCTCGGCTCCGGCTACAACCACATCGCCCTCGCGGTCTCAGACCTCGACGGCACCCTGGCGGGCCTCGCCGAGCAGGGCATCGAGCCCGAGAAGCCGCCCTATTCAGTCCGTGAGGGCGGCTCGCGGCTCGTGTTCGTCAGAGATCCCGATCAATACCGCGTGGAGATCATCGAGCAGAGCTGACAAGCTCGGCGACGCTGGGAATCTGCGGCTCGCTGCCGTCGGCCCAGCGGAGACTGACTCGCTCCTCGATGGGCTGCCAGCCCCGCCGCCGGTCGCACTTCTTCAGCGTGACACCGCCGATGCACTTGCGGAGCGTGCGCCGGTCAGCGGCCGGGTCGTCGCCCCAAAGCGTGTAGAGGTGCGGCTTTCCGTCGAGCGTCACGATCTTGGCGTCCTCGGGCAGGCCAGGATCGTCAAGGTCCCACAGCTTGGCGCGCGCCTTCTCGACCGCTTCTGCTCGGACGGTCATCCCTCGCCGCCACGTCTCCTGCCCCAGCTCGGTGGCTAGGGTTGCATCGTCTACGTAGCGGGTCAGTTCTCCTTCGGCCAGCCGCAGGGCCTCGCGAGCTTCCAGGTACTCCATCTCGGCTGACCTGACGCTGGCGATCACCTGTTGCTCGGATTCCTGGAGCAGCCAGAGGACATATCCGTCCACCTTCGCTACGTCCCCGATGGCAGGTTCGTCGCAGTCGTTGCCGTCGTATTTGGCCGTGCAGACATAGGCGGCCTTGCGCCCCCCGGTCTTCGGGTCGCTGCGTCCCATGATCATCAGGTTTCGCCCACACGATGCGCAGGTGATGATCCCCGCCAGCGCCGACTGCGAGGCCAGGCTTCCATCGCGAGGCGAGTACGCGCCCTCGCGCTGAGCAGCGGCGAACAGCTCCGGGGTCACGATTGGCTCGTGTGCTTTGCGGTTGACCGCGCCGTGCGGGCCGCGCGCCTCGCCCAGATAGGCGCGGTTCTTGAGGATCGCGGACACGCTGCTCTTGGCGAGCTTGCGGTCGAGCGCGTCACGGAGGAAGTGAGCGATGGTCTGCAACGACTCGCCACGGGCGCGCATCTCAAACGCCCGATGGACTGCCTTCGCGACCGGGGGATCGAGGACGAGCCTGCCGTCCCGGATCAGCCGCTTGCGGCTGTCGTATTTGGGTTCGACCTGATCGCGGCGCAGGTAGCCCACGGGCGCACGACAGGCGACGTGGATGCCGTCTGCCACCGCTTCCGACGTGGACACCTTCCAGTTGGTCGTCCGTTCTTCGAGCTGCTGCTCGGCGAGCGCCGCGAAGACGCCGAGCTTGATCTGCCCTCCCGGTTCGGAAGAGTCGTAGCCTTCATCGACGGCCACGAGCCGAGCACCGGCGGTCTTGAGTCGATCCACGGCGACAACCGTCTCCTTCATGTTCCGACCGAAGCGATTGAGACGCCACGCGATGACACCGTCGCTGACCCCAGCCTCGGCGCGGGCGATCAGTTGCTCAAGCCCGCGCTCCTTGACGCGCTTCTTGCCGGAGACGTCCTCGTCCACGACGACCTTCCCGATGGCGACGCCGTGCGCCTCGGCCCACCTCTCCATTGCCGCTCGCTGCTGGTCGGGCGACCGGTAGGAGTCGCCGCTACGACCCCCTACGCGCGACACGCGGATGTAGGCGTCGAGCACAGGCATAGCGCCGACCATATCAATTTACTTGCGTCCACTAGCTTATAGGTGTCGGGGGGAGAAATCCCGCTACCGGCATTCGTGAGGCTCGTTGCACCACCTGAGCGCTTGTCAGGTCGCAGCAAACTACGTATACTTCTTGTACATCTGTCGTCGTCCTAGATGGAGCCAGCTTGCGAGGTCAGTCTCCAGAAAACTGGTTGGCGTTGGGCGAAGGAGCCGGGGATCTCGCTCCGTACCTGCACGATGTCAAGGTCGTAGCTGTCGAGAAATTGGTGGACTACTACGAGCGGTCGCAGCCAGTCATCCAGGCGGCAAGGTGGATGCTTCTGACGTTTGGAGTCACGCTCGCTGTGACTTGGCTGGGCGGAATCGTCTTGATGCTGATTCTGATCAAACCGCACGATGCGATTGCGACGATCACCGTCTTCAGCGGAGTCATTTCAGGAGGAGCGACGGCCTTGAGCGTTGCTGCGGCCTATCTGAACCGCCTCGAAAGGAAAGCCCTAAGAGCCCTCAGGCTCGCTTTGCGGGTGGCCGGGTAAATCAATTTACTTGCGTCCATTAGCCCGACGGCTACCGGATCGAGATCATCGAGCAGGTGTAGGCGCTATGACCACGAGCAACGACCAAGCGCCCACCGCAACGGTTCACGGCGAGCACCGCTGGGATTTCGTGTTCGCGGCGCTCTACGACCGGATCATGCGCCGTGGCGAGCAACGCGCCATGGGTAGACATCGCGGCAAGCTTCTCGCGAAGGTCCGTGGCCGCACTCTGGAGCTCGGGGCGGGCACCGGCGCCAACCTCCCCCATTACCCACAAGACCTCGAGGACTTGATCCTCGCCGAGCCGTTCGAGCCGATGCGGCGCCGGATGGAGCGCAAGCTTCGCGAGAGCGGGATCTCAGCGAGCACGCTGGACGCTCCGGCCGAAAGGATCCCACTGGAGGAGGAATCGATCGACACGGTGGTCTGCACGCTCGTGTTGTGCACGGTCGACTTTCCCGACAGAGCGCTGGCGGAGGTCGGGCGCGTCCTGCGCCCGGGTGGACAGCTCCTGTTCATCGAGCACGTCCGTTCGCACTCGCCGAGCACGGCCCGCTGGCAGGACCGCTTGGAGACCCCGTGGCGACACTTCGGAGCGGGCTGTCGCTGCAATCGAGACACGGTCACCTCGATCGCGGCCGCGGGCTTCTCGACCGAGCATGAGCAGACGCATTGGAAAGGCGTGCCGCCGATCGTCGCCTCGCTGGCCATCGGGCGGGCGGTCAAGGCATCGGCAAGCTGATCGAGTTGGAATGCAGCGAATCGGCGATGGGCTGCAAACCGACATAAGGCAAGACCGAACATGCTCCAGCGCGCCACGCTATCCCCGACGAAGCGCAGTAACTACGGATGCCGGGGTGCTCATCCTGCGTAGAGTCGGTGGATCCTGCACGTACATCAAGTGAGGAGGGTGCCATGACACCACTGATTGGCAAGCGCTTTGAGAGCCCCGACGAGGTTCGAAAGTTCACGGACGACACGGGGCAGGTGGAGGTAGTGACTCTGAATGGGAACGCCGTCGGTCGTGGAACCTTCCAGCCCGGCTGGCGTTGGTCTACCAACGTGAAGCCGATCGCCGGCACCGACTCCTGCCAGGTCGGCCACATCGGCTACGTCCAACAGGGCCGCATGGCGGTGAAGATGGACGACGGCTCAGAACGCGAGTTCGGCCCCGGCGACGCCTTTGACATGCCGCCCGGCCACGACGCCTGGATCGTCGGCGACGAGCCCTGCATCCTGCTCGACTTCGGCGGCTTGAAGGGCTACGCGCAGGCCGGTTGACGCGTTAGAACGCCTTTTGACAGCCCGGCCCAGTCGTACAGGCCGGGGCGGGTTACGCCTTGCCTATAGTGGCCTGCTGATGGAACTCGGCCTTGCCACCTTCGCCGACGTAGCACCCGGCGCTGCGCCCGCTCGGGTGGCGCAGCGGCTGCACGAGCTGCTGCAGGAGATCGAACTGGCCGACCGGACCGGGCTCGATGTGTTCGGGCTCGGCGAGCACCACCGGCGCGACTACGCGGTGTCCGCGCCGACGGTCGCGCTGGCGGCGGCGGCGGTGCGTACGGAGAAGATCCGGCTCTCGACCGCTGTGACCGTGCTCAGCTCGGCGGACCCCGTGAACGTGTTCGAGCAGTTCGCCACGCTCGACCTACTCTCGAACGGTCGCGCGGAGATCATGGCCGGACGTGGGTCGTTCACGGAGTCCTTTCCGCTGTACGGGTACGACCTCGAGGACTACGACGAGCTGTTCGCCGAGAAACTCGACCTGCTGCTGGCGTTGCGCTCATCGGAGAAGGTGAGCTGGTCAGGCAAGCACCGGGCGCCGCTGCACGACGCCGAAGTCCACCCGCGCCCGCTGCAACAGCCGCTGCCGGTCTGGATCGCCGTCGGCGGCTCTCCGGGCTCGATCGTCCGCGCCGGGACGCTCGGCCTGCCGCTGATGATCGCGATCATCGGTGGCCAACCCGCCCGCTTCGCTCCATTGGTCGAGCTCTACCGCGAAGCGGTGGCACGCACCGACGCAGATACGAGTCACGCCGCCGTCGGCATCAACTCGCATATGTACCTGGCCGACAGCGCCCAGCGGGCACGAGACGAGTTCTTCGGCCCCTACTCGCAGATGATGAACAGGATCGGGCGCGAGCGCGGCTGGCCGCCGATGAGCCGCTCGCAGTTCGACGCCGGCTGCGGCCCCGACGGCCATCTGCTCGTCGGCACGCCGGATGAGGTGACCGCCAAGATCCTCGCCCAGCACGAGCTGTTCGCCCACGAGCGCTTCCTCGGCCACATCAGCGTCGGCGTGCTCGCGCACGAGCGCGCAATGCACGCCACCGAGCTGTTCGCCACCGAGGTCGCCCCGGCGGTTCGCGCGGCGCTTGCCCCAGAGCCCGACGGCGTTACGCTTTCAACGAGCGATGTCTGACACCGCCAAGATCGCCAAGAACCTGGAGCGCTTTGCGCAGGCCGTGGCCGCCCACGACCGCGAGAACCCGACGCACACCGCGTGGGGCATCGGCCTGGCCCACTTCGACATGGAGCGCCTCGGTCTGGAGGAGGGCGAGCAGATCCTCCCCGGCATCACGGTCCAGGCCGACGGAGGCCAGAGCGCCAACTTCCGAGTCCTATGCGACGGTCGGCACGACGAGGGCGCCGTGGAGAGCGAGGAGGAGATCGTCGAGGCCGTCTCCACCCAGGCGGTGCCGGTCGGTCCGTCGGCACCGGAGCCACTACGCGAAATTTGAGCAACAGCAAGGCTCCGCGCGCTCGCGGATCTAGCCGTCATAGCCACTTGATGCGCTATGATGCGCTAAATGGAGCCGCGTAGAAGAGCCCCACACCGGACCGGGCAGCGAACGACGCTCACGGTGCCCGCGCCCGTTCTCGAGCAGGCGAGCGAACTCGCGCACGAGCTGGGAACCACTGTCAACGACGCGATCGTGCGACTTGCCCAGGATGGCGCCTCAGCTCGCGAGCGACGTGCGCAGATAGTCGCTTTGGCGTCCGAGCGGAGGGCCGCGGTCGAGCGATCCGGACTCAGCGATGCACTCGCCCTTCCCTCGCCCGACGAACTGCGTGAAGCGATGCTCGCGGGCCGACGCGATCCTTGACGATCGCGTGGGACACGACGCTGGTCTCTCGTATCTATCCGGGAGGCCAGCTTGAGCGACATCTGCTCGACCGAGCCGCTGAAGAGGAGCCGGTGGCGATTACCGCGCCAACCGTGATGGAGACCGTCCGCGGCCTCCAAGCCGCAGCGGCGAGCAAGCCGAAGATGGCGGCCGCGCTGCGGTGGTTCACCACCCTCATCACAAGCGACCTTGTTGAGATCCTCACACTCGACCGCTCGGCGGCCATCCTCGCCGGGCGCCTGCGCGCCATGCAGCCAACACCCCCTACCGGAGCACGTCGCAAGGGCGTAAAGCCCGAGCAGCGAGCTGCCTGGGTGCTGGACATTCAGATCGCCGCCTGCGCATGGACTCACGGCCGCCAGATCGCAACGGAGAACCGGCACGACTTCGATGCGCTCAGCGGTCTAGTCGCGAGCCTCTATCCGAATGCACCAGCGCTAACAGTCGCTGGATCACCAGTCACCTGAGAACGCGCTCGCTAGCGCTCGTAGCGCCCGACCAGGTACTCATCCACCCAGGCCCGCGTGCTGCGCCATGCCCCCTCCGGACCCTTGGACGCCTTCAGGCGCCCGCGCGTGGCGGCCACCCGCAGGGCGTTTGCCGAGATTCGCTGCGAGGCCAAGGCCGGCAGCGCCACCAGGCGCGACGGGCCCGCCACGGCGGGAACGACGAACTTGTGCAGGTTGTCGAGGATGGCGCGGGCGAGCAGCTCTCCCAGCGGTCCGCAGTCGCTCTGATCGGCGCTGCCCAGCGCGGCCAGGTAGCGGCGGCGCTGGCCCTTGAAGACGATCGCGGGGGGGTAACCGAGACGGACAAGGAGCAGGTTGAGCGTGAGCCGGCCCGCGCGCCCGTTGCCGTCCAGGAACGGGTGGATCTGCTCGAAGCGGGCGTGGATCCTGGCAAGCGCCTCGGGATCGATGCCCGCATCACGCGCGCGCAACGCCTGCACTTCGCGCAGCCAATCGCTCAGGAGCACTGGGACTTCGGTCCACGGCGGCGGGCGCATGCCGCCCGGGAACGCTCGGATGTCGTGCCGGCGGAAAGACCCAGGGCGCTCATCCTCGCCGGCGCTTGGGTGAGGCGCCACGTCCCAGACCGGTGTCAGCGCGAGGCTGTGAATGTGGCGAAGCTCGGTAAGTGAGAGCAGCTTGCCGCTGCGCCAGGTACCGGTGTCGAGCGACTGGCCGTATACCCAGGTGGCGGCGTCGGCGTAGCCGCGTACCTCCATGTACTCGCGCAGTTCCTTGTTACCGACGGCGCGGCCCTCGTCGAGCAGTTGCTCGACCTGCTTGAGCACGAGTGTGTTGCCCTCGATCGCCGTCGAGTGGTGAGCCTCCTCGAGCCATATGCCTCGCCAGATTTCATCCGCCTCGACTGGCGGGGGCAGACCGCCGAGCTGGTCGCGCAGCTCGCCGATCTGGACGCGCAAGCGCTCGTAGACGGCAGCCCGACTGGGCCTACCGCCTGCCCTCTTGCGGATTTTGTTCGGTTGCGCCACATCTAAATTGTACCGAACACTTTCCAAAGTTGTGCGGTTAGCGCAAAACTAACTGCACCGAACAACCGGCGGCGGAACTCCCGCCCGCACGGCGATCCTCGCCACCAAACGCTCGATCGTCGGACACTGGATCCCGTGCCTTGCCGCGGCACGCAGCACCGCACCGGGGATCGCATCCAACTCGGGCGGACGGCCCGCCGCGATGTCACGTTGCATCGAGCTGCCGAGGGTGTCGTGCGCCGCGCTCAGCTCACCGAGCGGATCGCCGGCCGGGATCTCCGCGCCCTCGGCCCGGGCCACGGCGCAGCCCTCCTCTATCGCGCCGACCAGCTCGGAGCGCAGCTCGGGTGTGCAGCGGATCTCGCCGAGCAACTTGTCAAAAGCGCTGGTCGTGCAGGCCAGCGCGTTCAGGCGCACGAGCTTCGACCACATCACCTGTGGCTCGGACTCGCCCACACGCGCCGGCACACCAACGCCGCACAGCACCGCCGCGAGTGACTCCATCGGCGCGCACATCGCGGGGTCGTGCGAGGCCATGTCGATGCGCAGGAACCGACTCGTGTGCACGACGACCCCCGGCTCCGGGCGGTCGGCCTCGACGCGGATCGTGCCCGCCACGACCGCGCTATCGCCGAAGCGCTCGCGCAACGTGACCAGGTGATCGAGACCGTTCAGCAACGGCAGCACCAGCGCCGGCTGTACCCGCACTCGCTGCAAAGCCTGCGCCAGCCCCGCCGCCTTGGTGGCGACGATCAGCGCGTCGCAGGCCTCATCCAGGCTCTCGGCCGTGCGCGGGTGCGCGGTGAAGTCACCAAGCACGACGCTCCTCACGCGCAGGCCCCGGGACTCGATAACGCGAGCCGTGGAGTCTCTGGCAAGCACGACGACATGCGCGCCTTCAGGCGCGCCCTCCCCCCCTCCAACTTCGCCGTCGTTCCCCGCCGCCAGCGGCCATTCCCGCGCGAGCGCACCCGCCACCAGGCCGCCCACGCCCCCGGGTCCGAGCACGGCGATCTTCACGACCGTGCGTCCACCAGCACACCGGGGTTCATCACGCCGGCCGGATCGACCGCCGCCTTCGCCCCGCGCAGAGCCGCGGCGAACACATCTGGGCGCTGCCGGTCATACCACGGCCGGTGATCGCGGCCGACCGCGTGGTGGTGGGTGATGGTCGCACCCTCGGCGATCAGCGCATCGGAGACGGCCGACTTGATCGCGCTCCACTGCTCGACCTCTTCGCCGCGCCGCGCCGGCGCCAGCACCGTGTAGTACGGCGCCGGTCCGTCGGGGTAGACGTGCGTGAAGCGGCATGACACCCGCGCCGCGCCGGCGACGCCGTCCGCTGCCGCGTGCGCCGCCGCCGTCACGCGCTCGTGCAAAGCCGGGAAACGCTCCCAGGTGATCGCCGTCTCGAACGTCTCTGAGAGCACGCCGATCGCCACGAACGTGTCGCGCAGATACGGCGCGCGCAGAAATGCTTCGCGCCAAGCGCCGACGCCGCCCGCGCGCTGCTCGCCGACTGTGCCCCCGTGCTCGGCGCAGATCGCAAGCGCGCGGTCCAGCAGCGCGCCGACCTCGTGATCGAAGGACTCGAAGCCGAGCACAAGCAGCGCGAACGTACCGTCGCCCGCGAACGTCAAGCGCGCCTCGGAGGGGTCGATCAGACGGCAGTTGCTTGGATGCAGGCCCGACTGCGAGAGCGCGCGCACGCACTCGGCGCCGGCCATGAAAGTGCCGAAGCGCACGCCCGCCGAGGCGCGGTGAGTCGGTCGCGGCTGCACTCGCACCCACGCCTCGGTGATGACGCCAAGAGCGCCCTCCGAGCCGACCAGCATCCGATCGGGCGAGGGGCCCGCACCCGAGCCCGGCAGGCGCCGCGACTGCCACACGCCGGCCGGGGTGATCGCCCGTAGCGACTCGACGAAGTCCTCGATGTGCGTCCACACCGTCGCGAAATGGCCCGCGGCGCGCGTGGCGATCCAGCCGCCGAGCGTGGAGAGCTCAAAGGACTGCGGGAAATGGCGCAGCGTCAGGCCGTGCTCGGCCAACTGCTCCTGGAGGCCCGGACCCAACGCGCCCGCCTGAATACGCGCCGCACGCGAGAGCGCGTCCACCTCGAGCACGCGATCGAGCAACGACAGGTCGAGTGAGACGACACCCGCATAGGCCGATCCAACGCGCGGCTCGACGCCGCCCACCACGCTCGTGCCGCCGCCGTAGGGCACGACCGCCACGTCCTCCGCCGCGCACCACTCGAGCACCCGCTCGATATCGCCCTCCTCGCGCGGGTAGACGACGAAATCGGGCGGATGATCGAACTGGCCGCGAAAGCCGCGCACCACATCCGAGTAGGACTTGCCAAGCGCATGCGAGGCGCGTGCATGCGCGTCTGCACCGCAGATTGCGCCAAGCGACGCGGGCGCAACCACGCGTGGGGCGCGCAAGCGCACAGACTCGAGCGCCACCGACTCCTCGACGTCTCCGACCGGAAAACCCAGATGTTCGGAGAGGCCCGCCGCGGCCGCGCGCATCTCAGCCAATGGCAACTGCTCGTCCTCATAGCCCCAACCCCAATGCTTGCGTCGCCGCGCGCTCACGATCAGCGAGTCTATGCGCCCGCCCGCGGGCCCCACCCGGCGAGGGCGCCGGCGCTTGCGTTAGCGGTCCTTCACATTGCTCGCGCGCGCGGAGCACTAGCCTGTATGGGAGATGGCCGCGACCCAACAGCCAAGCGTCGAGGAGGCGCCCGAGATCCTCGCGCGCGGGCCCTGGGATCTGGACCGCGTGCGCGCGAAATGGCTGGCCGAGCACTTCGAGCCGCCCGCCGGGCACACGCGCGCGGCCGACGAGGCGATCGCGGCGCTGGCCCAGCGCGGCTCGCCCAGCCACGACGGACTGGCGGCGCGGCTGGTCAACTACAAGAACGGCGGCGAGGGCATCGAGATGGAAATGCAGCCGCTGCGCTGGGCGCTGCGACTGGTCAGCGCCGACGCATCGGCGAGCGTGGCGGCGCTGTGCATCACCCGCTCGGCCGACGGGCGCTGGCTGGCCGGCAAGCGCGCGGCCTGGCTGTCCTCCTGGGCCGGGCGCTGGGCGCTGGGCGCCGGCGGCGCCGTGGACCTCGGCGAGAATCCCGCCGACACGCTCGTGCGCGAGCTGCACGAGGAGTGGGCTGTTACCCCCGCGCGCGTGCGCGGCGAGGCGCTCGTGCGGCTGCCGCGTGACCTGGTCATGTTCGTCGGCCAGGCCTGGCTGCCAGAGGGCGCCGAGGTCACGCCCGACCACGAGCACGACCAGTTCGCCTGGTGGCCGGCGGACATCGACCGGTGGCCGGCCGAGGCCGAGGAGCCGCTGCGCAGGATGGCGCGCTGGCTGTCGGAGTGAGCACCGTCGGAAGCACAAGCGTCTCACCGGCGTTCACGCCGTTGAAGTGGACCTCGTTCATCCATTCGTGCGTGTACTTGTCGCTACTGCTGTGCGCGTTTGCCTTTGGCAAACCGCAGCCCGAGACATTCGTACTTGGGATGACCCACGGACTGCTTTGGATCGGGATGTCTCTTGCCTGCATAACGGCCGCGCGCATGCGAATCGTCTCGCTGCGCCTGGCGGTCGCGGTCGCCGTGCTCGGCGGAATCGGGCCGTTCTTCGGCAGCTACGAGTTCGTGCGAGAGCAGCGCGGGCGCAACAGACCCGCGAAACGTGTGAAGGCTTTTAGGAACATGCCTCCCGCGTGAGCTCGCGCGTCCCGCACGCTAGAGTGAAGGTCTAGATGCCCCCCGGCACGACGAGAACCGAGACAATCGACGTCGTGACCCCAGCAGCAGGCGAGTCGGTCACCGAGGGAACGATCCTCGAATGGCACGCGAAGGTGGGCGACTTCGTCAAGGTCGACGACACGATTGTCGAGATTTCGACCGACAAGGTCGATGTCGAGCTTCCCTCACCCGCAAGCGGGACGGTTACAGAGATCCTCGCCGAGGAGGGGGACACCGTCGGTGTCGGCCAGGTGATCGCGAGGCTGGCCCTGACAGACGGTGCGGACGGTAGCGCCGCTTCGCACCACGCCGATACGTCTGGCTCCCCGGCCAACGGCGACGGCACTCAGGTGTCCTCCACCGATGGTGAAGCGAGCGCCGCGGGCACATCCGGAGCAGGCGTCCCCGACGGCGCCCGCGTCTCACCTGTCGCCGCGCGCGCCGCGGCCGCCGAGGGGGTCGACCTGGCCGGGGTCTCGGGCAGCGGGCCGGGCGGGCGCATCCTCAAGGCCGATGTGCTCGACGCCGGCAGCAACGGTGCGAGCACCTCCAACGGAGCCGCCACCACAGCAGCCGCGCCGACGAGCGAGCGCACGCTGCTGAAGGGCGGCGCGGCGATGCTCGCGCGCTACATGGACGAGTCACGCTCGATCCCCACCGCCACCAGCTTCAGGACGATGACCGTGACCGTGCTCGAGGGTCGCCGGCGCGAGCTCAAGGACGCGGGCAAGCGTGTGTCCTTCACCCACCTGATCGCCTACGCGATCGCCCAGGCGGCCGGCGAGATGGACGTGATGACCCACCATTTCGAGCAGGACGAGGGCAAGCCCTACCGCGTAAACGACGGACAGGTCAACCTCGGGTTGGCGGTCGACGTGCAGAAGAAGGACGGCTCGCGCACGCTGATGGTGCCGGTCATCCTCGGGGCCGACCGGATGTCCTTCGCCGAGTTCCTGGCCGCCTACGACGCCCTGGTCGAGAAGGCGCGCACGAACACGCTGACCGCTGACGATCTCAGCGGCGCCAACGTGACGCTGACCAATCCCGGCGGGATCGGCACGATCGCCTCGGTGCCGCGGCTGATGAACGGGCAGGGCACGATCCTCGCCACCGGCTCGATCGCCTATCCGGTCGGCCTCGGCCGCCTCGGCGAGCGGATCGGCGCCGAGAAGGTGATGAGCATGACCTCGACCTACGACCACCGCGTCATCCAGGGCGCGGAGTCCGGTCGCTTCCTGGCGCTCGTCGAGCAGCGGCTGCAGGGCGAGGAGTCCTTCTACGAGTCCGTGTTCGAGTCGCTGGGAGTGGCGATCGGGCCCGCGCCCTCAGCGCCTGAGCCGCTGCCGGGCGGTGTGAGCGGGGCCGCGCTGGCCGAACCGGCGGCGCCGGCGCGCGGCGCTGTCGCCAGTGAAGAGATGCTGCAAGCCGTGCAGGCCGCCTCCACGCTCGTTCACCGCTTCCGCAGCCACGGGCACCTGGCCGCGCGCCTGGATCCGCTGGGCTCAGAGCCCGAGGGCGAGCCGCAGCTCGATCCGGCCGAGCAAGGGCTGACACCGCGGCTGATGGCGCAGATGCCTGCACACATCCTGCGCATGTACGTGCCGGGCGAGACGCTGGCCGAGGCGCTTCCCTATCTACGCCAGACCTACTGCGGCACGATCGCCTATGAGATCGAGCACATCTCCTCGCACCGCCAGCGCGTGTGGCTGCGCGAGCAGATCGAGTCCGGCGCCTTCCGCGAGCCGCTCAGCGCCGATGAGCGCAAGGCGCTCCTGAAGCGGCTGATCGAGGTCGATGCGCTCGAGCGCTTCATGCACAAGGCCTACCTCGGCCAGCACCAGTTCTCGATCGAGGGGCTGGACATGACCGTGCCGATGCTCGACGAGCTGATCCAGCTCTCAGCCGGCCGCGGCGGACAGGAGGTGGTCGTCGGCATGGCCCACCGCGGGCGGTTGAACGTGCTCGCCCACAACCTCGGTCGGCCCTACGACGAAATCTTCGCCGAGTTCGAGGGGGCCTCGACGCTCGAGGCGGTTACCACCATCCCCCAAGGCGGCACGGGCGACGTCAAGTACCACCACGGCACGCAGGGCTCCTACGCGTTGCCCGACGGCGCCACCATCCGCGTCAACCTGGAGTCAAACCCCAGCCACCTGGAGTACGTCTCGCCGGTCGTCGAGGGCGCCACGCGCGCGGCGCAGACGACGCGCACCGGGCCGCGCGCGCATCAGGACACCAACGCCGCGGTGCCGATCGTCATCCACGGCGACGCATCCTTCCCGGCGCAGGGGGTCGTGGCCGAGACGCTCAACCTGCAGGCGCTCGACGGCTACCAGGTCGGCGGCACCGTGCACCTGATCATGAACAACCAGATCGGCTTCACGACCGACCCCGACGACGCACGCTCCACGCGCTGGGCATCGGATCTGGCCAAGGGCTTTGACGTGCCGATCATCCATGTCAACGCCGACGATGTGGCGGCCTGCATGAGCGCTGTGCGCCTTGCCTTCGCCTTCCGCCAGGAGTTCGGGCACGACGTGCTGATCGACCTGATCGGCTACCGGCGCTTCGGGCACAACGAGTCCGATGAGCCCGCCTACACCCAGCCGGAGATGTACGCGGCGATCAAGGCCAAGAAGCGTGTGTACGAACTGTGGTCCGATCAGTTGATCTCCGACGGCGTCGTCAGCCGCGCCGAGGTCGAGCGGCTCGGGCAGGAGGTGTGGGACAACCTGACGCTGCTGCATCAGCGGCTGAAGGCGCGGATCGCCGCGACTTCCGAGCACGACACCGGCGAGCAGGCGACCGGCGAGTATCAGCTCGACCGCTCGCCGAGCCCGGAAGTCGACACATCCGTGCCGGCCGAGCGACTGCGCGAGCTGGGGCTCGACCTGCTGCGCACGCCCGAGCAGTTCACCGTGCACCCGAAGCTGCTCAAGCAACTGGAGCGTCGCCGCGCGGCGCTTGACATCGAGACCAGCGAGGCGCACATCGACTGGGCGCACGCCGAGGGGCTGGCGTTCGCCTCACTGCTGTGCGAGGGCACGCCCGTGCGTCTGACCGGCCAGGACACCGAGCGAGGAACCTTCTCCCAGCGCCACCTCGTCCTGCACGACGCCAAGACCGGGCAGGCTTTCTGCCCGATCCAGAGCATCCCGCAGGCGCTCGCGCCGATGGAGCTGCACAACAGTCCGCTCTCCGAGCTTGCCTGCATGGGCTTTGAGTACGGCTACTCCCAGGAGGCGCCGGAGACGCTCGTGCTGTGGGAGGCTCAGTTCGGCGACTTCGTCAACTCCGCGCAGGTGATCGTCGATCAGTTCATCACCTCGGGGCTTGCCAAGTGGGGGCAGACATCGCGGCTGACGCTGCTTTTGCCCCATGGCTACGAGGGCTCCGGCCCCGAGCACTCCTCGGCGCGGCTCGAGCGCTTCCTCGCGCTGGCGGCGGAGGGCAACATCCGTGTGGCCAACCTGACGACACCCGCCCAGTACTTCCACCTGCTGCGTCGCCAGGCGATGATCGCCAAGCAGCGCCCGCTTGTGATCATGACACCGAAGTCGCTGCTGCGGCTACCGCAGGCGACCAACACCGTCGCTGAGATGGCCGAGGGCACGCGCTTTGAACCGGTACTGGCCGAGCCGGGCGTCGAGGACGAGCAGGTCACCCGGCTGGTGCTGTGCACGGGCAAGATCTACTACGACCTGGCCGGTCACTCACAGCGCCGGGAGAACTCGAGCGTTGCGATCGGGCGCGTGGAGCTGCTCTATCCGTTCCCCGAGCGCAACATCCGCGAGCTGATCGGGCGCTATCCGAACCTCAAGGACGTCGTCTGGGTGCAGGAGGAGCCGCGCAACATGGGCGCGCGCGCCCACATGTTCCCGCGCTTGATGCAGATCATGCCCGAAGGCATCCGCTTCGGCTATGTCGGGCGCCCCGAGCGCGCGAGCCCCGGCGAGGGTTACCCGGCCGCCCACATCTCAGAGCAGAGCCGCATCGTGCGCACCGCGCTCAGCCTCGACGTGCCGGTCTCCCAGTACCCGAAAAAGCTCCCGGGAGATCGTTAGCGATGGCGGCCCTGTGGCGGCGTTTTCGCAACGTGATGCGCCAACGCAAACGTAAGCGGCAGATGCGCGGCTAGCGTCCGCGCCAGACCGGCGGGCGCTTCTCGGCGAAGGCGGTCGCGCCCTCGCGGGCGTCCTCGGAGACGAACACCGGGTCGGAGATCTTGCTCTGCTCCTCCCACATCTCCTGCGCCGACCAGTCGTGCTGCTCTTGCACGATGCGCTTGGAGGCGATCAGCGCCAGCGGAGCGTTGACGGCGATCTGCGCCGCAAGCGCCAGCGCCGCCTCCACAGCGCCACCCGGCTCGGCCAGCCGGTTGACCAAACCCAGCTCGGCGGCCCGCTCGGCTGAGATCGGATCGCCGGTGAGCGCCAGCTCCATCGCGGCGTGATAGGGGATTCTGCGCGGTAGGCGCAGCAACGCGCCCCCGGCCGCAACCAGCGAGCGCTTGACCTCAGGGACCCCGAGCTTGGCCCCACGCGCGGCGACGATCAGGTCGCAAGCGAGCGCGATCTCCAGGCCTCCGGCGACGGCAAAGCCCTCGATCGCCGCGATCAGCGGCTTGACCGACGAGCGCCGCACGATGCCGGCGAAGCCGCGATCGCCCACCCACGGGCGCTGACCGGAGACGAAGGCCTTCAGGTCCATGCCGGCGCAAAAGCCCTTGCCCGCGCCGGTGAGCACGCCGACCGACAGATCATCAGCGCCGTCGAGCTCGTCCAGAGCAGCCGCGATGCCTTCCGCCACCGCCAGGTTGACGGCATTGCGCGCATCGGGACGGTTGAGCGTGATCAGCAGAACGCCCTCCCGCCGCTCGGTGAGTACTGGAGACTCGTCGGTCATCGCCGCGAAGCGTAGCCCCCCGCGCGCCGGCCGCGTCGCCCGGCAGGCGCTCCGCCGGCCTACGCCGCAAACAGGCGCAGCTCGGGCTCGCGGTTGCCGCGCAGGACTTCGACGTCCACCTCGACACAGGCGATGCCGCGCGCCTCGGCCATCACTCGCGCCTGCGGCTTGATCCACTTGGCCACGAGCACGCCGCGGCATGCAGCCATCGCGGGGTCCAGGCGAATGCGCTCCAGGTAGCCCTCCAGCTGGCGCACGGAGTCCATCGTGGCCACGCGCTTGATCTCCACCGCCACCCATTCGTCCTGCTCGTCGCGGCACATCAGATCGACGGGGCCGACGTCGGTCGGCCACTCGCGGCGGATGAGGCGAAAGCCCTCGCCGCACCAGTGCGGGGCCGCCGCCAGCAGTTCTTGCATTTCGCGCTCCAGGCCCTCCTTTTCAAGCGGGGCCAGCACGTCCAGCTCATGCTCGACGTCGGTCAGCACCTCGGCCAGCTCGATCTCCAAGCGCTCGTCGGCGGCGTGCTTGCCTGTGCCCTTTAGGGTACGCACGATCAGGCGCTCCAGCTTGCCGTTCTCATCGTGCTCCTCTTCCCACACAGTCGGAGGCGTCATCCAATTCAGCGGCTTGACGTTCGGCGAACCGCCGTCGGCCCATACCATGAAAGTGCCGTCGCCCTTGCACATCAACAGGCGCACGGCCTCGGAGAGGACCGTCGTCGTGCGGCCGACGTAGGAGACCTGGCAGCGGGCGACGATCAAGCGCACCGCCGGACGGTATCCGCTGGGGCGGACCGCCAGAGGGCTCGACCCCGCGTTCAGCGAGGATCTTGGCCGCAGGCGTCAGTCGGGCTTGTGCTCATGCTCGTCGTGATGAGACTCCGAGTCGATCGCCTCGCGAAACTCGCGCACGCCCTTGCCGAGCGCACGCGCCAGCTCGGGCAGGCGCTTGGGGCCAAGCACGACAAGGGCGACGGCGGCCAGGAACAGCAGGTGGACGGGACTCTCGATTCCCACTTCTCTCAGGCTAGCGGTTGCCTGGCGCCCCCCGCGCGGGATTGGGCCGACGAACCGCCACGAGGCCTTGCGCCGCCGAGTCGGAACGTACCCTCTGCGACGTGGCATCGCAGGCAACCCGTCAACCTGGGCGTCCCTACCCGCCGCCTGCGGCGGGTGAGCCGTTCTGGCCTGTTCAGCTGACGATCGCCGCGGCGATCGCGCTGCAATTGGGGCTGCCGCCAAGACTCACCGCGGGGCCGGTATGGCTGGTGCCGGGGCTCGAGGCGGTGCTGTTCATCGGCATGTTCCTCGCCACCCCGCGCCAGCTCGAGCACGAGCACCCGCGCCGTCGACGGGTGGCGATCGGGCTGACGGCGTTCGTGAGCGCCGCCAACATCTACTCGCTCGCCGCGCTGACCCACCACCTGCTGCACCACACGAGCACCACCCCCAAAAGCGAAGGCCGCGAGCTGATCATCTCGGGAATGCTGATCTGGCTGACTAACTTCCTGATCTTCGCCCTCTGGTACTGGGAGATGGACCGCGGGGGTCCCGGCAAGCGGGCCGCCGGGCGCGACCGAGCGCCCGACTTCCTGTTCCCACAGATGAGCGACGATCGCATCGAGCCAATCCACTGGCGCCCACAGTTCATCGACTACCTGTACGTGTCGCTGACCAACGCAACCGCCTTCTCGCCGACCGACACGATGCCGCTGACGGCGGCCGCCAAGAGCACGATGGGTGTGCAGTCGCTCGTATCGCTGGTGACGATCGGGTTGATCGTCTCGCGCGCCGTGAACATTCTGGGATAGACGTAAGGGCATCCCCGCGAACGCGTATCGTTCGTAGGTCAATGAACGGGGTCCTGCACGCATCGCTCGAGCACGACGAGGCCGTTCTGCGCTTCCCCTACGACGACCGTCTGCGCAAACTGCTGCGCACGCTGCCCGGTCGCCGTTGGGATCCGGTGCGGCGAGCCTGGATCGTCCCGCTCGACCCCGACCGCGCGCAGGCGCTGACGGTGTTGTTCGCCAATCTGCGCGAACCACCACAGGTCAGCGAGCCGCTGGCGCGGGCGCTGGAGCGTCGCAGGCGTAGACGCCGCAACCAGGAGGTGCTGCTCGACCTGGCGCGGCCGAACGAGGACTGGTGGCTGACCTTCGCCACCGACACCGCTCCGGCGATCGCCTCCTGTCTGCTCGAACACCCCGGCGCCGTGAGGCTGCCGGTACTCCAGCGCGGGCTGATCCCTCTGGATGAATACACAGCACAACTCGTGGGCGAACTTGGCACGTGCGAGGGCGAGGCGCTACTCAGCGAGGACGCCGAGCACGCGCTGACCGAGCTGGGACGCCGCCACGCCGAACCCCGCTCACTCGGCGGCGCCGGCGCCAGTGGGATAGCGTCGACCCTCGGCGAGAACTACAGCGGCGACGCGGCTGACATCGAAGCCGCCCGGCCCGTCAGACAACCACGCTGGCACGGCACGATCGACGTCGACGGGCCCGCGAGCGAGCCGGTGTTCCTACTGCTCGGCGAGCGAGCACACCTGCCGAGCGAGCTACGTGAAATGGCAGCCACCGCGCCGGGCGGCGCCAGCCTGCCGCTCACACTTGAGTCCTGGCGCACGATCCAGGCGCACCTACGGGCGTTCACAAGCGCCGGAGCGCGACGCTGCGTAGCCGCGCTCGAGCAAGGCCGCCCGGCCCCGGCCGCCGTACTGGAACTGTCGATCGGCCTGCAGAGCCCGACATTCCTGCTGGCCTCCGGCCACGACCACCGCGCACTGCAGGCCTTCGCGGAGATTCCGGGTGCCACGGCCGCCTACCGCGGAGCGACGCCATCGCTGCGTGCCGACCCCTTTTGCGTGCGTGAGCTCGACGCGCTGCTGGGCGAATACGAGGTATGGATCGAGCCCGACGCGCTGCTCGAGCTGCAACGCATCCGCGAGGAGCACGCCCATGCCGCCGGGCTTGTCGAGCTCTCCGCGGCGACCGACGCGCCACTCGACGTGCCGGGACTGGGCGGCGAGCTGAAGCCCTTCCAGCGCGCGGGGGTCAAGTACCTGCTCTCCCAGCGCCGCGCCTTCCTGGCCGACGAGCAGGGGCTCGGCAAGACGATCGAGGCGCTCGCCGCGATCGAGGCCGACGGCGCCTACCCCGCCGTGATCGTCTGCCCGGCGAGCCTGAAGCTCAACTGGATGCGCGAGATCGAACGCTGGCTACCGCATCGCAGCGCCCGGGCATTGAGCGGCACGGGGGGTGCGGGCAGCGCCGCTTCCAGCAACACGGGTGGCGAGAAGGACGTGGCAGCCGTCGCGCCCGGCGAGGGTCCTGGCTCGAACCGTAAGGGGGGCCTTGCGCGCGCGGACATCACCGTCGTCAATTACGACATCCTCGCGGCGCGCGAGCGCGAACTCGCTCGGCCCTCACCGCGCGCGCTGGTGCTCGACGAGTCGCACTACTGCAAGAACGGCGCCGCAAAGCGCACCCAGGCGGCCACCCGCCTGGCGGCCGCCGTGCCCGTTAACGGACTTGTGCTGGCGCTGACCGGAACGCCGGTGATGAACCGGCCAAACGAGCTGATCTCCCAGTTGCGCATCATCGGCCGGCTCGGCGACTTCGGCTCGGGTGCCAAGTTCGGCGAGCGCTTCAAGGGCGCCGACGCCCACCAGCGGCTGCACTGGCATCTACGCGCCCGCTGCTTCGTGCGCCGCCTGAAGAGCGAGGTGCTGCCGCAGCTGCCGGCCAAGACGCGCAGCGTCGTGCCGATCGAGTTGGACAACGAGGGCGAGTACCGGCTGGCCGAGCGCGACGTGATCGCCTGGCTGCGATCGCACCCACTCGACCTGGCCGAGCTCGACGCAAAGGTCGCCGCGGCGCTGCGCGCGGAGCGACTGGTACGGCTGGGGGCACTGAAGAAGCTCGCGGCGCGCGGCAAGCTGCACGCGGCGCTTGCCTGGATCCACGACTTCCTCTCCTCCGGCGAGCGGCTGGTCGTGTTCGCCAGCCACCGCGAGATCCAGCAGGCGATCGTCGAGCGCTTCCCGCACGCCCTGCACGTGCTCGGCAAGGACAGCCACAAGGCCCGCGACGCCTCCGTGCGCCGCTTCCAAGAAACCGCCGATGGCGGAACCGACGCACAGCTGATCGTCTGCTCCCTGGCCGTCGCCGGCCAGGGACTGACGCTCACCAGGGCATCCAACGTCGCTTTCCTAGAGCTCGACTGGACGCCCGCCAAGCACGATCAGGCCGAGGATCGCTGCCACCGCATCGGCCAGCAGGACTCCGTCAATGCCTGGTATCTGCTGGCGGCCGGCACGATCGACGAGACGATCGCCACCCTGCTCGACCGCAAGCGCGCGGTGATCGGGGCCGTTACCGACGGCCACCCCGAAGAGGACGAGGCAGTCGTGGATGCATTGGCGCGGGAGCTTGCAGGCGGCGATGGGGAGCCTTACCGCCACCTGCGCGCCGTGGCCTGAGCGGCCGAACGTTTCGCCGTGCTCGGAGATCGCGTACAGCTGATTGCCCGACTGCCAAGCCGCTTGTAAGGGCACGCTGTCGCAATCCCATCAGACGACTCGCCTATCCTCAGATTCAGTGAGCACGCAGATCGCCAACAACCTGGATCCTGCCTCGCTCTCCCCAATAGAGCGACGCGTTGTGGAGCGCCTTGTTGACACCCTGCGCGAGGAACTCGGTTCGGATCTGCACGCGATCTGGCTGTACGGCTCGCGCGCCCGCGGCGAGACGCCGCACTCCGAGTCCGACATCGACCTGCTGGTCATCGCCGATGGTGGCTCCTCGCGCTATGGGATGAGGGTGATCGAGCTGCTCAACAATCTCGCCAAAGCTGAGGGTGTCAGTCCTGTGTGGTACTCGTTCTTCATTGCAGAGCGCGACTGGCTTCAAGGGCGCCGCGACATTCGCTCCTTCTTCATTCAGGAGGTCGACCGTGACAAGATCGTTCTGTACGGGAACGGCCTGTAATGAGTCCCCGCTCAGAGGAGTTCATGGATCAGGCGCACGACCGCGCGGCGATGGCGCGAGAGGTCCTCGCGTCTGGGCATCTCGAGGGCGCCGTCAGCGCCGCCTACTACGCAATGCTCTACGCGGCCCGCGCCGCTCTGTCCGAGCACGACGAACACGCGCGCACGCACAGTGGAACTTGGCATCTCTTCCATGATCGATACGTCACTACGGGCGCCTTCGACCAGCATCTTCACACGCTTGCCCAGGCAGCCCAGGACGCTCGCGAGAAGGGGGACTATGAGGCGATCACGCCGACCGTCGACGAGGCGGAGAAGATCGTGACCGGGGCCGATGACTACATCGCCGCCGTCGAGAAGATGCTCGAAGTGCACTGAATAGAGACGGTAAGCGACTGGACTCGACGCCAACTCCAGCTGGCGACTACGCCGTCTGGCGCAAGCGCGGCTCCAGCGCAAGCGCCTGCGCCACCAGGTCGTGCACTCGCCGGCCCGCTCCGAGGCCGAGCGCCTGCTCAAAAGCGTGCAGCGAGCCCTCGCGATCGAGCAGCTGAAGCCTCAAGCGGCCCAAGCGCTCCCAGGCGCCGGCGTCGCTCGGGCCGCGCTCGGCGGCGCGCTCGGCGGCCTCCTCGGCCAGATCGATCGCGCCCATGTCCTCATAAATACGGGCGGCGAACCGATGCGCGGCCGGTCGATCGCCGTCGGCGCGCGCCCAGTCGCGTACCGAGCGCGCGGCGGCATCGAGCTTGCCGGCCTGCCAAAAAGCCAGCGTCATCAAGCGCAGCACGCCGACGTTCTTCGGTTCGGCGTCACGCGCGTAGACCAAGCGCTGTGCGGCCAAGTCGTACTCGCCTTCGGCCATCGCCCTCTGCGCGGCCGTCATGAAGCGCTCGACGCGCTCGCCGGCCGGATCGGGCTTTGAGAAGTCCACGAACTTCATGCTGCCGGCCGGGACGGTGCGCACGCCATGGGAGAACTTCACGCGCGCCCACTGCTGCACGTCCTTGTCCTCTTCGCTGTCACCGGTGAAGTAGATGCCTTCGACGGTGCCCACGCCCCACTCCGGGTAGGAGCTGCAGCGGGCGTAGCGATGGACCACCGAATGGTCGGGAACACGACTGCCGAACGGGTCGTTCTTGGCACGATCCGCAGCCGACTCGCGGGCGCGCTGCTCGGCCTCGTAGGCACGCCTGCCGGCCTCCTCGCGCGCCTGACGAGCGGCGGCTGCGCTGACCTTCACGGCGGTGCGCGAAACCTTGCCGCCGCGCGAGGTTTCGGCCATCCGCTCCAGGTGGTCGGCCGCCTCGTTGATCGCCTTCAAATGGCGCTCGTGCTCGTACTGCTTGCCGGGCGGAGCGATGTCCGGGTGCCAGCGCTTGGCCATCCGCCGCCGGGCCAGTTGGACCGCTCGCTTGTCGAAGGGGGGCTCGATCTCCAGCAGGAGCATCTGCTGCTCGATGTCAAGAATCACGCCGGGCATGGGCACACAAACGTTAGCCCCTATCCTGCGCTGGCATGTCCTCGCAATACATCTTCACGATGCACCGGCTCTCCAAGCTGCACCCGCCGGACAAGACGGTCCTGAACGACATCACGCTCGCCTTTTACCCGGGCGCGAAGATCGGCGTGCTCGGCTACAACGGCGCCGGCAAGTCCACGCTACTGCGAATCATGGCCGGGCTGGACGAGGACTATCGCGGCGAAGCGATGCTCGCGCCCGGGGCGAGCGTCGGCATGCTCGAGCAGGAGCCGGCGCTTGACGAGTCAAAGGACGTCAAGGGCAACGTCGAAGAGGCCGTCGCCGCCACGCGGGCGCTGCTCGATCGCTTCAACGATCTGACGGCCGAGTACTCCGATCAGGTAGCCGACGAGTTCGCCTCCGTCCAGGCCAAGATCGAAGCGGCAGATGCTTGGAACCTCGACACGCAGCTTGAGTACGCGATGGACGCCCTGCGCCTGCCGCCACCGGACGCTGAGGTCTCGGCGCTCTCAGGCGGCGAGCGTCGCCGCGTAGCGCTCTGCCGGCTGCTGCTCAGCGCGCCCGACCTGCTGCTGCTCGACGAGCCCACCAACCATCTCGACGCCGAGTCGGTGGACTGGCTGGAGCAGCACCTCGCCGAGTACAAGGGAGCCGTGGTGGCGGTCACCCACGACCGCTATTTCCTTGACAACGTCGCCGGCTGGATCCTCGAGCTCGACCGCGGCAAGGGCATCCCCTATGAGGGCAACTACTCCTCCTGGCTCGAGCAGAAGCAGCAGCGCCTTGCGCAAGAGGAGCGTTCTGAGAAGGGGCGTCAGCGCACGATCGCCGCTGAGCTGGAATGGGTGCGCACCAACCCGAAGGGGCGGCGCACGAAGTCAAAGGCTCGCCTGGCGCGCTACGAGGAGCTGGTCGCCGAGGAGCGCAACGTAAAGCTCGACGAGGTGCAGATCCACATCCCGCCGGGGCCGCGCCTGGGCGAGAAGGTGCTCGCCGCCGAGGAGCTGAGCAAGGGGTTCGGTGAGCGGCTGCTGATCGAGTCGCTCTCTTTCGACCTGCCCCGCGCGGGCATCGTCGGCGTGATCGGCCCCAACGGCGCCGGCAAGACGACGCTGTTTCGGATGATCGTCGGCGAGGAGCAGCCCGACCAGGGCAAGCTGGAGCTGGGCGATTCCGTGCAGCTGGCCTACGTCGACCAGTCACGCGATGCGCTGGACCCAAACAAGACCGTGTGGGAGGAGATCTCAGATGGGCACGAGCACCTGATGGTGGGCGAGCGCGAAGTCAACTCGCGCCAGTACACGGCCGGATTCAACTTCAAGGGCTCAGATCAGCAGAAGAAGATCTCAAAGCTCTCCGGCGGCGAGCGCAACCGCGTGCACCTGGCCAAGCTGCTGCGCTCGGGCGGCAACGTGCTGCTGCTCGACGAGCCCACAAACGATCTGGACGTGGACACCCTGCGTGCGCTTGAGGAAGCGCTGCTCGCCTTCCCCGGCTGCGCCGTCGTGATCTCCCACGACCGCTGGTTCCTCGACCGGATCGCCACCCATGTGCTCGCCTTTGAGGGTGACTCGCAGGTGACGTGGTTTGAGGGCAACTTCGAGGCTTACGAGGAGGCCCGCCGCGCACGCCTGGGAGCGGCGGCCGATCGTCCGCACCGCATCTCCTACAAGCGCCTGGCAAGAAACTGACTGGCTAGTCAGCCAGTCCGATATGCTCGCCCTCGATGGACACGGTGTTCGACCGCGACACTGCTGTAGCCGCCCTCGGCGAGGGGCGGTTCGAAGCCCACGTGGCCAGCGGTTGGCGGGCCGGGCGTGGACCCCACGGCGGCTACATCGCGGCGATGCTGCTGCGAGCGTTGATCGAGGCCGTCGATGATCAGTCGCGCACGCCCCGCTCGCTGACGATCCACTACACACGGGCGCCCGAGCCGGGGCCGATCGAGATCGAGACGACGCTCGAGCGCCAAGGACGCTCGCTCAGCACACTCTCGGCCCGCATGATCCAGGGCGGCAAGACCACGGCGCTCGCGCTCGCGGCCTTCTCGGTGCCGTGGAGCTCGCCCGGTGCGGACGAACTGCCGATGCCTGACCTCGCGCCGCCCGACGCCGAGCGGCGCTCCACTCCCAAGCTCTTCGACGGGGCGCCCGAGTTCACCCGCCATCTGGTCATGCAGCCACGCGTCGGCGCCGTGCCGTTCGCCGGCAGCGGAGCGCCGATGAAGGTCGGCGGCTGGACCGGCCTGCCGGAGCCGCGACCGATCGACGCGGTTGCACTGGCGCTGTTCTGCGACGCCTGGTTCCCGCCGTCGTTCATAGCGCTCGACGTTCCCGCCATCTCCCCCACAGTCGACCTGACGATTCACTTCCGCCAGCCGATCGAGGAGGCCGACGTCGATCCGGCCGCCCTGTGTCTGGGGATCTTCCAGACACAGCTGCTGCACGACGGGCTGTTCGAGGAGGACGGCGTCATCTGGGCGGCGGACGGCACGGTGCTCGCCCAGTCGCGCCAGCTGGGAATCATCATGCCGACCGACGAACCGGTGCTGCGTCCAAGCGGTGTTGCCGCGCCTACCGGCGCGGCTATCGGCGAATAGTTGTCTGACAACATCCAACCCATGCAGACAGGAGCAAGCACATGAGCGATTACACGGTCAAGCACGTCAAAGACATGGAGGCCGCCTTCGGTGGCGGCTTCGTGAAGGCACGCGCCGAGCTGGGAGTCACTTCGTTTGGCATGCAGGTGATCAGGATGCCCGCCGACTACAAGGACTATCCCCTGCACGACCATGCCGAGAGCGGCCAGGAGGAGGTCTTCCTCGCCCTCAAAGGCTCGGGCTGGATCGAGATCGAGGGCGAGCGCGTGGACCTGGATCCCGGTGTGTTCGTGCGCGTCGGCCCCGCCCCCAAGCGCAAGGTGTTCGCCGGTCCGGAGGGCATCGAGATGCTCGCCCTGGGCGGGGCGCCTGGCGCGGCCTATGAGATCAACGCGATGACCGAGCTGGAGGGCGCGAGCGCTTAGCGCGTCTTGTGGCGGAGCGAACCGCTTGCCCGGCGATCGTTCCGCCACTCATCCTTTGCACGAGGTGAAGGACAGATTCGATTCTGAGATTCGCCACTGTCCACCTATCTTGCTGAGTCCCCAGCTACCCGTCCAGCTCTTGCAACCATGGCCGTCCAGGGTCTGCATTTTCACAATCGTCGCGGTGGCTGCGTCTGCAGAGTTCAGCTTGGCGTCGACGGCGACCGACACCTGGTAGATCCCGTCTTCGCGGTGGGATTGGACCCACGCAGATTCACCGCTTTGCAGACTCGGTGCCAGCATCGCGTAAGCGGCCGAGAATTGATGCTCCTGAATCAACGAAAAGTGCCTTTGAATCGTGTCCGCAACAGACTGCTTTTCGGTGCTTTGGGAGATGTTTGCGCGCGGTTGCGCCGATGTACCAGAGCTCTCAATCCCTGTTCGACCACCGGACAAACGACCTGTGCCGGCGGACACCGAGCCACCAGCACCGCCGGAGTTCCCCGAGGATGGGGTAGACGGGGAGACGCTCTCCGCGACGCTCGACGGCGCTGGCGAGCTCAGCAGACGCGCTTGTTCGCCACCGCCGGTTGAAGCCGCGAAGTAGACCCCGACACCGATCCCGATGAGCGCCAGGACAGCGACCGCGACACCTGCCACAACCCAGGCGGCTTTGTCTGATCCTGATCCGCTTGATCCAGGCGGCACGCCCGCAGTCGGCTGCATCGCGTAGCCGGGAGGCGGTGGGCCGCCCGGCGGTTGGGTCACGTAGCCGGGCGGGGACGGCCACGGCTGCGCGGCATAGCCTGCGGGCGCCCCTGGCTGCTGTGGGTATCCGGCCTGCGGCGTCGGATAGCTCGGGTGTCCGTACCCGGCCATCGGCCCTTGCGGCGACGGATCTGTCGATTCTGAGCCAGCCGGACCGTTTGAGGGTCCGCTCAATGGCTGCGTCGGCTGAGCAGCGGCCTCCGCGGGAGTGGAGGAAGACGCCTGCTTCTCAGCGTGCGCCCGCTGCGCGCCACAACTACGGCAGAAGCGATCCTCCTTGCGCAAATCGGCGCCGCAGCTCGCGCAGGTCTCCTGGCCCTGATCCCCCTGACTCACGAGTCGCCTCCATCTTCGTGGTTTACCGCGCCCGTCGTTCCGACCTGGGCGAATTTCTGCTGACCGAACGAACTTATAGTACGTTTATGCACGAAATACCATGGACGCGAACGAACTCTGATCTCTGAACGTGCGACTGATACGAATGACACCAAGGAATAGGTAGGGGACATGAGCACACAGGAGTACCCTCAACTTCCAGGCCCTGGAGTCGGCGGTCCGCCGCCGTTGGCTCCCGGCTACTCCCACTACCCGGCCTATTACGGCCCACCGATGCACCCGAGCACGGTGCCACCGCTGCCACCGGAAGGCCGATCGACCGGCTTTTGGATCGGGATCAGCGGCGCCGTCGCCTTGGGGATCGTGGCGATGTTGTTGGTCGGCTTCTTTATCGGGCGCGGCACGCGCCTGTCAAACGAATCGGTTCAGAGCAAGATCACCCAGCAGTCACAGGCCGACCAGATCGCCGAGCAGCAGGCGCTCGACCACCAGAGCCTGGTGCTCAGGCAGTCCGAGTCACGAGCGGTTGCCTCAGCACGACACACCGCACGTGAAGAAGGGCGAAGCGAAGGATTCAGAAGCGGCCAGGAAAGTGGGTTTGAACACGGCCACGAACAGGGCTACAACGAAGGCAATCTGACCGGGCGGACCGCCGGCGAAACCCAGGGATTCAGCCAAGGCCTGAACCAGGGCGCCTGCTTTGCCAACACGATCTACTGCAGTGGCGGCTGAGCGCTCGAGCCGACTCGAGCGCGGTCTCGCAACGACCGCGCCGGGCGGACCCGATTGGGATGAGGGGGTGCTGCAAGCTCTATATGAGGCGGCCTTCAGCCAGCCCGGCGCTGAGATCATCGGCGTACTGGTGGGCGCTCCGTCGCGTACACAGATGCCGGCAAGGATCGCCGCCATGATCCCGGCGAGCACCGCTCGTTTTCCCGAGCACGCACAACTGAATCACGAGGCGTGGGCATACATCCACTCAACGATGGCTCGCTATTACTCGGGGCTTGACATCGTCGGCTGGTGGGTGAGCCGCCCCGGTCCCGACACCTCGCTTGACAGCGCGGAGCTGATGGCTGCCAGCGAATTGTTCGCCCGCCCGAACCAGTTCGGCTTCGTATTCGACTCACGCCATCGTCAGGCAGCCCTCTATGGATGGCATGACGGGCGCTACGTATGTGTCCACGAAGGGCCGGTACCGCGACGCTTGACTAGACCGCCGACACGCAGTTCAGATCCACTGCGGGGAGCCCTGAGGACGTTCGGGATCGGTCTCGCGGCAGGGCTGCTCGGCTGGCTGGCAACCGGCAGGCCAGGACTGTAGAGAGACCGATTGTGAATTCCAGCGGGAGGCGAAATCGATGAGTGAGCACCGAGAGTTCTGTCACAACTGCGGCGTACAGCTAGCCGAGCCGAGCGCGTTCTGCAGTAACTGCGGAGCCAAGCTCGAGCGCTCCAGTGACACCGCCGACGCTCGCGCCCCGGGGCACGAGAGCACGCCGCGGGCCACGAGTGCGACAACCACGACAGACGCAGCGAAGACCCACCGTGCAGCCACCAGCACCACCGATCCGCCCACTACTGTTTCCCGACCGGACATGGCGGCAAGTACCGCCACCCATCCCACCTCCGGTCCTCCCGAAGCCCCACCTCCCGGCACAATGAAGCCCCCGCCCGAGACTTTCGCGGGCGAGAACGAGGCAGGCTCGAGCTCAAGGCGCTGGCTTCCATTCGTGCTTGTGGGTGGCGCCGCCTTCGTGGTCTTGGCGGCCGTTGTCGGTCTGCTGTTGGCGGTTGGCGGTTCGGCTGGGAAGGACGTCAAGAGCGCCGCAGTGACACGGCAGCAGGCACTCGCGCTGCTCGCCGCCAACGGAACGACGACCGTTTCTCCGACGGCGCCTGGCCTGTTCGCCCTCGTGAGCGCTGACAAACTCAGCCTGGCCGTCCCGGCCGGTTGGCGAGCGACCGCGCAATCGGTCGGGCCGACAACACGAGCCGAGTTTGCGGACCCCAGCCACGCCGGATCGTCGCTGACCGTGGTGGCGGAAACAATTCGCGGTGGCAATGCCCATTCTCGCGCCGTCACCGCGCGTAAGGCCGTGGCCGGCAAACGCCAGTCGGCGAGCCCCGTTTCCTCGATCGTTTTCCCGGGCGGCCGGCAGGCTTGGCGCCTGAGCTATTCGGCGGCAAACGTGACACACAACACCTACTTCTTCACCGCCTGTAACGGAACGGTAGCGATGGTTGTAGACGCGGCTGCTCGCCCGGCAATCATCCAGCAACAACAAGCGACGCTGCAAGCCGCGGCCGCTAGCGCGGAGCCCCAATGTTGAGGCTCACAAGCGCATGAACGGACAGGGCGCAACCTGTCCAAACTGCGACTCAGGTCCGATCGCCGGGCGCTACTGCCGCGACTGCGGCACTGAACTCGCGACCGCAGCCGATAGCCATACTCTGAACGGCCGCTCAGAGCAACAATCGACGGGACCACGAGCTCAGCCGCCCTTGAGACCACCTCCACCTGCCCCACCGCCGCCCAGCCCACCGCCCTCGCCCCACCAGCCGCCCACTCCCGCCGCACCGCCGATGCCGATCTACGTACAGGCGCCGATGGCACAAGCTCAACCCGCTCGCGACGGAGTAAACGCGCTTGCGGTAGTCGCCGCAATCACGCTCATGTTGGTCCTGCTCGGAATAGCCGCGACGATCATTCTGCTTGTGGCCAACGGCGACTCGAGCCACGCCGGAGTGCTCACTCAGTCGACAGTCAGCGGCGCCTCGTGAGAACTGCGCAGCTCAGCTGGAGGGCTCTTGCCGGGATCGGGCTGTGCGGAGCGGTGGTCGGATTTGCCATCCCGGCTATCGCCAGCTCGCTGGTACGCCGCGAACGTCAACAACCCAACGTGCGCCTGCTGCCGGCGCCGAAGCTCCCCGAAAGCGAGCCCCAACCGAGCGAGAACGGGGGTGAAACCGGCCCAGTGATACCACCGGCGACTATCCGTGCCAGACGGTTGGGAGCCGGTAAGGCGAGACGCAGCGGACTGCGAGAGCTCGAACGTGCCCAGCGCGGCGCAGCCGGGCAACGAGTGCTCGCGCCCGCCGCGGGCACGAGCACTCCGTCAGAGCCCTCTGCGCCACCGCGATCAGACTCGCCGGCGACTAAACGGCACGGCGGCACGAGCAATGCCGCGCCAACAAGAGTTAGCGGCGGCAACGGCGGCAGCGCTCCCGAAAAGACGTCGTCGGGCGGCTCGCACGCGGGTACGGGAAGCGGCAAATGAGCGGCGCCGGCTTTTGCCGCCATTGCGGGGAGCCACTACCGGCCCATGCGCGCTTCTGCAAAGAGTGCGGAGCACCGGTCGACTTCCAGCAGCCGCCGCCGCCCGTCCAACCGCAGCATCCACAATCCCCGCCCTCCACGCCCGCTCGATCGTGGCCGATCGTGGCCGCTGCTGTCGCGGGGCTCACCGTGGTCGCCGGGGTCCTCGTCGTACTTGTGATCGCAACCAGCCGAGCAGGCAGCGGTGTGCGCGCGTCCGCGGCCCCGACCGTCAGAAGCGTGGCCGCCTCGCACAGCCCCACCACGAACGGCAATTCCAACGAAGGCTCAGTCGAGGCCCCCTCATCCACGGCGCAAGGCACCGGCAATGGCTCGACGATGGGCCTGGTCGCCTACCACGGCGCAGCCATCTCCGCCGAAACACCGAGCGGCTGGAGGACGGTGGAGAACGAAGTACACAAGTCGGGATACATAGAGAGCAAGTGGCAAGATCCGGCCAACTCGGGCGTCACTGTCTTGATCGACACCTCCCCCGCAACGCCTGGGAGCCTCCAACAGGACGCTGCGCCGGTACATGAAGCGCTCACCAAGCAGAACGGCTATAGCGAGGTGTTCTACGGCCCCGGCGACTTGGCCGATACCCAGTCGTGGAGGTGGGTATTCCGGGTCGAAGGCGACCAGCGTGTCGACTACTTCTTCAATAGCTGTGCGAGTGGGTTTGCCGTGCTCGGCTCGACCCCGCCCGCACGCTTCTCCAGATTGGAAGCGACGTTCAGGGCCGTCGCGGAATCGGCTCACATGGGCGGCGGGTCGCAATGTTGAGGCTCGCGCCAAGGATGTTCGAAACGGCAGTACTCACATTGTGCCTAGCCGGCGTCGCGGTCGCCGGCGGATGTGGCGAAACATCCATACCGACAGTTACCGACCGTGCGAGTAACACGCTGGCGACCAGCACCCCTCGAGCGGCCGTGGCCACGGCCGCTCGTCCGTCCGGTTCGGCCACGGGCGCCGGCGGCAACGGTCACATCCGAACGCCGCCACTCGCTCGAATGCTCGGCCAGATGATCGTCACCCGCTTTGCGGGGACACGGCCGTCCGCAACATTGCTCACTCGTATCCGTGCCGGCCAGGTCGGCGGAGTGATCCTGTTCTCCGACAACCTCGCCGGTGGCCCGGCAAGCACGCGTGCGATGACAGCGGAACTGCAAAGCGCGGCGACGGCAGGGGGCAACCCGCCGCTACTGATCATGACCGACCAGGAGGGTGGAACGGTCCGCCGGCTGTACTGGGCTCCGCCCAGCATCTCCGCTGCGGCGATGGGCTCAACCGCGACGGCACACGCACAGGGCCAAGCGGCAGGGATAGCGCTACACGCGGTCGGGATCAACCTCGACCTGGCGCCAGTCGCCGACGTCCTTCGCGTCAGTGGGTCGTTTCTTGGTAGTCGCAGCTTCGGCGTCAGCGCGACTGTAGTGGCAGAGCGAGCCTGCGCCTTTGCAACCGGGCTCGGGTATGCGGGAGTCGGCTTTACCCTCAAGCATTTCCCAGGTTTGGGCCGGGCGCTCGCCAGCACCGATTCACAGGCGGTAACGATCTCGGGGTCCGCAGCCGCGCTACGAAGCGACTACGGTGCCTACCACGCGTGCGGCGCGCAGCCCAATGCGATCGTGATGATCAGCAGCGCCGCTTATCCCTCGCTCACAGGCACCTCGCTGCCGGCCGTGATGTCGCCGGAGATCTATCGCGATGAGTTGCCGACGGCGACCCATGTGCAGCCGCTTACGATCAGCGACGACTTGCAGACACCGGCGGTACTGGCACATGCTCACCCCGCGCGACGCGGGATCGAAGCCGGTCTGGACCTGCTGATGTATGCCCAGAGCGAAGCCGGCTCGATCACCGCCTATCGGCAGCTTCTGGCCTTGGCACAGGAAAAGGCGATTGGCAGCGCTCGCATCCGCGAAGCCTACGAAGCGATCGCCCTGTACAAGCAATTCTTGCTCGAGCACGGTACGGCCGCTGGGGCCGGAGCGGGTGCCAGTGAAGCAATCGAAGCCGGTAGTAAGTCAGAAGAAGCGCCTCTCGCGCCAGCGGAAGGAGTGGGCACACCCACGACGATCAAAGCAACGGGTTAGATTCTGATCGGGAGCCGTTCGCGCCAACCAAAGAGCGCTGGCCGCTTAGCGCGCAAACGAAGTATCGGCGTCCAACGACAGCGCGGCCGCGGCGATCAGCTTCGCGGCCGCGTGGACGTCATCGAGCGCCACCAGCTCGACGGGCGAGTGCATGTAGCGCAGCGGGATCGAGACCAGCGCCGTCGGGATGCCTCCGCGCGCCAGGTGCACCGCGTCGGCGTCGGTACCGGTGTTGCGCCCGATCGCCTCGACGGTGAAGGCGATCTTCTCGCGCTCTGCCGTCTCGTAGAGAAGCTCTGAGAGGCGCGGGTGAAGCGTCGAGCCGCGACTGAGCACGGGGCCCGAGCCGAGCTCGTGCTTGCCCGATTCCTTGATCTCGATCCCGGGCGCGTCGGTGGCGTGGGTGACGTCCACCACGATCGCCGCGTCGGGCGCGAGCGAGAAGGCGCTGGTGCGCGAGCCGCCGAAGGTGGTCTCCTCCTGCGCGGCGGCCACAGCGACCACCTCCCAATCCTGAGCGCCGCCGGCCTCGCTGAGTAGTCGCGCGGCCTCAAGCGCCACGAACGAGCCGAGGCGATTGTCCAGGGCGCGTGAGGCGATCCGGCCGTTGGGCAGCTCGACGGGTTCGGCGTCGATCACGGCCATGTCGCCGATCCTCACCAGATCGCGCGCCTGCACACCGTCCTTCGCGCCGATGTCGATGTGCAGGTCGCGCACCTCGGCGACTTTCTTGCGCTCCTCATCGCGCAAGAGGTGTACCGGCTTCTTGCCGATCACGCCGACGACGCTGCCCTCGCGTGTGGCGATGACTACACGCTGCCCGACAAGGATCTGGGCATCCCAGCCGCCGACCTCGCGAAACCACAGGTAACCCTCGTCATCTATGTGCGTGACGATCAGGCCGATCTCGTCGATGTGGCCCATCACGACCAGACGCCGCGTCCCGTTGCGCTCACCGCCGTCTGCACCGTAGCCGGCGCGCTCACCGTCGCCCTCGGCGCCGTCCGCCCCCGAGCGCGGTGCGACGCGTGCCGAAGGAGTCCCGACCACATCGACCCCCACCTCCGCGCCAAAGGCTTCCGCGGCCTTTGTCCAGACCGCCGCCGGCGCGATCTCATGCCCAGAGGGACCACGCGCTGAGAGCAGGTCGCGCAGGGTCTTCGTGAAACCGCTCACGAGGCGAGCAGGCCGCGCAGCACGTACTGGAGGATGCCGCCGTGGCGGAAGTAGTCGGCCTCCTTGGGCGTGTCGATGCGCACCTTCGCCTGGAAGGCCTTATCGCCGACTCGCACGTTGCACGATGTCGGCAGCTCGCCCCCGTTCAAAGACGCGGCGAAGCCTTCGATCGCCACCGGCTCGCGCGCGTCGATGCCAAGCGAGGCGGCCGACTCGCCGGGGGGGAACTGCAGCGGCAGCACGCCCATCCCGATCAGATTGGAGCGGTGGATGCGCTCGAAGCTCTCAGCGATCACGGCTCGCACGCCCAACAATCGCGTGCCCTTGGCGGCCCAGTCGCGCGAGGAGCCCGAGCCATACTCCTTGCCGCCGATCACTACCAGCGGCACCCCTTCGGCCTGGTAGCGCATGGCGGCGTCATAGATCGACATCTGATCCCCGTCGGGCAGATGGAGCGTCACGCCCCCCTCTGTTCCAGGCGCAAGCTGATTGCGCAGGCGAATGTTGGCGAACGTGCCGCGCATCATCACCTCGTGGTTGCCGCGGCGCGAGCCGTAGGAGTTGAAGTCGCGCGGGGCGATCCCATGCTCTTGCAGATACTGGCCGGCCGGGCCGTCGCGCTTAATCGATCCGGCCGGGGAGATGTGGTCGGTCGTGACGCTGTCGCCGAGCAGCGCCAGCACGCGCGCACCATCGATGTCGGTGAGCGGCTGCGGCTGAGCGGGCATGTCCTCGAAGAAGGGCGGCAGGCGCACGTAGGTGGAGTCCCGCGCCCACTCGAAACGGTCGCCCTCGGGGACCGACAGGCCGTTCCAACGCTCGTCGCCGGCGAACACCTCGCCGTAGCTCTTGCGGAACATGTCGGAGTGGATCGCCTGCTCGATCGTCTGAGCGACCTCCTGCTCGGAGGGCCAGATGTCGCGCAGGTAGACGTCCTGGCCGTGCTCGTCCTGGCCCAGTGGGTCGCCGACGAGATCGACATCCATCGTTCCCGCCAGCGCGTAGGCGACGACCAGCGGCGGAGAGGCGAGATAGTTCATCTTCACGTCGGGGTTTATCCGCCCCTCGAAGTTGCGATTGCCCGAGAGCACCGAGACAACCGCCAGGTCGCGCTCGCCGACGACCCGCGAGACCTCCTGCGGCAATGGTCCGGAGTTGCCGATGCAGGTGGTGCAGCCGTAGCCGACGAGGTCGAAGCCGAGCTGCTCGAGTGACTCGGTCAAGCCCGCCTTGTCGAGGTATTCGGTGACGACCTTCGAACCGGGGGCAAGCGAGGTCTTCACCCACGGCTTGCTCGCCAGTCCACGTGTCAGCGCGTTGCGGGCGAGGATGCCGGCACCGATCATCACCGACGGGTTGGAGGTGTTCGTGCAGGAGGTGATCGCGGCGATCACGACGTGCCCGTGATCGAGTGTGGTCTCAGTCCCGTCGGCGAGCTTCAGTTCGACGCCGGTGTCAGATCGCGTGGCCGCCGAGCCTGCTCCCCACTCGCCGCCGTTTGCGCCGGCCGAAGAGGGCGAGTAGGCACTGGCGTGCGCACTAACGCCGGGCACCGCCGTGGCCGGCGGGTCGCTTGAGGGAAAGCTCTCGGCCGACGCCTCGTCGCGGCAGTCATAGTCGGGCACGAGCCCGCGTATCGCCTTGCCGAACGCCTGCTTGGCATCGCTGAGCGCCACGCGATCCTGCGGGCGCTTGGGCCCGGCGATGCTCGGCACAACCTCGCCGAGATCCAGCTCGACCAGATCGGAGAAGACCGGCTCCGGAGAGTTCTCGTCGTGCCACAAACCCTGCGCGCGTGCGTAGGCCTCGACAAGCTCGATCCGCTCTGCCGGACGGCCGGAGAGCTCCAGGTAGCGCAGCGTCTCGGTGTCGATCGGGAAGATCGCGCAGGTCGAGCCGAACTCGGGGGACATGTTGCCGATCGTCGCGCGGTCTGCTATCGGCAATCCCGCCAGGCCGGCGCCGTAGAACTCGACGAACTTGCCCACGACGCCACGCGCCCGCAGCATCTCGGTCACCGTCAACACGAGGTCTGTGGCGGTCGCGCCCTCAGGCAGCGTGCCGGAGAGCTTGAAGCCGAGCACCTGCGGGATCAGCATCGACATCGGCTGACCAAGCATCGCCGCCTCGGCCTCGATACCGCCAACGCCCCAGCCGAGCACGCCCAGACCGTTGACCATCGTCGTGTGCGAGTCGGTGCCGACCAGCGTGTCGGGGTAGGCCTGTGGGAGCCCACCCCGCGATCCGGCCACACCGCCGCTCTCCTCAGTCGAGAACACAACGCGTGCCAGGTACTCGAGGTTGACCTGATGCACGATGCCCGTGTCCGGCGGCACCACCGCGAAACCGTCAAAGGCACCCTGGCCCCAGCGCAGGAACGAGTAGCGCTCCTGGTTACGCTCGAACTCGCGCTCGGCGTTGATCCGGAAGGCGTCGCGGGTGCCAAACGCATCGACCTGCACCGAATGGTCGATCACCAGCTCGGCGGGCACCAGCGGGTTGATCTTGCTCGGATCGCCGCCCATCGCCGCCATCGCATCGCGCATCGCGGCCAGATCGACCACAGCCGGGACGCCGGTGAAGTCCTGCATCAAGACGCGGGCGGGCGTGAAGGCGATCTCCACGCTTGGATCAGCGGCCGAGTCCCAGCCGGCAAGCGCCTCGATATCCGCCGCGGAGACCGAGCCGTTGCCCTCGGTGCGCAGCAGGTTCTCCAGCAGCACCTTCAATGTGACCGGCAGGCGGGCGACATCGAAGCGCTGCGGCAGCGCATCGAGCCGGAAGATCTCGTACCGCGCGGCGCCCACATCGAGCATGCCCTTGGCGCCGAAGCTGTCGCCGGCCACGCTCACGCGCTCCTGGGCGGCAACGGAACGATGCGCCGGTCGCTCGCGCGCACCGTCTCGCCCTCCGGCGGCTGACCGGCGCGAGCCGAGGTCAGGGATCGCTCGCCCTCGAAGTCGCGAGCCCCGGTGACACCTCCCTTGCCCACGCGCTTGCCGCGCAACAGCGCGGCGTCGCAGGCGCTCAGCAGCTCATCCACGCTCATCTGCTCGCTCCACTGGGCAACCCCCATCGATGCGGAGACCGCCGAGCCGTCGGGCAGGCTCACGGCACGTACACGTTCGAGCGCGCGCTCGCCGGCGACCACGGCGCTGTCGAGATCGGCGCTCGGCAGGATTACGACGAACTCATCGCCGCCGTAGCGAGCGACGCGGTCAAAGGCCCTGAACTCGCCCATCAGCGCGTGAGCCGACTGACGCAGCACCGTGTCGCCGACCAGGTGGCCGAAGCGGTCGTTGACGAGCTTGAAGTCGTCGAGATCGACGATCGCGCATGAGAGCCGGCCGCGCGAGCGCTGGGCACGCCCGATCTCCTCGGTCAGGCGCAGTCGCATCGCGCGATGGTTCATGCAGCCGGCGACCGAGTCGGTGCCTGCTTCCGAGCGTGCGCGAGCGAGCGCCAGCACGGTGGCGGCGTGATCGACGAGCGTCTCGGCCTGCTCGAGCGCCGGCTCCTCGTAGGGAAGGCTGGCTCGGCGGACCAGGACGACCACCGTCTCGATCTCTCCGGCAAGCGCGAGCGGCACGATCAGTGCGCAACTTGGGGCCTGCTCGCCGGCGGGGGCGCCGCTTGCCAGCCGAGGCACGCTGGCGCTCAGCTCGCGCGGGCCGATCGCCAGGAACGAGCGGCCGCTGCGCTGCGCCCAACCGACCCCGGGCGGGCGCTCCTGCGCGCTCTGCAGGTAGCTGAGCCGACCGTCGCCGCGCTGTAGATGCACAACAACGACATCCTGACCGTCACGGGCAAGCAGCTCATGAACGTGCACCTCCTCGGCGCCCAGCACGCTCATCAGCTCGCGCGCCAGTGCGGCGTAGACGGCCTGCTCGCCGCCGGGCGCCTCGGCAAGCTGGGTCAGCCGACGCAGGCCCGCGAGCACACCACGACCCTGTGCAACGGCGTCCTCCCCTGGTAGGGGCGACTCCAGCCGATCGATCGAAGAAAAAGCCATCACCTCCAATCTAACGGGCGAACGCGATGATCTGCTGACTCGCGTCCGCTAACTTCGCCGGTGGTGGGCGTGCCGGTGGCGGGAGCGATGGCCTCGATGGTGGCGTTTGTGCTTGTGCTTGCGCTTGTGCGGACAGCCGGCGACGGCGATCCGGGTCTTCCGCCGGATCACCTTGCCGTTCTGGCCGGTGAGCGTGGTCGGCATCCACAGTGGTTTCTTGCACAGGTTGCCGACCGCTCCAAGCGCCGATTTCCTGCCCTGCGGCAGCTTCAGTTCGACGCTTGAGACCGGCACATCGGGCAGCGAGGCGAAGTTCGAGCTGGTGATGTTTTTGGCGATGTTCGTGTGTCCGACGAGGATCACGTGCACGCCGTCGCCAGTGAGCAGCAGGTCGAGATCGGGGAAGGCGGCGCCGCCGTGTGAGACGAACACGGCCGAGCCGATCAGCCTGTCGGGCAGCACGGGCGTCGAGACGACGACCGTGCCCACGTATGCGCCCGGCGGGCAGCTGAACGGGTTGGCGTTGAACGTCGCTTCGCGGCAGGCCAGGTTGAGTGTGCTGAGCCTTGCCGGCAGCTGCCTTGGCAACTGCACGAACACAGACTTGATGTTCGACTGCATCCCCTTGGGAAAGACGATCTTCGTTTTCAGGGCGGCGCCGATCGTGCGGTTGGTTTTCGCTTTGGTCGAGGCGGTCAGTTTCGGGCCGAACGGGAGCGATGAGCAGCCGCTGGCCTGGAACGGAGTCGACACGCCGGCGCTCGTGCCGAAGGTCGACGTCAGCGTGCTTTCCAACAACAACGATCCGCAGTTGGTGGGGTTGAGCATGAAGCCGGGTCGGGTGACGTTTACCGACAGCGAGCGCAAGCGGATAGGCGCGCCGCCGACAACGGTCGGCAGCTGGCTTGCGACGACGATGCGAGCGCTGAAGGGTTCGACGCCGACCGAGGCGCGCGTGACGATCTTGCCGTAGTCATACGGACCGACTTTTTCGGCGGGGACGACGACGGAGAGGCCATAGGGTTGGCCGCCATAGGGGCCGGTCAGATAGGCGTGCCCCGTCAGGCCGAGCGGCGTGGGACCAGAGCCGACGCTCACGGCGGCCGTGCCGATTTCGCTGCCGGCCGGACATTCGCCGCTTGCGGCCCGCGGTTCGCCGCACAGCGGTTCGATCGCGGGGATCTTGCCGACCAGCCCGGGTGGCAGCGTGGTCGTCAGCTTCGAGAGGTACTGCTGGCCTTCGGGCCGTTCCAATTTGAAGGCGAAGGTGGGGTTGGCGCCGGCGGTGGTCGGCGTGGCGCCCGCGCTCTGGTTCAGGCTGAAGGGAAGCGGCGACGGGCAGGCGGCGCCTTTGCCGTCGAAGTCGACGTTGAAGGCTTCGGAGGGAAAGGCCGGGGCGTTGCCGCTGTATGGAACGAGTGTTGAGTTGGTGGTTGCAGGCCCGCAGGCGAGCGGGTTGGCCAGGGGGTTGTGGGCGGAATTGAAACGGACGATGAAGTCGCTGAAGGGGACCTGCGGGTTTTCGAGAACCGCGGTCGTGAGACGGCCTGTTGTGGGATCGGCGCTGACGTGTCCTTCGAGTCGAAGCGAAACGCCGTAGTTGGGCGACTCGGCATCGATGAAGATCCGATACTCCTGGCCGGACTGTGGATCGTTGCTAAGCGGTTGGCCGACATAGACGTTGCCGCCAAGCGAACCGGGTGGCAAGTCCGGCGTTTCGATCGTGTCGGTGCCGATTTGCGAACCTTCGGGACAGACGTCCGCGGTGTTGGTCACCTTGCCGAACTGGTCGTCGCTGCAAGCTTGCAACCCGCTCGCGGCCGCCGGATTCAGCGTCATTCCGTCCGGCAGCGACACGTAGGCATCTTTCAGCGTCGATGAGTCGATGCTGGCGGGATCGGCGTTCTGGGGAACTTCGACTTTCACGGTCGCGCCGTCCGGGCGGTCGTACTGACTCGTGGCCGTTTCGACCTTGACCGTCGGCTTGAACGGGATTTTGTCGCAGCCGTTAGCGCCTACGGGCGTGGTAAATGCCTTGGTTTCTTGCTGACCGCCATAGGAAACGACGTGCAGGTAGGTGGTCTGCGGCCCAGAGCAAGTGCTGGGCATCGTGATGAAGGGCAGATGACTGCCGTCGGTCTTCGTCCCGAAGAAGATCAGGCGCGACTCGACTAGCTCTGGAGTCGTCGGGATGTTTTCGATGGTGAAGAACTCGTGGTAGTCGGGATGCGGGCCGCTCGTTTCGATGCCGCCGACTATGTGTACGACCGTTTCGAACAAAGCGACCTTGAACGCTGCTTCCAGCGGATGGCCGAAGGGAGGAACCATGTTGTAGACGGGCGTATTAGGGGGCGTGATCGTCGCCCCGACCGGATGGCCCAGCAGTTCGACCAGGTTCAGGTGCGCGGTCAGCTTGACTTCGCCCACTTGAGATTCCGGCGGGCAGGCCGTTTTTTCCAGCTGTTCGAGGGTGCACTGGAAGGGAGTGGCGAATGGATTGACGCTGAGGCCCGGCGGAATGTCGACGCGAACTTCCTTGACGTTCCCTTCCGGTTCTTCAGATCCCGCCGACCCCGTCGTGTTGAATCGGAAGTCCGTGATCCCATCGGGCGGATGGCCGGCGGCCTGTCGATAGAATTCGCTTTCGTTGGAGATGCTGCATTCAGGAGCGGTGCAGGTCCCGGCTTCCCACTTGCTCACGCCAAACGCGCCGAACGCCGGGGCTCCGGCACTGAGCATCGCCACGCTCACCAAACTCGCCAGCAGCGCCACGCGCCTAAACGAACGTGCTTTGCAGATCATCGCTCCCCTCCCTTCAAACTCGCTCCACGCATGGCCGCGGACACACCCGCTACTGAGCACCGATCAAGTACTACCCGCATCTGAGCGAGTTAGTCATGCACACGTAAACGAGGGGCGCCTCTCGGCGCCCCTCGCTCCCCCCAGATGCGGCCCCCAGTTAGAAGACGACCGTGGTGTAGACCACTGAGCTGTGTTCCTTTTTGTTCTTCGGAAGGAAGCCGATGCGCACCCGGATCGACCGGTGATCCACCCCTTTTGTAAGGGGCAGGTTGAGCGTGACCTTCTTGGCTTTGCCCGGATGCTTGTAGCGCGTGCCCAGGTGCGCCCCGCTACCGCTCACGCGGCCCGCCGCCGGCGCCTTGACGGTCACGACCGCTTGGCGGTTGTGCGTGAACTTCGACAGCACGACCACCGGGCAACCAGTCACCGCGATCGGCGTGTTCTGTTTGATCGCCTTCCCGTTCTGGCCGGTGATCGTCGTTGGCATCACCAGCGACTGCTTGCACAGGTTGCCGACAGCGCCGAGCGCGGATTTGGGCCCGGACGGCAGGTTCAGTTCGAAGCCCGTGAACGGGACATCGGGGTTCATGGCGAACGTGGTCGTCGTGACGTTCGTCTTTTCGTTGATGAACGTGTTCCCGACCAGGATGATCTGTACGCCGTTGCCGGTAAGAACGATGTCGAGGTCGGGGAACTTGGCGCCGCCGTGCGAGACGAAGTACGCCGGACCGCTCATCTGTCCCGGCAGCACCGGCGTTTTGACCCTCGCGTTGCCTACCCGCGAACTGGAGGGGCAGTTGAACGGATTGGCGTTGAACACCACTTCGCGGCACGCCTTGTTGAGCGTGCTGGTGCGCGAGGGCAATGCTTTCGGCAATGCCACCACCACCGACTTGACGTTCGATTCCAGCCCCTTCGGGTGGAAGTTGAGTTTGGTGATCAGCGACGCCCCGTTGGTTTTCGAGGTTTTCCCACCGGTCGAGGCGCCGAAGCTAGGCTTGAACGTCAGTGAGCTGCAGCCGGTCGCCTGGTAGGGCGTTGAGACGCTCTGCGTACCACCCTGCTGAGCGCCCAGTCGCGATTCCGTCGCGAGCTTTGCGCAGTTGGTCGGGTTGATCAGGAAGCCCTGGCGGTTAATCGATACCACCAGTTCTTTCAGCCGCAGCGGTATCCCCGCCCAGATCGTCGGTACGTCGCCGGTGACGGTCACGCGACCGCTGAATTGGTTGATTTCGATCGCCGCGCGCGCAACGACGTTGCCGAGGCTGAACGGCCCGATCGCCGCGTTGACCACCATCGTCATGCCGTAGGGGCCGCCGTGTGTCGGGCCGGTTAGGAAGACCGGTCCGGTAAAGCGTACTGGCGTCGATCCGGAGCCCACGAGCGTACTGACCTGGCCGATTTCGCTCGTCCCTGGGCAATTCCCGACGCTCGCCGCCGGTTCTGGGCAGAGCGGAACGGCCGGAATCTTGCCCACAAGGCCAGGCGGCAAGTCGGAACTTACGCTCGACAGGTACTGCTGGCCGTCTTCACGTTTCAGACGGAGGGTGAAGTTGCTTGCCTGTCCGCCGCCGGCCGGGGCATTTGTGGTGACCTGCCCGAGCGCGAACGGGAGCGACGAGCCGCAGGACCCGCCGGACCCATTGCTATCGACCGTAAACGCTGACGACGGCGTCTTGGTCGCGCCGCCCGTATACGGAACAAAACTAGTTTCCGTCAGGGCCGTCCCGCACGTGAGCGGGTTGGCGATCGGCGACAGTTCTTTGCCCCGGACGCCAAAGTTCAGCTTTACGCTGGTAAACGGCTGTTCAGGGTTGTTCACAAACGTGGTCGTCAGCCTGCCAGTGGAAGGGTTCGGTTCGACCGTGCCTTCCAGCCGAGTTGAGATGCCGAAGGCCGATGACTCGGCGTCGACGTACAGCTTGTATGGCGGTTTTTCAATCGTCGGTCCGCCACCGAGGTAGATATTGCCTTCCAACGGTGTCGGTAGGTCGGGAACGACGATCTGTGCGGTGCCCACCGTGGAGTTGGCCGGGCATTCGACCGGATTACGAGTTTTCATGCCGAACTGAGTCGGCGTACATGCGGTGAGCCCCTGCGCGGCGGACGGATTCAAGGTCATGCCTTCCGGCAGCACAATCGTCGCGTTACGCAGCTGCGAGCTATCGATTCCAGTCGGACTCGGATCATGAGGCAGGCTGACTTCGGTGGTAATCCCGTCAGGCGAATCGGACTTGGTTGTTTCCGGCGTTACTCCGAAGCCCGGTTCGAATGGCGGTGCGGTGAAGCCAACCTCACCGAGGCAGCCTTCGGGCGCTATCGGGGTAGTGTACGTCCTGGTCGCAGGTCCGGCATTCGATTCAAGTGCCACGGTATTAGTGGTGAGTGGACCCGGACCGGCACAGGTGGTCGGATTGGTTATGAACCCACCCTTGCCAGTCGTACCAATAGCTCCATTGAGCTGAAGGCGTGACGCAATTAGCGGCAATGCCGGATTGACGATGATTTCGTAGTAGTCGTGATAGTCACCGGCCCATTCGACGTGCCCTTCGATGAACGTGTGCACGTAAAGCTGCCCGGTGGGGAATTTGAACAGCTTTTCGGTCAGTTCTTCCGGAACTGCAAGCGCGACGCCGAACCTCGAAGAGCTGCCGGTCGGCGGTGTCAGGTTATAGACGGCCCCCGTGAGGGGTAGGTCGCCGCCTTCTGGAAAGGCTTTTTCTCCGGTATAGACAATGACCTTATTGACGCCAATTTCAGTGTTAGTGCTACATTCAGGAGCGGTGTAGAAGCCGGTGCCGGACCCGAATTCTTTGCCCAGCTTCGCTGATTCACACTCGGATACTGCCGTCGGATTTGTGCTAACACCAGGGGCTACGTCGGTCCGAATGTGCGTCACGACACCCAACGGCGCGGCGTTCGGGATGGTCCCGACCGTATTGATCTTGAATGCGGTAATGCCTACAGCCGGATGCCCGCCAGCTTGGGTATAGCCGCCCGCTTCAGCTTCCGATAGCGTCGGTTCCTTCGGAACGGAGTAGACCAGGGGTCCAACTGGGATTTCTTCTTCTACGCAGGTTTCGTGGGTTTCGTCACAGTTCGCAGCAACGAAGCTTTCTACGCCAAACGACGGAACGCCCCACGCCGCAGGCGCCGCAACGCCCACGCTCATGGCCGCGGTCGCGGCAGCCAGCAATCCCAACAGCCAAAAACGAGTCCTCAACGTCATTGGTCCTCCTCCGAAAACCTGGCCAGGCAGCCAAGGCATTATGTAGCGGTGCGTGTCTAAGTAGTAGACAACCACTCTCTACCCGCTTTGTTGCGGTCCCAGTCGCAATCTTCGGAATTACCCGGAACGAGCGGGACCAACCCTGGGGATGGCAGGACCTCGCCAATCCGCCCCGCCAGCCGCGAGAATGGACACCATGAGCTTCGGGACGCTTGCGCTGATCTGCCTGTGCGCGCTGGCCGGGCCGTTGGTGTCCTCGGCGGGCGGTGGGACGATACCCGTGGTCGTCGGCGAGCTGCTGATCGGTGTTCTCATCGGGCGTACCGGCTTCAACGCGATCGACCCGAGCAACACGACCTTGAACTTCCTCTACGAAATCGGCTTTGCGATGCTGATGTTCGTCGCGGGGATGAGCGTGCCGCTGCGCGAGCCGGGGCTGGCACAGTCGATCGGGCGCGGAGCGCGCGCGGCGGCGCTGGTGGCGCTGCTGGCGGTCGGTGCTGGGCTGTTGCTCTCCCAGCTCGCCGACGCCGGACACGCCGCCGTCTACGCGGTGCTGGTCGCCTCCGGCTCGGCCGCGATCGTGCTTCCGATCCTCCAAGAACGGGGGCTCACCGATTCGGTGGCATTGACCGTGATGGCGCAGGTGACCGTGGCCGACGTCGCCTCGATGGTCGCCGTGCCGCTGGCGCTACAGCCCTCGCACGCGGCCAAAGTCGTGCTCGGCAGCGCGATCGTCGTCGTCTGTGCGCTCGGGCTGCTGCTGCTAGCGCGTCAGCTTCGCGGCAATCAGCGGCTGCACAAGCTGCGCATGCTCGGGCGCAGGCGGCGCTGGGCCGTCGATCTGCGCGTCGCGCTGGTCGTTCTGTTCGGGTTTGCCTGGCTGACCGAGCGCAGCGGCGCGTCGCTGCTGATCGCGGGCTTTGGATCGGGGCTGATGGTCGCCTCGATCGGCGGGCCGAAACGACTCTCCAACGAGGTGCTCGGGATCGGCGGCGGCTTCTTCGTACCGCTGTTCTTCGTGGTGCTCGGCGCGCGGCTGGACCTGCGCGGGCTTTTCTCCGATGCCGAACTGATCGCCTTCGCGGCGGTGCTGGTGGCGCTCAACGCGCTCACGCATGTGCTCGGGGCACGCCTGCTGCGCATGCCGCGCGACGCCGGCCTGGTCACCTCCGCCCAGCTCGGCGTGCCCAGCGCGATCGTCGCCCTCGGCCTGCCGCTGCATGTGCTCACGCCTCCGCAGGCGGCGGCGATAGTAGTCGCGGCGCTGGCCTCGATCGCCGTTTGCTCACTCGGGGCGGTGGGTATGGCCAGGGCAAGCGACCCTCGAGGCCTTCAACAAAGCTGAGCGCGGGGTGTCAGCCGCGCAGCCAAGCGGCGAGAAAGGGATCGGCAACGACCAACGTCTTGCCTCGGCTCGCGATCAATTCGGCCGCTCGTAGCGCGTCGAGAGCCTTCCGGACCGACGATGGATTGGCCATCGCTGTCCGGCGGAGAAAAATGGCTCCGGCCGGCTGCTCAGTGGGCTCTTCTGCCAGCGCCGCCAGCACGCGGCGCTGGCCGGGGGAAAGAGTCTCGTAGCGTTCGGTGCAAGCCGGGGCGTTGTGGGCAACCGCCGCGGCCAGCCCGGCGTAGACCACATCCTCATCGATAGCGGTGCCGGCTGTGTCATAGGCCTCGTAGGCGAGCCGTTGGATGTCGTTGGCAGCCGGGCCCGCGAGCTCAACGATCAGGCGGGCGACGTCCTCGCTCATCGGCTTGCGTCCGCTCGCCGCGCGAGAACGCAGGTGCTCGGCCATCACATCCTCCGGCAGCGGGCCAAGCGCGATCGGCTCGGCCATGTTGTAAAGCGTCGCGCTCGGCGCGGAGACGAGATGTTCCATCAGATGCCTGCGCGAACCGGCGAACACCAGTGAAACATTTGGGTGCTGGTCGGCAAGCGCCTTGAGCAAACTTGGCAGGTGGGCGCCAAGCTCGACGATGGCCTGAAACTCATCCAGCACAAGCACCGCCGGACGATGGATGGCAACCTCGTCGAGCAGCCCGTATACATCCGCCAGGATGTCCTCGCCGTCTCGGACGCTCAAGGAGGCGTCGAATCCAAACTTCGGATGATCGCCGTCGAACGTCACCGCCGGCCTTGCCCGCAAACGCCGCAGAAACGCCGGCACCGCCTGGCGAGCGCGATGCCAGCGCCCATCCGGGATCCGAAACGCCTGCGTGGCGATCCGCGAAACAAACGCCGCCAGGTCACGGCTGCGCAGCACGTTGGCATGAATGATCGCCGGATCGTCCTCCTGCAGCCGGCGCTCGGCGTACAGAAGCAGGGATGTCTTGCCATAGCGACGAGGCGCGATCACCACAACGTTGATCCCCGAGCGCAACCGGCTCAGTAGTGCCGCCAGCTCGCTTTCACGACCCGCAAAGTGCTCACCCTCCGCGGGCGTGCCGTAGTGGAAAGGATTACCTGTCACGACTATACCGATACAACTATACTGATTGGCATCATACCAACTAGCATCATGCTATCCGGCGAACCTCCTGATACACAAACCTCGCGCCCTCCGTGCACTGGCCTCGATCGCCGTTTGCCGGCTCGGGGCGGTGGGTATGGCCCGGGCAGGTCAGTGATTACCCGCAGGCAAGAGCCGCGAACGCTACCGACGACGGCATCCCCACAGGAGGGTAGGTTGATGGGTATGGCTCGCGTACACCAGAGAGACCCCCACACCAAGGCCGGCGAGGAGTTCGCGCCGGGCACGCTGGACGGCGGCTACCTGACAGACGGGCGGGCGCTCTTTCACGTCGAGCGCACACTGCTTGACAATCCCCACGGCGAGCTCTTGATCGAGCTCGAGGATTGCGCCACGCTCGAGCTGATCGTCTGCTCGGCGAAGTCGGTTGCGGAGCTGGGGATGCGGCCGGTCGAGCCGCTTACTCTTACGCCCGCCTGAGAGCCGCCGGGTCCGTCGACGGCGGCGTTGCTACTGCGGTCATCCTTGCAAATCTCAAGTCCAGGTTGAGAATTGCATGGATAATCGCCTCGACCATGGTCGTCCATGAAGCAATCACCACTGCGAATAGACTATAATTCTGGTCATGTCCGAGACCATTCCGCTCTCCTCCGTAAAGGCTCACTTCTCAGAACTCGTGGAGCGTGTCGAGGGCCAGCATGACCGCGTCGTCGTCACTCGCAACGGCCGGCCGGCGGCTGTGCTGATAAGCAACGAGGACCTAGACGAGCTGGAGGAGACGCTGGCGATCATGTCGGACCCCGCTCTCATGAGCCAGGTTCGCGAAAGCGAGCAGGCGCTCGCCAATGGCGAGATGGGGACGCCTCTCTCAGAGCTTCGTAAACTGCTTGACCGTCCTGACGCTGCTACCGGGTGAGCGAACAGCCCTGGCAGGTCCGCCTGATGGCACCGGCACGCCGTCAACTCGAACGCCTACCTACGGCAGTAGCCGCAGCCGCACTTGAGACGCTCGACGCAATAGAGACCAATCCTCGTCGTCTCGGCAAGCCACTACGCTTCGAGCTCGAGGGGTGCTGGTCGGCCCGCCGAGGCCCCTACCGAATCATCTACCGCCTAGACGAGGCGACTCGCATCGTGAGCATCGTGGCGGTAGCTCACCGTGCCGACGTCTATCGACCACACTGACCATACATAGGACGCGCAGCGTCACGGCGAAGAAATGTGCGAACGGTCCTGAGCCAAACCGGCGCCCCCTCGACCCACACGCGCCGCTCGCAACGTCCGCTGGATGTCGGTGATCGAGACCAAACCCACCGGCTCGTTCTGCTCGTCCACAACCACCGCTCGACCCACGCGCGTGAAGGCCGGACGGCTGAGCAGCGACGCCACATCCTCCTCTTCGCCGATCGCCAAAGAACGGTCGCGGTCGGCTATGTCGGCCACGTGCTTGTACGGGCGCTCGCGCCGCGGGACGGCGTCGAGGCGACTGACGGCGATCACTCCACCGAAGTGACCTGACGCATCCACCACCGGAAAGGCCGTGTACAGGTACGGCAGGAAATAGTCGTTGCCCGCCTGCGCCAGCGTCGCGTCCAGCGGGATGCTCACCACCGGCGCTGACATCAAGTCGCGCGCATGCACACCCGAGAAGGTCTCCTGCACCTCCGCGCTGACCGCCTGAGCGCCCGCGGCGGCCGCGATGAACATACCCACGATCGCAAGCCACAGGCCACCGGCATAACCGGAGAACAGCTCGAGCAGGCCGAAGGCGATCATCGCGTAGCCGAACAGCTTGCCCACGCTTGCCGCCTTCTCGGTGGAGCGGCGCAGGTCGTGGCTGTGGCGCCACAAGAGCGAGCGCAGCACGCGGCCGCCATCGAGCGGGAACGCGGGGAGCATGTTGAATCCGAGGATCAGGGCGTTGACGAGCAGCTGGTAGTCGACCAGGGCCCGCAGCACGGCCGGACTCGACGCGGGCAGCGCAAGCGAGATCGCACCGAACACCAGCGCGATCACGGCGGTGACCGCCGGGCCCGCCAACGCGTAGCGCAGCTCGTCGTCTGGGTCGTGCGCCTCGTCGCGCATCTTCGAGACGCCGCCGAGCAACCACAGGTCGATGCCCTCGACTTCGATGCCGTGCCGGCGCGCGACGATCGCGTGACCGAACTCGTGCGCGAGGATGCTCGCGAACAGCAGCAAAGCCGAGAGCAGACCCAGCAGATAGGACAGCCCCGGGGCGATTCCGCTGATAACGCTCGGGAAGTAGTCGGCGCCGAGCGTCCACGTGATCAGCGCGACGATCACAAGCCACCACGGACTGACACCGACCGGAATGCCGGCGATGCGCGCTACGCGAAAACTGCGACCTGGCATATGGACAACGCTAAGTCCGAGGGCTCGCTGGAGCCTCGGTGTTCGCCCGCGCGCCCACGGTGAGGACTACGTAAGCACCGCGGGTCAGAGACACCCACTCGCGCGGACCGCGTAACTCATAGCCTGCAGGGCATGCGCTGGCTCGTGGACGGCATGAACGTGATCGGCACCAGGCCCGACGGCTGGTGGAAGGACCGCCACGCCGCGATGGTGCGACTCGTCGGCCAGCTGGAGATGTGGGCCGCGCACGGCGGCGAGGACGTCACCGTCGTCTTCGAGCAACCGCCGAGGCCGCCGATCCGCTCGAGCGTGATCGATGTCAAGCACGCGCCGCGGCCGCGCAAAGACTCCGCCGACGATGAGATCGTCAGGCTGCTCAAGCTCGAGTCAGAGCCGGGGCTCGTGCGGGTCGTGACTTCAGATAACTGGTTGGGCGATCGGGTGCACGCCGAGGGGGCGAGCGTCGAGCCGGCGGAGTGGTTTCGGGGGCAGATAGAGGAGGGATGAGCACGCGCTGGCGCGCGTGCCGTTCGTCGTGGCTGGGGCGAGCCGAGGGGCTCACTGCACGTTTGCCGGGGGCGGTCAGGAGACCGGCGGGGGACTGCCTTCGGTACTCGCGCGCAGGGCCGGATCCCATTCGCAGACCACGCAGGCATGACTGAAGGCCGAACGCGCGAACTCCAAGGCGTAGGCGTGCGGGTCCGGCGCCGAGCAGACGTCCTGCCAGTCGAGCACGTACTCGCCGAGCTGCCCGTCCCAACGCGCGGCCTCGGGCGAGAGGACCGCATCTGAGAAGCCCTCGGGCGCCGGATGCGCGTAGGCGTAGAAAGCCGGCTTTTCATAGCGCGCGTCCCCGGGCCACCAACCGAGCGCTACCTCCTGGGCGTCCATCGCGTTGCGCATGATGAAGTCCGCACTCGGAGGGTCGGCGGGCCGGCCGGAGAACAGGTTGACGGCCAGATCGAACGACCCCCACCAGGCGTTGACGGGGGTGCAGCGACCGCGGTAGGGAGCGCGAAAGGCAGCCAGCACGAGCGCGGCCTGCGTCGCCGCCGCGAAGTAGTCGGCCACCGCGGCCGGGTCATAGCGCGTGTGTTGCTCGTCCTCGTCAAGCGGCACGATCCAGGAGACCTCCTGCGGCGTGGGATCGATTCGCACGTCGCCCGCCATCTCGCAGATCTGCGCCAGCAGCTCGCGCGTGACCTCGCCCACCGAACGGTCGGGGACGAGCGGCACGCGCGCGGCGCGACCGTCGCTGTGCTCCGCGAGCGCGGCGTGCGCGTGCAGGTCGAGCGCCACCACCAGCGAGCCCGAGCCATCGGGAGCCGGTAGCGGCAAGGTCTCCCAACCACGTGCGCTCAGGCGCAGCGCCGCGTGCTGCAGCTGCGGCTCTGCCGGCGCGAGCGCGACCGCCAGCTTGCCGAGCACCTGCGTGTGGGCATGGAGGGTCTCGCACGTCTGGAGCCAGTCGGTGTAAGGGAGCGCGGGCCAGGGCGAGGGCATGAACCCACGCTACCCGCTAACGGCTTGGTCAAGTCCTAAGGCCCCTTGCCCGCCTGCGATTGGGCGCCTGGCCTCGTAGAAGAGCGACGCCGGCAACCACACGATCGGTCACTGGGTCAGAACACGAAAAGCCGCGCGCGCCGCTCGCAGCCGGGCCGGCCCAAAGCTCTCCCCGAGCGCCGGGTCCTCGATCGCTAGCCGCTCAGAGATCGACCTCAGCCAGCCGATCTCCTTGGTCGAGATCTCAGCCCGCGCCGAACGCGGATCTTCGAGCAGGCTCAGCAGCGTTACAAGGTCGTGGCGCTGGTCTTCGGGTTGCGAGTGAACAACAAGCGAGCGAGCCTTCAGCAGGATCGCTGCAATCAGCGTCGGCCGTCGCAGCCTCACAGCCGAGCCGTCCAGGACGATCTCAACCGCCTCGACTCGCTGAAGCGCCTGCGTCCCTCCGGGAATCTGGATCGTCTGAAGCTTGCCCGTCGTCCTCGCACCAGATCGGCCAAGGCCCTCGGGCGCAAGCACATCGACGACCTGGCCGTCGAGCTCGAAGCGGAAACCGCGCTCTCGCTCGACAGCCGCCGGCTGATACAAGGTCGCACCAAGCGCCTCCAGGCGGGCTGCGGCCCATCTCGTTCCACTCGGCCTTGCGCGCGCGTCCACCAGAACATCGATGTCGGTTGTGGAACGCTGGGGTTGGTCTGCCTCGATCGCGAACAGCGCGACCATCAGTCCCCCCACCAGACACCAGCGACGGTCCTCGCCAAGGGCATCGGCAACTCGCGCGACGGCACGCCAAAGCTCCATCGCATCCTCATCGATCAAGTCGATGCGAATCGAGGCGACCGGGACATCCTCAACGTCGCGCTCAGCCATCGCGTGAGCCCAACTCGCCCTCGATGCGAGCCACCAACTCGGCGCCAATGCGCGCCGCCCGAGGGTCCGGGTAGGAGGCCAGATCGATCGCGACAGCGGCGAGTGGGGCGTGTCGACGTCCGTCGAGCAACCATGCGTCGTCGGGCACGACGCGCAGAATGACGTTCGACTCGGGCCCGGACATCGCCTCCAGCGCATGTTCGTCGCACAGCGACCGAGCGAGACTCGCCGGCACGTACGCGTCGATGGCGTTCGAGCCGGTCAAGCCGAGGTCATAAGCGCCTGCGGCCGACGGACCGCTGAGAGCGATATCGGGACGCGCGCTCAAAGCACCCAGCTCACCCGGCAGCGCCCAGTACGAAGAGGGCTCGGCTCGACGAACAAGGCGCGGGCTCATGCCGACAAGCCCATAACTCTCAAGGGCTCTCCTGACCCGCCAGCGCGCCGCAGACCCCAGCTCAGGCGGCAACTCCTCACCAGACGCGGCGAGCAGCAATGCCCAGGCATTGGCAGGCGCAAGCGGGCGCCCGGCAGGCGACGGGAGGCGACTGCGCGCAGCGAGGCTGACTGGATCGACCAGCCAAACACCGCCCACCTTCTCAGCCGCGACAGCACCTGAAGAGATCAGCGCTCGCACCCGCGACGGATTCACTCCGAGCTCCGCGGCAGCGGCGGACACAGGCATTACACCGAACATGTTATATATAGTAGCAACACTATAATTTCGTAATTAGTAGCTAGATTGCAATGATTACGTCGGCGGCCATGCTCAGCTACCTCCTCTGCAACGACGAGCCCCCGCCAAGCGAGGGTTCACCCACGCATCCTGGAAAGACTCGACTCCCGACCTTCGGTTCCGTAGACCATTTTGGGGGTCGTGTGGGGTGTCGCTGGGTCCGTTGATTTGGCTCTATTGCTAGGGATCGCTGCACCAGGAGCTGATCGCCATGGAGCCGAATGGCGTGGGGCATGTTTGCACTTTGTTTGCACTTTGGATCGATCCTCCCAGGGCGACGAGGATCACCGTGCCGACGCCTCGCTGCTTTACAATGGAGGTATGCACCGAACCGCTGTCGCACGCAATGGTGCCGCACCGAGCCCAGCCATTGAGAGCCGCCGCGCGGCTGCCGCTGACGCGCTCGGTCTACTCCGCGCCGAGGGGCTTGAGCCGAGCCCCTCCCACGAAGCACTTGCCGCCCGATGGGTGGCAGGCGAGATCGATGACGAGCAGTTCGAGCTGCTCAACCTGGAGCAAGTGCGCGAGCGCCTGGCTGCCACAGCCAGTCGATAGTTGCTGAAGCCAGATGGCGAAGGATCCCTATGTCTATCCAGGCAGCGGTGTCCTGCGCAACAACCTGGAGATCCACGACCACCAAGAGCTCTCGCGGGCGGAGGCGGACATCGTTCGCGCTTCCCTTGCCGTTCTGAGCGGTCGCCCGCTTTCCGGCGGTTACGACCTGGAGCATTGGCAAGCGTTCCACCGCCGTATCTTCGGTGGGCTCTATCCGTGGGCCGGGGAGCTACGGACCGTGCAGATCGCGAAGCCAAATGCGTTCTACGCTCGCCCCGAGCACATCGCAGGCTATGCCCAGGGCATCTTCGCTGAGCTTGCTCACGAGGACCACCTGAAGGGCCTCGATCGTGACGCCTTCCTTGAGCGACTAACGCACTACCACGCCGAGATGTACGCGGTTCATCCGTTCCGGGAGGGCAACACGCGCAGCTTGCGCGCGTTCCTGAGCCAGCTCGCTGGAGAAGCCGGACATCGCATCGCGTGGGAGCATCTCGACCACAAGCGGAGCCTCGCCGCGAACGTGCGCAGCCTCAACGGACAAAACGACCAACTCCGCGCCTTGCTTGACGCCGTCCTCGACAACCCCCCACGCTAAGCGCGCCCTGAGAGATTCGAACTCCCGACCTTCGGTTCCGTAGTCGGCTGGTGGATTGTTGTTTTGGCTTGGTTGAGCCAGATTCGGTGGGGTTGCTTGTCCCAATCTGGGCCTGGTTATGCCGGTCCGGGGACATGTTTGGGGACACGGTTTTGCCGGGTCAGGTTGTCGGAAGCATACCCGATCTGATCTGGGAATATTGCGCAGATCGTGCTATAGTAGGCATGCGAAGGACCGATCATGGCTACCGTCACTTCACAACCCAAGCTGCTCTCCACCACGCAGGCGGCCGATCTCTTGAACGTGAGTCGGCGCACGATCCTCAACTGGATCGAAGCCGGCAAGGTGCCCTACGTCAAGCTGCCTGGCGGCGACTACCGAATCCCGCTCTCTGGTCTGCTCTCCTCCCTGTCGGGGACCTACCGGCTCGATGAGGAGATCCGCGCGCTTGACGAGCGCAACGCCGCGTTGACCGACGAGGACGTGCAGGCCGCGATGGGCGAATAGTCCACGGCGGCGCCTAAAGTGCCGCGCGTGCGACCCGTCGTTCTCGACACAAGCGTTGTTTTGCCGGCGGTGCTCTCGCCGCGTGGATACCGGCGACGGTTCTGGGTGCTGCTCGCACTCGGCGCGCTCGCGGCACGACGCGACCTCGCGCGCTCGGAGGCCGACGCGCTACGCAAACACGCCAGTCTCCCCGGCAGCGAGATTCATGGACCGTCCGCCGAGTCGCTGGTAGGAGACGCAGACGCTCGCTACAAGCGGTTGCGCGGACTGATGCCGCCAGCATGCCCCGAGGATTGGCGGCTCGTTGGCTCCCCGCCACTGCTGGGCGAGTATGAGCGCAAGCTGCGCGAGACCGGACCAAAGCTCGACCCGGCCCTGCGTCCAACGGATGTCGAGACAGCCTGCCGCCAGATCCAGAGTGTCTGCGTCGAGATGACCGACGACTTCGACCCTGCCACGATCTCGCGCTACACAACCGATCGAAGCGACGACCCGGTGGTTCACACCGCGTTGCTGGCGAATGCGACGTGGCTGATCGCCGATGACCGCAAACACATCTCCACCGATCCTGACGGCATCACCGAATACCAGTCGCCGGGAGGCGAGACTCGCGTGTCCGCGATCACGTTCAGCCGCTTCCTTGACCACCTCACCGACATCGACCTCGATCACATCGACCCCGCCCTGATCGCGGTCGCGTTCGCGCCGCTACCGCCGGCCAGCCGGGACGGTAGCTGACGACGTTCTCGTCCTCGACGGCAAGCATCTCGTCGAGGTCGCTGTCGTTGTACGCGCCGACGTAGCGCTCGGCGGTCGAGACCGCCTGCTCGCGCGTGAACGGTTGACCCTCTGACGGCGCCAGCGGGCCAACCTTCCTAGAGGAGCCGGCTTGGCTCGCTCTTGCGTCTCTGGCCCTTCGTCTCTTGCCCGCGTTCCGGTGGCGCCTCCCAATTCGTTGGGGGGCAAATCGCTGTTCGGCTCGATATCTCACGGGGCGGTTTTGCGCTCGGATCGAAAAGTTGTTGGCCGTTTTGGGGTGCTCAGGGTCATTAACAGCAGAAGGACAAATACGCCCTCGATTTGTTCGGGGGGAATCGGCTTTTGATCACGACCACTGATTACGCCCCCGTTTTGGGCGATGTGTTGAAAGGAGTGTTGTTTTATGGCTATGTCACGGATGACTGGAGCGGGGACGTCGAGCGGACCGGTTCCGCCCGAGGCTTCCTGCGTTCGTGGGGGTTTGTCGCTGGATGAACCGTTGCTGGACGCTGTTGAAGCGGCGGAGTTGTTGAGGGTGCGTGTTTCGTGGGTGCAGGAAGCTGTCCGCGAACGCGTGCTGCCTTGTATTCGCGTGGGTCGCCATTTGCGGTTCACGAGGGGGATGCTCGAGGACTGGATCGATGAGCACCTCGACTCTCAGCGCGTGAGAAGGAGGGGTGTGTGATGGCTGATCCGTATTGGCGTTCACGTCCGAAGGGTCGCTCTGCTGGTCCTCCCGGCTTGGGGGAGTCGTTGCTCTCCGGTCGCTCTGGTGGCGATCGGGATGCCCATCAGGAGTTGATGACGATCGGGATGATTCTCCTGGGGTCCTCGCTCTTGTTGTTGCTCTTTGGTTTTGAAGCGTTGTTCAAGGCGGTCGGGTTGCAGGTCGGGTTGTGGGCGGTCCCTGCCGCTCTCCCGGCGCTCGGCTGGTTGATCGTGTGCGGTTTCGCGCGACGAACGCTGCGCCCGGCCGTGATCGAGGAGATGAGCCTCGGTGAACGCGTCGTCGCGGTAATGGTGCTGACCGGCGTGTTTTGGTTGGTGTGGCCGTTGTGGGCCGGTCCGACCAGTAGTGCGTGGCATGCCGCGCACGCCGGTCTTGAACACGTAAAGATCGCTGGGACGCCCAGTTATCCGGTCGCGATCATCATCGACTCCTCGCCGTTGGCGTTGGGGTTGGTGATCTCGATCGTGTTCGCCACGACAGTGCTCGCGGTACCGAACATCGAGCGTTGGCAGCGAAAGCGCGATCGGGAGTGGCCTGGACCGCCGGCAGACCCAGAACCATTGCGAGCATCACTGCTCTCCCACCGCCAACACGACCAGAGCGGTCGGGGCGGCCAGAACCAGTCGGGTCGCAGTGACCAGAACGGCAGTGGCGGCCAGCCAGGTCGGTCTGGTTGGGATGGTCGGTGGCGTGGTGGGTGTGGTTGGTCATGATCGCGATCGTCCTGCTGCTGGTCAGTGTTGGTGTTTGCGGTTGGGTGGCGATCAACGCGCTCAGCTTCTGGAAGTTCTCCGCACCGCCGGTGCCCGTGCCGCCGCGTCGGATCGATGCGCCTGGTGATCCTTGGGTCGCCAGGCGCGCCCCGTCACAGTTAGGCAGACGGGTGTGGGCGGGCACTGTCGATGATGGTGTTTTTCACGGGCCGGTGGATAGCGCGGCGATCATCGTCGGGCCGCCACGGTCGGGAAAGACACGGAAGGTGATCGCACCGACATTGGTGTGTTGGGATGGTCCAGCGCTCGTCACCTCAACCAAGGGCGACATCCTCAAGACTGCGGCTCACCGCGCGCAGTTCGGTCCCGTCGCGTTGTATGACCCGACAGGTTCGCTGGCTGACCCGCAGGTGAGTGTGGGGTTCTCGCCGTTGGCGCGGTGCGGGTCCTGGGACGGCGCGGTGGAAGTCGCCGCCGCGCTGCTCTCCCCCGCCTCTTCAGATGAGACCGTTCGCCACGGCGAGCACTTCGCGATAGCCGCCCGCGCACTGCTCGCACCGTTGCTTCACGCCGCCGCGCTGTGTGGTGGCGGGATGGGCAGTGCTCGTGGCTGGTTGGGTCGCAGCGAGTTCTCAGAACCATCAGAGGTACTCCGAGGCGCCCAAGCGCATATCGCGCTTGAGGAGCTCTCCGGTATCGCAGCACAAGCGGTCGGTGATTATCGAACGTCGGTGATGGGCACCGCGCAGGTCGCGTTGGCGTGGGCGTCACGCGTGGAGATCAGAACATCGACCGATGAGAAGGTCACGCCGCAGATCGACCTTGCGCGACTACTTGCGCAGAATGGCACGTTGTATGTGATCTCACCGTCGCGGATCCAACAGGAGTTGGCGCCGCTGGTCGCTGCGTTGTTGGATGAGTTGTGCGCTATCGCGATCGACGCCGCGATCGGCTCACCACAAGGCCGGTTGGATCGCTCGTTGCTGTTGGCGCTCGATGAGGTCGCGAACATCGCACCAATCCAATCCCTACCCCGCTTGCTCAGCGAGGGTATCCAGCAGGGCATCGTGCCGGTGCTCGGCGTACAGGACCTAAGCCAAGTCAGAGCACGGTGGGGTGAGCATGAGACGGCGACGATGTGGTCAACACCCGCACTACGGCTCGTGCTCGCCGGACTGGCGGACCCCTACACCTCAAAGCTCGTAGCGGAGGCGTGCGGGGAACAATTGGTGTGGCGTGCTCAGATCAGCGAGAACACCTCAGACTCCCATCAGGCCGCCTACACCGGCAGGACGTACACCGGTGGGGATAGTTACTCCTATACCCAGCAGCGTGAGCAGAGGATCTCACCGGCGGATTTGCGGGCGATGCCCGCCGGTCGCGCGCTCGCGCTACCACAAGGCCGCGAACCGATCGGGATAGACCTATTCGACGGTGCCCCCGGTCTCAGCGACTGTGACTGGAAAGCACTGTGTCGCCAGGGCCGGATCGAACTATGCGATCCAGTCTGACGGTGGAGTACCGCCTTTGAACCGTGGGGCGGTCGGGTCACCGAGCTGTCCTAGACGGCGCTCCAACAGCTCCAAACGGTCCTGAAACAAAAGCTCTGAACGCGGATCGGCGAGCTCACCACTATCGAGTTGTGCTCGCCACGCGACGAGCGCCCCCAACGTCTCTATAAGCGCGCGGTCTGTCCACCACTCCTCGATCAGCTGCGCGAACACGCGGGGATAACGCTCATACAGAGCGCAGACGCTCGCCCATAGTTCGCGACGCCAACGCTCCTGCGCCCCTGTCGGCTCAACCCAAGCCGGTGATGCCACGCTCGCACCGTTGCGCGTCGACTTGGCGCCATCGGACCTGGCGCGCGTCTCGCTGCCGGTCGTTCCGCTGGGCGTGGTTTGTGTGCTGAGCAAACCGTCCCTGATGAGCCTTGCGGCGGTTCTTGAGACCGGCTCTTGTGCTACCTCGGCGCGCTTGGTTAGCTCTGCGCGGGCGTGCTCATCGAGCGTTATCGCGATCCGCGTCACAACCCCATCCCCCGATCGATCCCATGAACCGCACCGTCGAGTTGGCGGCGGGTGGAGCGCTCAAGCTCCCGACCCACCAGGTCCTCCGGCGCGGGCGCGGGTGGTTTTATCGCGACCGACGCTACCTGGCCGCGTGAAGCGCGCATCATCTGCGCAAGCCTGCTGATCCTTTCGGCGTCTTGTCCCTCTGTGCCGAGGTCCTCGCGTGAGACGTGCCAGTCGGTGCCCTCCCTGGCACGCGACGCTTGAACATACGCGCCCTCTTGGCTTGTCTGCCAACCACCGGTCACGACGACGCTGCGATCAACGGTCGCTCCCTGCTGACGGTAAAGATGCTGCGCGTAAGACAAACGGAGACTGTCCAGGTCCTCGCCTCTCACGTTGACCTCCCGTCCAGCGTCCGTCCTCACCATCGCCTGCTGCTTGTCGGTGTCGATGTGCGTGACCTCGCCGCGCGTGCCGTTCTCTACGCGCCGCTGGTCGGACGGATAGTGCTGCTTGATAAACGCGACACGATCGTGTTCGCGCAACCCGTAAGCCACGTCTTTGAGTTCAAGCTCCCGCTCACCAAGTTCGCCCCTATGGGCGCGTAGGTGTTGCGCGCGAGCGTTCATCCGGTCGATCTCAACCGTCGAAGCGTCAGAGATCAACGCGACACTACGAACGCCATCCTTACCCGACAGGTCCGCCCACTGTTTCACCGCTTCCTCGACGGCCTGCTCGCGGGTGTCGGAGAAGTGCAGTTGGCCTCGGGCTTGATAGTGAGCCATTGCCTGCTCGGCGCGTCCGGCGCGTAGATCGGTCCAGGCTTGACGCTCGATCGGGTCGGTAGTGCGCCGCACATCTGAGAGTTGTGCGGTCGGTGCGTCCTTCTCGATCTGCGCGAACATGCCACCAGCACCGATCGAGGGCAACTGTTGCGCGTCACCGATCACAACCAGCTTGCTATCCGTCTCGGCCAGTGTTTCGGTTAGTGCGTTGATGCGGCGAGTGTCGCCCATCCCCGCCTCATCGAAATAGACCGTCGAGTTCTCACCCAAACTCAAGCTCCCCGACCGAGCCTTCGCCACCAACGAATCGAGAGTCATCGTCTTGCCCTGCAGCGCCGGGGATTCCTGGCCCAGACGCTCAGCGGTAGAACCGGAGACAGCGACACCGATCGTCTCACGTCCGGAGTGTTGCTCTGCGCGGGCGGCAGCGTCGATCACGACGCCCTTCCCGGCACCGGCCTGCCCGACAAGCACCGCGGCGTGCTCATCACCAGTCAAGATCGCAAGGGCGTGTTGTTGCTCGCTGCTTAGCCTGCCACCGATACGCTCCGCTACTTCGATCGACGCTCTCTCCCGCGCCTGCTCGCCAACCATGTTGCCGGAGCGAGTGTTGGCCATCGCCTCGATGCGGTCCTTCACCGCGACCTCCATCTCACGGATCTCACGCGTGCTCATCAGACCGTCAGCTAGCTGCACGATCTCCGTCGAGGCGGCGAGGGTTCGGGCCTGCTCGATCGCCTGTTCAGGCGTACTCTGCCCGACCGTTTGCTCGAGAACGCTCGCGCGTAGCTCCCTCTCGCTGAACGTCGCTCGCTCCCCGGTCAACGAGTCGGTGACGCGCCGGCGCCAATCCAAATCATCGCCACGCACCAACCCACCATGCGCCACCTCTGCGTTGAGCTTTTCGATATCGGCGGGGTCTAGGTCTGCTTGCTCGACGCGCCGCTCCCACGTTTCGCGTAGCTCGACGCGGTTGCTTGGCATCTTCGCGCGCCTGTTCTCCAACTTGACGTTGCGAAGCTCATCGCGCTGCGGGGCACGCCCGTACTTCGCGCGGAACCGCTCAGCAGCCAACCACACCTCACGGCTACGACCACTCAACGCATCCCGAGCGTCCTGAGAGACACCCGCGATCTCGAAATAACGCCCGTCACGACCAGTACCCGTCTCGATCGTATAGCCCTGCTCGCGAAGCTCCCCAGCCAAAGCACTGCGATAGAACGCACCGAGCTCCCGCGCCGAACCAAACAACGGGCGGCTCGCGACCGCCGCGACCTGACCATCCTTACGGACCACGCTCGTGACAACGACGTGGCTGTGTAGCTGCGGGTCAGGAGCACCACCGTCCGCTATCCCGCGAGCAGTGGTATGACGAAACTCCGCCGCGAGCAAATCACCCGCGCACGAGAGGACCTGGCCGCCGGCGCCTTCACGAACAACGGGAACCTCATCGCGCAGATATCCAAGGGTCCGCTCGACCGCTCGACCGTGAGCAGCCTCGATCCCCGCCCGTTGTTCCTCACTACCCAATGCCCACACCGCCGACACAGACTTCGGGGCGCTGAACGTCAAATCGATCCCGCCACCACGACGACCATTCGACCCCGCCCGACGAACAAACTCACCGCTCTCAGGGTGCCGGCCCTCCATCAGCGAGACGAGCTGCTCAGCACGCACCGCCTCATCGCCCAAACCCAGGCGAGCACGCGTCTCCTCTAACGCGTGCCAACGGCCAGGAGCCTCCGTCGGCTCGCCGTCAGCGGAGAGATAGTAGTCCCCGCGCGACGGCGCGACAGTACGCGACTCCAGATAGGCGCTGTAGCTCTGCGCGTCCCCAGCACCAATACTCGCAGCAGTCATCATAGACCCAGAATCGTATCATGAGACTGTCACGCTCTGGCACAGTGCATCTAGTCTGTTTGCAGTTCAGCGCGACAGCACCAACAAAGCTGCCGGCGCGCTCGACAATCCGTGGGGTAGCGGCCGAGAGGCTCTCCGTGTCCATGCCGGCAAGTTTGCTGCGAGCACATCGGGGCGCAGACTCTGAATTGGATCTCGGCGAGACGAATGGCCGGTAGAGGAGCACAGCGCTCCTGCTTCCTAGCGTCAGCCTGACCGACTATTGACTTTAGGGCCGCAACCATCTTGTGCGGATCAATTGAATGATTCGGGTGAGACTGCACGGCGATATCGCGTTGAGTATCGTCTGCCGGGATTCCAAACTCTGAGAATTGGAGGCTCGGTGCCGGCTGAGGTTGCGGATACGAGGTGGATGAAGGGTTCGCGTGTCAAAGGCGCCGTGCTGGGGATGTTGGTCGATCTGGACCGTCCTATACACCCGTATCGGCTGGCAACGCTTATCAATCGGCGTCTTGGTCCTGGCGCCGAGATCGATCGCGAAAGCATCTACAAGCTGGTCCGGGCGCTGGCGAAACGCGGGCTGGTTGCTTGCGAGGAGCGCGAGGCTTCTAGCGGCAGTTGGCGTCGCCAGTGGGTCTATTCGGCGACCGATGCAACCAGGCGTGCACTGAGCCAATGGATGGCAACCAGGACGACGCTGGGGGATACATTCTGCACCGAATTTCAGTTGAAGGTGGCGTTCTCGCGTCCCTGTGATGCGCCGGTCCTCTTGCTTGAGCTTGATGGCTACGAAACCGACTGCACGCAAAAGCTCGCGAAGTGCGAAGGGGCGACCGCTGATGCGGCGATCTCGTCCTCATGGGCGTCGCTTGGGATGGGCGTCTCGCGTGAGGCCAGCGAACTGCACCTGCAGGCCGAGTTGGCCTGGATCATGAGCGTTCGCGACCGGATCAACGAATACTTGACTGAGCATCACGCTAAAGAGCGATGAGCCTGCTTGCGTTCGAGCACGTCACCAAGCGCTACCCCGACGGTCGCCGTGATCTACTCGCGCTAAATGACGTCTCCTTCGAGCTGGATGACCGTGACTTCATCGGTGTTTGGGGGATGCGACGGTCCGGCAAGTCAACGCTGCTGCAAGTCGCGGCAGGTATCGACTTGCCAAGCGAGGGGGTAGTCCGTTTCGACGGCAAGGATCTTGCTGAGCTCTCCGATGACGCTCGGACTGAGCTGCTTCGCGGACGGGGCATCGGTCTCGTCCATTCAGATCGGCGTCCAGACAGACGCCAGATGACCGTCGAGCGCGTCGCTACTCCGCTGCTCGCGGACGGTTTGGCGTTTGGCGAGGCGAAGGAAGTCGCTCACAAGATGATGGATTTGGTGGGCGTCCTGTCGTGCGCGAACGCGTCGACGGCGAGCCTCTCGCGTGGCGAGTCGCTGCGCGTCGAACTCGCTCGCGCTCTTGTTCACGAGCCGCGCGTGTTGCTGGTCGACGAGCCGGCTGTGCTCATCGGTCATCGCGAACGGGAGGAGTTCTTGCAGATGCTCAGGTCGGTCAAGCGGACTTGTGGGCTTGCATTGATCGTGGTCTCGGAGGAGGTGTCCGTGATCCGAGTTGCCGCGCGGGCAATGACGATTGGCAAAGGCGTTTTGCGTTCCTCGGACAAGGAGGGCGAGCTTGTCCAGTTTCCTGGCGGTCGAGCGTCTTCCGCGCAATCCTCGACGCCGTGAGCTCGCTCGAGCTGTGCGAGGTCGTCAAGCACTACCGAGGCAGCGGCGAGACGGTGCGTGCGGTAGACGGCGTGTCGCTGGAGATTTCTTCAGGAGAGATGGTTGCGCTGTACGGTCCGAGCGGGTCGGGAAAGACGACGCTTCTGCTCATGGCTGCCGGGCTGATCGCTCCCGACAGCGGACGAGTGATGTTCGACGGGCGCAACCTCACGGACATGACTCCAGTCCAGGGTGATCAGTTCCGTTTGCGTGAGGTGGGGTTCGTCTTCCAGGAGTTCCATCTTGCCGCCGGCGCATCAGCTCTCAGCAACGCCGCGTTGAAGCTGCTCGCGCAGGGGTTGAGTCTGCGCGAAGCCGAGAAACTGGCGTGGCCGTGGCTTCAGCGCGTTGGACTTGCTATGCGCGCCAGTCATCCGCCGGAGCGACTGTCTCGGGGAGAGCGCCAACGAGTGGCGATAGCACGCGCGCTGGTCAACGAGCCGAAACTACTGTTGGCGGACGAGCCGACTGGGAACCTCGACTCGCAGCGCGGCAGCGAAATCCTCGGCTTGCTGCGCGACATCTGCCATGAGCGCAAGATCCCTGCCTTGATCGTTACGCACGACCCGCAGGCCACAATGTTCGTCGATCGAGCCCACACGCTGCGCGACGGCGTTCTTCACGACGGACTCCAAGCAAGTCTCGGGCAGGCCCTCCTATGACGAGAATGTCCTGGCTCTCAAGACCGTCGATCTTTGGTGTTCGGTTGAGTGCTCTTGTGACCTTGTATCGGTGGCGGCTGCGACGCCACGGCGTACAGGAGCTGTTGGCGGGTTGTGGGATCGCGGTCGGCGTTGCGCTTCTCTTCGGTGTGCTGGTCGCGAACACAAGCTCAACCTCGTCGGCCAGGCAACTGATTCACGGCGTTGTAGGTACGGCGCGTTTCCAAGTCGCGTCGAGGTCCTCCGCCGGATTCGATCAGCAGCTGGCTGAACAGGTCGACAAACTGACTGGAGTTGCCGTCGCCGTCCCGCTCCTGCGCGAGACAGGCACGATCGTTGGGCCGAGCGGTGCACGCAAGACGGTCCAGTTGATCGGTCTTACTCCCGGAATCGTGAGACTGGAAGGAGCCGCGACCGATGATCTGGGAGCCGATACTTCTCTGCTCTCCGGCGGGATCGGTCTACCCTCGCCGGTGGCTGACGCGATCAGGGCGAGGTCTGGTCGTGACGTGAGATTGCTTATCGGCGGCGAAGCGCGTCCGACGCTTGTTCAGGCGGTGCTGGGCGACCAAGCGATAGGACCCGTCGCTTCCAGTCCGATCGCGGTAGGACTCCTCTCAACGGTTCAGAATCTCACCGGGCTTCACGGGAGAGTGACCGACGTTTTCGTCAGGCCGCTGCCGGGAGCCGAACGCGAGGTTGGGCGTGAGCTGCACACGATCGCCGCCGGCAAGCTCGACATCTTCAAGGCGGACCGTGAACTGTCGGTGCTGGCGGCGACCGCGAAACCGGCAGAACAATCGGTGTTGTTGTTCGCGGCCGTCAGCGCGATGGTTGGCTTTCTGCTGGCGTTCAACGCGATGTTGCTGACAATGCCCGAGCGGCGACGCTCCATCGCCGAGCTACGAACACAAGGCTTTGGATCGCGCCAAATCATGGTGATTGTTGCCTCCCAGGCAGTAATCTTGGGCCTCCTGGCATCGGTCGCCGGTATCGGTCTCGGCCTAGTCGTCTCGCGTGTTCTTTTCGATCGAGTCCCGACGTATCTCACATTCGCGTTCCCGATCGGTCCACACCAGATCATCCCGACGAGCGCGATCCTGCTAGCGATCGCCTGCGGCGTGCTCTCCGCGCTACTTGCCTGCTCGCCGATACTCGCGAAACGCGGCCAGCCGTCGGACTCCACCGCCGAGGGTGGCGAGCCGGGCCAGGGCATCAGCCCGACCGTCGCATCTTTATGTGGCCTGACCGGTGCCGGACTGATCGTTCTCGTCACTATGCTCGCGCTGGCCGCTCCTTCCCTGGCCGTCATCTGCGGGACACTGCTTGCAATTTCGATGCTGCTGCTGCTCCCCACGACACTCTTGTTTCTATTGCGGTTACTTGCTCCAATGTCCGAGCATGTCCGCAAAAGCATGCTCGCGCTCGCTGTGATCGAACTGCGAGCCACTGCTACCCGCGCGATCGTCCTCGCCGGCATCGCCGCGCTGGCCGTCTATGGCAGCGTAACGATCGAGGGTGCCAGAGGCGATCTCATTACGGGTCTGGACAGCGCCGTCACGGAATACCTTGACAGCGCCGACGTTTGGGTCACGACCAGCAACAACTTCCTGACGATCGATCGTTTCCGCGCTCATCGCCTGATAGCCGCGATCAGCAAACAGCGGGATGTCTCGTCCGTTCGGGTCTATCAGGGTGGGCTTCTGGACGTTGGCACGCGCAGGCTGTGGATACGTGCCCGTCCTCCAAGCGATCGCAGGATGATCCAAGCAAGCCAACTACTCGAAGGCAACCTCGATCAGGCCACCCGACGGTTGCGCGACCAAGGGTGGATCGTGATCTCAAACGGACTGGCCAAAGAACGTCACCTGCATGTCGGTGGCCAGCTTGTTTTGCCGACACCGTCCGGTCCCGCCAGTCTGCGAGTCGCCGGGATTACAACGAACGTGGGATGGGTTCCCGGCGCGATCACCATGAACACGCGCGACTACAGCCACTACTGGCAGACGACCGATCCCACGGCCCTTGAGATCAACCTGAAGCACGGGGTCACACCCGCCGCCGGCAAGCGAGCCGTGGGGCAAGCGCTCGGATATCGCCCCGGTCTGCTGGTGCAGACCTCGGCTCAGCGCGCCGCGATCTTCAAGGCGACCGCACGACAGGGACTGAGCAGTCTCAGTCAAATCTCGACGCTGCTGTTGATCTCCGCTGCGGTCGCGGTGGCTCTGGCGCTGAGCGCCGCGATCTGGCAGCGACGAGGTCGTCTGGCGTCCCTCAAAGCGCAAGGGTTCGACAGCAAGCAACTCTGGCGCGCACTGCTGCTCGAGAGCGCGATGGTATTGAGTCTTGGCTGTATCGCAGGCACGATCGTAGGTGTCTACGGGCACGTACTGGCGAGACATTGGCTGGTGATGACCGCCGGGTATCCCGCTCCATTCTCGATCGGTCTGCCACGGATACTCCTCATGCTCGCCGGGGTGAGCGGTATCGCGTTGCTCGTGTTCTCACTGCCGGGCTGGATCGCCGCTCGCGTGCCTGCCCGCCTGAGCTTCCAAGAATGACGCGGTCGCAATGGGCACCCACGTGGGGCTGTCCAGATGCTGAACCGTCGTCTCAGGAGCGACGTCGACCTCGCTGCTGTGTTCTTGACCGCAGCGGCGCGCTACTGGTGTGGGGTCTATCCACAGGTCTGTCGCGACATTCGATACTGGCGCGGGCGAGCGGAGCGAATACCGGACCCGACACTACGTCGTCTCGCACTTGAAGCCCACGACACTAAGCGCAGCAACCTAGAGGGAGCGGCAGCCTTTGCGGCGTTTGCGCCGCCAGTACATCGAAAGTTAGTAGTCCATGCGCAGGTCGCGTTTCAGATCGCTTACGACTATGCGGACACGCTCGCAGAGCAACCAAACGAGCGGCCAACCATCAACGCCCGCCGGTTGCATCAAGCGCTCTGCGTAGCTCTCGAACCGGACCTCCCACAACTCGACTACTACGCCTACGGTCCCTATCGGCAAGACGCCGGCTATCTCCGGAGCGTCGTTGATGCCTGTCGCGGCACACTGTTGCTCCTTCCCTCGCGAGCCACGGTCGCGCCGTCGCTGCTCCGGCTTTGCGAGAAGATCGTCACCTACCAAAGCCTGAACCTCAGCATTGAGCAAGGCGGGCATCGCGAACTTAGTACATGGGCTAAGACCGCGACGCCAAGCGCAGCGCGACTGTTCTGGTGGGAGACCGCAGCATCAGCAGGGTCCTCCCTGGGCGTGTTCTGCCTGATCGCAACGGCCGCACGCATGGACGTTGATAGCACGGTTGCCAGGAGCGTTGAGGATGCTTACTTCCCGTGGATAGGTGCGCTGCACTCGCTATTGGACAGTCTCGTTGACGAGCACGAGGATGAACGCTCTGGTGTCCTCAGCCTCCTGCACTATTACGCCTCCCCCGCCGTCGCCGCCGAGCGGCTCATCCATCTAGCGCAGCGGTCGTCAGGCGCCGTTGGGCGCCTACCTGACGCATCACGCCACAAGACCATTTTGGCGGCGTTGATTGGGCATTATCTCGTGATGTGCCGAACACGAACTCGCACCGTGAAGTTGGCTCAAGACGGCTTGCTCAAAGCCACCGGTATTCTCGCCAGACCAACCAGGGTCGTCATGAAGGCCCAATCGGCCGTCGCGTTTAGATAGCAAGGGTTGGCAGGCCCGTCCCAGGACGCAACCGAAAAGTACAGTACCCGCCGCGCCACTACCCGCAAAAGCACTACACAGACTCGCCACGGACCGGCAAGATTCGCGCATGCGAAACACACGTACCGAGGGCACACGCGGATCTCATACAGTGATCTCACCGTTTGACGCGTGGTACCCGACCAGCGGGAATGATCAACAAGGG
>JBOGXY010000133.1:0-17770 GCA_050696495.1 Solirubrobacteraceae bacterium
GGGGGAGAGCTCCGCGGCCAAAGGCCGCTCCGCCGATGGGCGTGCCAAGCCCGTCGAGGCGGCCGGTGGGGCCGGCGCCGCCGCGCCCGTGGTGCTGCTGGAGGGCGCGGAGTTGTGGTTGGAGCGCTCAGAGCACGTCTCGCTGGTGGGCCCCAACGGGGCGGGCAAGACGACGCTGATCGAGACGATCGCGGGCAGGCGCCCGCTCGCCTCCGGCCGGCTCAGCGTCGGGCACAACGTGACCGTCGGCTACCTCTCCCAGCACGCCGAGGAGCTCGGCGCGGGCGGCCCGCCAGGGCAGAGCGTTGTCGAGGCTGCGCAGCGCGCGACCAAGCTGGCGCCGAACAAGGCCAGAGCGCTGCTCGGGCGCTTCCTTTTCTCCGGCGAGGATGCCGAGAAGCCGCTGGAAGGCCTCTCCGGCGGCGAGCGGCGGCGGCTGTCGCTGGCGATCCTGATGAACGGCACCCCCAAGCCGCCGAACGTTCTGATCCTCGACGAGCCCACCAACCATCTGGACATCGAGAGCCGCGAGGCGCTCGAGGACGCGTTGCTCGCGTTCGAAGGCGCGGTGCTGCTCGTCTCCCACGACCGCGCCCTGCTCGACGCCGTCGGCACACGCACGGTCGCGATCGAGGACCGGTCGTTGCGCAGTTTCGTCGGGGGTTGGCCGGAGTACGTGCGCCACCGCGAAGAGCGCCGCGCGGCAGGTATCGAAGACGCGCCGCGCCGCGCCGCGCCCGCGGTCGCCGCCACCGGTCCCGACCCCCAAGCCTCCGGCAACGGTCGCGTGGCGGGCAAGGCGAGCGCGTCCGCCCCGGCGCCCAAGCGCGAGCGGCGCAAACCCGATGGTCCTTCCAAGAATCGCGCTCGCGAGCAGGGCAAGGCCGAGCGCGCGGTCGAAGAGGCCGAGGCGGCGTTGCGGTTGGTCGAGGACGAGCTGGCCGCGCCGTCCGCCTGGGCGAGCAAGTACGAGGCCGCCAAGTCAGAAGCTCGTCACACGGCGGCCAAGCGAGCGGTCGAGACCGCCTACGAGCGGCTCGGCGCGCTGATCGACTGAACGCCGCTCACATCGGCGGCCCCGGCGCTGTCCCGAGTCGTGCGTCCCGCGTAGAGAGACGCGGATTAAAAACAGGCGCCGGGGCTCTCTGACCTGAATGACGAGTACCCCGGCGCCTGCCAACCAACCCTCGTATCGGTCGGGTTAGGACCGAATGGGCAATGCCCAGTATAGCGAAAAACCTATGCATGTGTGCGAAGGTTGCATGAAATATCCCGATTACCCCGCTTGTTGCGGGCTTTTGTACGTGGGAAACACCTCTGGACGTCATCTCTGTCGGATTCATCGGGGTCGCCGCGACCCCGATTTGACCTCTAGACTGAGCTGATGCCGCGGGTGAGTGAGTGGACAGACTGAAGACGTTTCGCAACGTGGCGATCATCGCCGCGATCGCCGCCGCCGTCGAGTTCCTCCCCGGCGGTGGACAGGCGGCCAGCGCCTTCTCGGCCGCACTGTGGGTCGTGTTCATGGCCGGCGCCGGTTATCTCTGCTACCGCCTATATCGCGAACGCCGTGTCGACCTGTATGGCCTGGGCAGCCGTCACCGCGCATTGCTCTACGGCTCGCTGGCCGTCGGTTATGTGGCGCTCGCCGCCCGCCTGCGCATGTGGGAAACCGGCAGCGGCGAGCTGGCCTGGTTTCTCGTGATCGGCCTGTGCGTGTGGGGCTTGCTGGTCGTGTATCGCTACTCGCGCAGCTATTGACGCCGCCGGCATCGAGCAACGGCCGTGCGGGCGCGGCCAGCGTGGCCGAGCAGCGGCGCGGCTTGCCCGATAAGCCCGGTGTCTACCTGTTCCGCGACGGCAAGGGCCGCGTGATCTACGTCGGCAAGGCCAAGTCGATCCGCAAGCGCGTCGCCTCGCACTTCAGCAAGGCACAGGTTCCTTCCAGCCCCGGCCACGCCGAGATGGTGGCCGCCGTGGAGGCGATCGAGTGCCTGGTGGTCGGTAGCGAGGCCGAGGCGCTGCTGGCGGAGCAGAGCTTCATCAAGCAGTACCGCCCGCGTTTCAACATCCGCCTGCGCGACGACAAGTCATACCCGTTCATCGCGATCTCGCTGGACGAGGACTTCCCCCGTGTCTACTTCACCCGCGAGCGCCACCGCTCCGGCCGCGCCTACTTCGGCCCGTACTCAAGCGCCAAGCGCGTGCGCTCGACGCTGGAGGTGCTGGCGAAGGTGTTCATGTACCGCTCCTGCACCGGCGCCGAGCCGGGCCGGCGCAGCGGCAGTCCGTGCCTCGATTACTACATCAAGCGCTGTCAGGCCCCGTGTGTCGGCTACATCTCAAAGCAGGACTACCGCCACGGAATCGACGGCGTGATCGATTTTCTCTCCGGCCGCTTCAAGGCGATCGAGCACGACATCGAGGCGCGCATGCGGGCGGCCTCGGCGGCGCAGGAATACGAGCAGGCGACGCTGGAGCGCAATCGTCTGCGCTCAGTGCGCTCGCTGATGGAGCGCCAGCGCGTCGCGCGCGACTCGATCGGCACGCTGGACGCCGTGGCGGTGGCGGTCAGCGGCCGCGACGCCAACGCGCAGGTCTTCCAGGTCCGCGACGGCGTGCTCTCCGACCGCCACTCGTTCTACCTCTCAAACGAGGCCGAGCGCGAGGTGGGGGAGGTGGCCGAAGAGTTCATGCTGCAGTACTACGGCGGCCCGACCTCGATCCCGGCGCTGATCGTCGTACAGGGCGAGCTGCTCGCGCGCGAGGAGGCCGCCGACAGCGGCGCGCGCACAGGCGCACCCTCGGGCGGGAACGGCGCTCCGAGCGGCTCACGCGGCGAGGTGCTCTCCGAGGCGCTCGCCCAGCGCCGCAGCGGCCCGGTGCGCTTGCACGCCGCCGAGCGTGGGGACAAGCACCGCATCCTCGACCTGGCGATTCGCAACGCGCGGTTGGCGCTTGAGAGCGAGCGCCTGCGCGACGAGCGCCGCCATCAGCGCCGCGCCGAGGCGCTCGACGGCCTGCAGAGCGCGCTCGGCCTGGACACCGTGCCGGTGCGGATCGAGTGCTTTGACATCTCCAACCTCGGCGGCACCCACACCGTCGCCTCGATGGTCGTCTTCGAGGCCGGCGCCCCGAAGAAGTCCGACTACCGCCGCTTTCGAATCAAGACGATTGACGATCCCGCCCGCCCCGACGATTTCGCCTCAATGGCCGAGGTGCTCTCCCGCCGCGCGGCGCAATGGGAGCGCCAGGCCGACATCTCTCCGCACGACCCCGCCTACGACGCCAGTTTCGCCGCGCTTCCCAACCTCGTCGTGATCGATGGCGGCAAGGGTCAGCTGGCGGCCGGGCTGGGTCCGCTGAAGGCCTTTCGCGAGCGAGGCGTGGTCGTCGTCTCGCTGGCCAAGCGGATCGAGGAGGTGTTCTTCCCCGATCGCGCGGACCCGCTGGTGCTCGATCACTCCACACCCGAGTTGCAGTTGCTGCAACGGGTGCGCGACGAGGCGCATCGCTTCGCGATTGCCCATCACCGCGGCCGCCGCGACAGCGCGATGACCGGCTCCTTGCTCGACGACCTGCCCGGGATTGGCCCGTCGCGAAAGCGCGCGCTGCTCACCCACTTCGGCTCCCCGGAGGCGATCGTCGCGGCCTCGCGCGAGGAGCTGCAGGCGGTCCCCGGCCTGCCCGCCAAGACGGCGCGCGACATCCACGCGCTGCTGCACCGAGCGGGATAGCGCCCGCCTCGGATAGAGACGTACCCCGCGCGGCACGAAGCGGCGTCGGCGCGCACGTCCGTCGCGGTAGGCACAATCAGGCTGGATGGCCGCCACCAGGCCTGTGCCCCACGGTGAGCAGGAGAAAGGACCGACGAGCGCGTCGCGTCTGCAAGACCTCGTAGTCATCACGGGTTTCTCGGGCGCCGGCAAGTCCACGGCGATGAACGTGTTCGAGGACGCCGGCTACTTCTGCGTCGACAACCTGCCGCCGGAGATGATCCGCTCGCTGGTCGAGCTGTTCATGCACGAGGGCTCCAAGGTCGAGCGCGCCGCCGTCGTCTCCGACGTGCGCGGTGGCGTCTACTTCGAGGCGCTCACGGCCGTGGTCGACGACCTGGAGGCGCTCGGCGTCGCCCATCACGTGCTGTTCCTGGAGGCCGCCGAGCAGACGCTCTCCACGCGCTACAAGGAGACGCGCCGCCGCCACCCGCTGGCCCCGCATGGTTCGGTCGCGGAGGGCGTCGCCGCCGAGCGCGCGCTGCTCGAGCCGCTTCGCTCGCGCGCGGACCTGGTGATCGACACGACGGGCCTCTCGGCCTCGATGCTGCGCGCGCGGATCGGCGAGGACCTGCTGCCGCGCCAGAGCGCCGGCCGCCTGGCGCTGACGTTCATGAGCTTTGGCTTCAAGCACGGCCCGCCGCGCGAGGAGGACCTGGCCTTTGACGTGCGCTTCCTGCCCAACCCCTTCTATGAGCCGGATTTGCGCGAGTTGACCGGCCACGACGAGCGGGTGGTCGACTACATCGCCCGCGACGGTCGCCTGGCCGAGTTCTATGAGCGCCTGCACGCCCTGCTGGACTTCCTGCTGCCCGAGTACGTCGCCGAGGGCAAGGCGCACCTGGTGATCGCGATCGGCTGCACCGGCGGCCGCCACCGCTCGGTGGCGATCGCCGAGCATCTGGCCGGCCGGTACTCAGAGCGCGACGAGCTGACGGTGGCCGTCGCGCATCGCGACATCGACAAGCGCTCGCGCGAGCGCTGAGCGAGCGCTGAGGGCGGCGCGAGCGCTGATAGCCTTCCGCTCATCGCCGGGCTGAGTCCCGGCATCGTTATTTTCGTTTGAATTAGGAGGCTGTGAATGCCCGTACGCGTGGGGATAAACGGATTCGGCCGGATCGGCCGTAACGTGTTCCGCGCCGCGATGGCCCGGGAGGACTCGGGCGCGATCGAGTGGGTCGCCGCCAACGACCTGACCGACTGCCGCACGCTTGCGCACCTGCTCAAGTACGACTCGATCCTCGGCCCCTACCCGGGCGAGGTGCGGATGCGCGACGAGCACACGATCGTCGTAGACGGTCGCGCCCTCGCGGTACTGGCCGAGCGCGACCCGGCCGCCCTGGATTGGGCGGGCCTCGGCGTCGATGTCGTGATCGAGTCAACGGGCCTGTTCACAGACCGCGAGAGCGCGTCCAAGCACCTGGCCGGCGGCGCCAAGAAGGTAGTCATCTCAGCCCCCGCGAGCGACCCCGACGTGACGGTCGTGCTGGGCGTCAACTTCGAGACGGCCTACGACCGCGACTCCCACCAGATCATCTCCAACGCCTCCTGCACGACCAACTGTCTGGCGCCCGTGGCAAAGGTGCTGCTTGACACCGTCGGCATCAAGCACGGCCTGATGACCACGATCCACGCCTATACCGCCGACCAGCGCCTGCAGGACATGCCCCACAAAGACCTGCGCCGCGCCCGCGCGGCGGCGATCAACCTGATCCCGGCGTCCACAGGCGCCGCCAAGGCGATCGGGCTGGTCGTCCCGGAGCTGAAGGGCAAGCTGCACGGCTTCGCCGTCCGCGCCCCCGTCCCAACCGGCTCGGTCGTCGACCTGACGATCGAGGCCGAGCGCGAGACCAGCGTCGAGGAGATCAACGCCGCGCTCAAGGCGGCCTCTGAGAGCGGCCCGATGAAGGGCCTGCTCGCCTACACGGAGGACCCGATCGTCTCCAGCGACATCGTCACCTCGCCGTTCTCCTCGATCCTCGACTCCCAACTGACCTCGGTGATCGACGGGACGATGGTCAAGGCGGTCGCCTGGTACGACAACGAGTGGGGCTATTCCAACCGTGTGGTCGACCTCGTTCAGAAGGTGCTGTGAGTGGAACCTGCGATCCGCGCGGTCCGGGTAAACAGCAGACGAAGGTGAGGCAATGAAGAGCATCGACGACCTGGACGTGCACGGCAGAAGAGTGCTGGTGCGCGTCGACTTCAACGTGCCGCTGTGCAAGGACGACCAGGGCGAGCCTGCGGTGGCCGACGACACCCGCATCGTGCAGGCGCTGCCGACGATCGAACAGTTGCGAGCGCGCGGCGCGCGTCTGATCCTCGTCTCGCACCTGGGTCGCCCCGAGGGCCGTCCCGAGGCGGATCTCTCGCTGGCGCCTGTCGTCGCCCGCTTGCGCGAGTTGATTGCAGGCGCGAAGGTGACGCTCTCTCCAGAGGTGGTCGGCGTGCGCTCGCGCGCCCTGGCCGAGGCGCTTGGCGACGGGGAGATCCTCGTGCTCGAGAACGTTCGCTTCGAGCCGGGCGAGACGGCCGGCGACCCCGACTTCGCTCATCAGCTGGCGGATCTGGCCGACTTCTACGTCAACGACGCCTTCGGCGCCGCTCACCGCGCGCACGCCAGCACGACCTTGGTGGCGGGTCTGTTGCCGAGCGCGGCGGGCCGACTGCTCGAACGCGAGGTGAGCACGCTGACGGGCATCCTGGAGAACCCCGAGCGTCCGCTCGTCGCGGTGATCGGCGGCGCCAAGGTGGCCGACAAGATCGCGGTGATCGACCGCTTCCTGGCCCTGGCCGACGTGGTGATCATCGGTGGCGCCATGTGCTTCCCGTTTCTCTGCGCCCAGGGCCACGCGGTCGGCGCTTCGTTGTGCGACGAGGAAGAGGTCCCGCACGCCCGCCGCCTGATCGCCCAGGCCGAAGGCGCCGGGCAGGCGCGGCTGTTGCTGCCCAGCGACTTGGTGATCGGCGAGCGCCTGGCCGAGGATGCCGAGCACCGCGTGCTTGACGGCGTCGACGTGCCCGACGGCTGGATGGGCCTTGACATCGGCCCGGACACGATCGCGCGCTACTCGCGCGAGATCGCAGAGGCCGGAACGGTGTTCTGGAACGGCCCGATGGGCGCCTTTGAGTGCGACCCGTTCGCGGACGGCACGCGCGAGATCGCCCAGGCCGTCGCCAAGGCGCAAGGCGTCACCGTCGTGGGCGGTGGCGACTCCGCCGCGGCGCTCGCGCGTTTCGGCCTGGAGGACGCCGTCGATCATCTCTCCACCGGCGGTGGCGCGACGCTCGAGCTGGTCGAGGGAAAGCTGCTGCCGGGTGTGCAGGCGCTGGAAGGGGCAAGCGTCGCATGAGCGAGGCCGCGCGCACCCCGCTGGTGGCGGGCAACTGGAAGATGTACAAGACCGAGTCCGAAGCGGAGGAGTACATCCAGGCGCTGCTGCCGCGCGTCTCCTCGGTCAGCGACGTCGACGTCGCCATCTGCGTCCCCTTCACCGACCTGCGCGCGATGGTCGACTCCGCTCGCGGTTCGCGCGTGGAGGTCTACGCGCAAACAATGCACCAGGAGTCCGAGGGCGCGTTCACCGGTGAGGTCTCCGCGCCGATGCTGGCCGAGCTGGACGTCGCCGGGGTCGTCCTCGGCCATTCCGAGCGGCGCGAGCTGTTCGGGGAGAGCGATCGGGCGTTGTCGCTGAAGGTCCCGGCCGCGCTGGCGGCGGGCCTGGCGCCGATCCTGTGCGTGGGCGAGACCGAGTCCGAGCGCGAAGCAGGCGACACCGAGCGCAAGCTGCGCGGCCAGATCGGCGAGGGCCTCTCCTCCGTGCCCGACGAGCGCCTGCACGAGGTGGCGATCGCCTACGAGCCGATCTGGGCGATCGGAACAGGCAAGGTGGCAACGCCCGAGCAGGCGCAGGAGGCGATCGCGTTCATACGTGCCCTGATCGCCGGCCGCTCCGAGCAGGCCGCCGAGCAGGTGCGGGTTCTCTACGGTGGCTCGGTCAAGCCCGAGAACGCGCCCGAGCTGCTGGCGCTGCCCGACGTGGACGGAGCGCTGGTCGGCGGGGCCTCATTGCAGGCCGAGTCGTTCGCGACGATCGTCGCCGCCGCGCGCCCGTGAAGCCTGCGCGCCCATGAGCCCTCCGTGCCCGTGCGCGTGCCTGGTCGTGCTCGACGGCTGGGGCATCGCCGAGCCCGGCCCCGGCAACGCCGTCTCGCTGGCGCGCACCCCCGTGTTCGACCGGCTGTGGGCGAGTTTCCCGCACACGACGCTAACGGCCTGCGGCGAGGCGGTCGGTCTGCCCGAAGGCCAGATGGGCAACTCCGAGGTCGGCCACCTCAATCTCGGCGCGGGCGCGATCGTCAAGCAGGACCTGGTTCGCATCGGCGAGGCGATCGCCGACGGCACGTTGGCCCAGAATCCTGTTCTGCGCGAGGCGCTGACAGACGCCCCGCGCGTGCATCTGCTGGGCCTCGTCTCAGACGGCGGCGTGCACTCCTCGCTCGATCACCTGCGCGCCTTGATCGCCTTGGCGGCTGAGCTCTCGCCCGCCGCGGACGTGGTGGTGCACGCCTTCACCGACGGCCGCGACACCCTGCCGCACGCCGGCGCGGGTTTTCTGGCCGAGCTCGACCCCCCATCCGGGGGGCAGGCGCCTTCCAAGCGCGCGCGCGTGGGCTCGGTGGTCGGCCGCTACTGGGCGATGGATCGCGACCGCCGCTGGGATCGCGTGCAGCGCGCCTACGACATGCTCGTGCATGGGCGTGCGCCGCATCGGGCGCAGAGCGGTGAGCAGGCGGTCAGGGACGCCTATCAGCGCGGCGAGACCGACGAGTTCATCGAGCCGACGCTGGTCGGCGAGCAGGCGATCATCCGTCCCGGCGACAGCGTGCTGTGCTTCAACTTCCGCCCCGATCGCATGCGCGAGATCGTCCGCGCCCTGGCCGAGCCGGGCTTTGGCCAGGGGGGCGAGCTCGCCGATACGCCGGAAGCGCGGGCCGAGGGTCAGACGGGCGCCGGTGGGGAGGAGCTGCCCGGCTGGCAGGGACGCGGCGGAGCGCCGGCCGTGGCGCGGCTGGCCACGCTGACCGAGTACGAGCAGGGTTGGCCCTACCCGGTCGCCTTCGCTCCCGAGCGACCGGCGATGACGCTTGCGCGCGTGATCGCCGAGGCCGGCGCCCGCCAACTGCACGTAGCCGAGACCGAGAAGTACCCGCATGTCACCTACTTCTTCAACGGCGGCGAGGAGACCCCGTATGCGGGCGAGCGGCGCGAGCTTGCTCCCTCGCCGCGCGACGTGCCCACCTACGACCACAAGCCGCAAATGAGCGCGCGCGAGGCGGCGGCGGCGTTCGTGGGTGCCTGGGCGGAGGATCGGCCGGAGTTCGCGGTGATCAACTTCGCCAACGCCGACATGGTCGGCCACACCGGTGTCATCCCGGCGGCGGTGGCGGCGATCGAGACGGTCGACGAGTGCCTCGGCCAGGTGCTCGATGCCGTGGCGGCACGCGGCGGCGTGGCGATCGTCACCGCCGATCACGGCAACGCAGACCACATGCTCGAGCCCGACGGCTCTCCCAACACCGCGCATTCGCTGAACCCGGTGCCGTTGATCGTCACCGATATGTCCCTGACTCTGCGCGCGCAGGTTGGCATCCTCGCCGACGTGGCCCCCACGGTGCTTGACCTGCTCGGCATCGAGCAGCCGCAGGAGATGACCGGCAGATCGCTGATCGAGCGATGAGCGCGCGACGACGTGCTGGCGCGCGGTCGGGCACCAAGCGGTCGCCAGCGGCCTCCGAGCGGGGCCGCTGAGCCGTTTTCAGGCGGCTGACGCTGCTATGTTCGTGCTAGCACGCAGTCCGTGCAGAGCATCGTCATGTCAACCGCAACAGCAACCGCGACGGTCCTAAAGCTCGCTCCCGGGCAGGAGTCCGGCGCGGATGAGGCGGACCACCTCAGCGAAGCTGAGCTGCGCGCTTGGCGCGGCCTGTTGCGCGCCCACGCGTCATTGGCCAAGCGCCTGGAGGGTCGCCTGGAGCGCGAGCACGGCCTGCAGTTGAGCTCTTATGAGGTGCTCCAGCATCTGATGGACGCCCCCGGCGCCAGGATGCGGATGTGCGACCTGGCCGAGCAGGCTCAGCTCTCGCGCAGCGGTCTGACCCGGCTGGTCGATCGCCTGGAGCGCGACGAGCTGCTCGGGCGCTGCAGCTGCGAGCAGGATGCCCGTGGCGCTTTTGCCTGTTTGACCGAGCGTGGCCGTGAGCGCCTTGCGGCGGCGCGCGGCACGCACCGCGCGGTGGTGCGCGAGCATTTCCTCTCGCATTTCTCCGAGCGCGAGCTGGAGGCGCTGGGCCGCATGTGGGAGCGCATCGGTGGCGGCTGCTGCGGCGCCGCCTGACGGTCTGCTCGCCTACAGCTCGCTCTCGACTCGCTCCGGCTCGATCTGCGTGGCGTCTGCCGGGTCGCTGAGGTTCTCGCCGGCCGCCGCTCGCGAATGGCGGCGGTGGGCCACGAACAGGCCCACCAGCACGACCAGCACCGCAAACAGCCCAAACAGCCCGAACGTCTGGATCGCGTTGCCGGCCGCGTTGCCGAGGAAGTAGGCGAGCAGGCCGATCGCCGTGGCCCAGCAGATGCCGCCGAGCGCGTTCCAGAGGAAGAACGAGCGCCACCGCATGTGCGTCGCGCCGGCCAGCCAGGAGGCCCACACGCGCAGGCCGAGGATGAAGCGGCCGAAGAAGACCGCCTTGGGGCCGTGGCGCTCGAAGAAGGGCTCGCCGGTGAGGATCACCTGCCGGCGCTGCCCTTCGAAGCGCCCTGGTCGTTCCAGCAGCCAGCGACCGCCATTGCGACCGATCTGGTAGCCGATGTTGTCGCCGACGATCGCCGCCACCGCCGCGATCGCGATCACGAGCTCGATCTGCAGCTTGCCCTGGCTGGCGGCCACCGCGGCGGCGATCAGGCCGGTCTCGCCGGGAACCGGAACGCCGCTTGACTCGGCCATCACCACCAGGAACAGCAGCGGGTAGCCCAGCGTTTCGACCAGGTGCGTGACGTTCAGGAAGGAGGCAAGCATGCTCGGCACAGCTTCGACTCTAGGATGCCGCGGAGATGACGGCCTTGACGATCCAAGCACGCGACGGCGCGACGCGCGCCCGCGCCGGCGTTCTTCGCACCGCGCACGGAGACGTACACACGCCGGCGTTCGTGCCGCTGGCCACCAAGGCGACCGTCAAGGGCCTGCTGGGAGAGGAGGTCGCCGCGCTCGGCTATGAGATGGTGCTCGGCAACACCTTCCATCTGATGCTCAACCCCGGCGCCGAGCTGATCGAGCGCTTCGGAGGCCTGCACGAATTCATGGGCTGGGACGGTCCGATCGTCACCGACTCGGGCGGGTTTCAGGTTTTCTCGATGGGCCACGGCACCGTCGCCGACGAGATCAAGGCGCGCGGGCAGGCAGGGCGAAGTCGCGGTGGTGAGGGCGCCCGTACCGACGCCCGCACCGGAGAGGGCTTGCAACGCGAGGGCGCGATCCTCTCGATCGAGGAGCAGGGCGTGCGCTTTCGCTCCTACGTCGACGGCAGCGAGCGTTTCATCTCCCCCGAGGACTCGATGGCGGTGCAGGCGTCGCTGCGCTCGGACATCGCGCTGGTCTTTGACGAGTGCACTCCCTTTCACGTCGATCGCGACTACACCGAGCGCTCGACCGAGCGCACCCACCGGTGGCTGGAGCGTTGCCTGTCCTGGCACGGCGAGCACGGCCCGCCCGGTCAGATGGTCTATGGCATCTCCCAGGGAGGCGTCTACGAGGACATGCGCCGCGCCTCCACGCGCGTGGTCGCCTCGAGCGGCTGCGCGGGCGTGGCGATCGGCGGCTCGCTGGGGGCCGAGAAGGCGCAGATGTACGAGGTGGTCGGTTGGGCGACCGATGAGTTGGGGGGAGAGCACGAGCACCTGCCGCGCCATCTGCTGGGCATCGGAGAGGTCGACGATCTCATTCGTGGCGTCGAGCTTGGCATCGACACGTTCGACTGCGCCATGCCCACACGTCTGGGACGCCACGGCACCGCACTTGTGCACGACCCTGAGAATCGCTGGCGAGTGGATCTGAGCAAAGCCAGTTGGCGCACCTCAGAGCAGCCGCTGAGCGAGAGCTGCGCCTGCTACGCCTGCTCGCGCGGCCTCTCCCGTGGTTATCTCTCCTACCTGGTGCGCTCCAAGGAGCTGACGGGCATGAGGTTGTTGAGCGAACACAACCTCGCCTTCCTGGCCCGCCTGATGGCCGATCTGCGCCAGGCGATCCTCGACGGTCGGCTGGCCGAGGCTACTTCGTGTTTTCGCCGACCAGCTGCTTGAGCGCTTCGGCCGATTCCCGCGCGTCGGTGTAGACGACGTTGCGCAACGTGATCTTCGTCTGAGCCGGCGAGCTGAGCACCGCGATCAGGGCGATGATCCCGATCAGCGCCAGCAGCGCGAGGATCGCGGTGCTCAAGCGGCGCGTTCCCGATGCCCGTCGCGGCGTGGCTGTCGCGACGTTCGGGCGCGGCGAGGGTTGATGACGGGAGGGCCCGCGGCGGGGCTGGCGTGGGACCACGGCGCCGGCGCTCTTGCCGGCGGGCTTCTGAGCGCGGGTAGCGGCGGTCAGGACGCTGGTGGCCTCGGTCGCCGGCGCGGCGGCGCGCGTTCTCGCCGGCTGCACGGGTGCGATCCCCAGGGCGCCATCGCCGATCGCGCGGCCCATCTCGCGCGCGGTCTCGTAGCGATCGCGCGGGTCGAGCGCCAATGCTCGCGCGATCGCGTAGGCAAGCTCGGGTGTGCAGGCGGCGACGAGCATGTCGAGCATCGCCGGCTCCTCCTGCTGCTGCTTGAGCGCAAGCTCCGTGAGCGAGGCCGCTTCGTAGGGCAACCGACCGGAGATCAGCTGGTAGGCGACCACACCGAGCGCGTAGAGGTCGGCGCGCGGGCCGGCTTCCTCGCCGCGGGCCTGCTCGGGCGCCAGGTAAGCGGCCGTGCCGAGCACCGAGCCGACCTGCGTGATGGAGGACTGCTCGGTGGCCTTGGCGATGCCGAAGTCGGCGAGCTTGATCTCGCCCTCACGCGAGCGCAGCAGATTGCCGGGCTTGACGTCGCGGTGCACCACGCCGTTGCGGTGCGCGTAGTGCAGTCCCTCGCAGGCCTGTTCGACTATCCCCACAGCCTCGTCGACCTCGACCCAACCGTCGTCGCGCAGGATCTCAGCGCACGATTGCCCCTGGATGTACTCCATGACGATGAAGTACTGGCCGGTGCGCTCGTCCTGGCCGGAGTCGAACACCTGCACGATGTTGGGGTGGATCAGGCGCGCGGCTGCCTGGGCCTCGCGTTGGAAGCGTGAGACGAAGGTGGGGTCCTCGGCCAGATGCTCGGCTAGCAACTTGACCGCGACGCTGCGCTCCAGGCGCCGGTCGAAGGCCAGCTGGACCTGGGACATGCCGCCGATGCCCAGCCGCTCGCGCAGCTCATAGCGCCCGGCGATCTCCTGCTTGCCTGCGCCCCCCGGGGTGTGCCCTTCAGGGTGCACGCTCATTTGGCGCCTTCCGCGCTCGCTCCGCCGGCGCTTGCGCCGCCGCTGTTGCCTTCGCCTTCGCCTTTGCCTTCCCCTTCGCCTTTGCCTTTGCCTTTGCCCTGGCTTTCTTCGCTTTCTTCGGGAGCGAGCGTGCCGCCGCCGTTGTTGGGCGGCGTCGTGGTCGTCGTGGTCGGCGGCGGCGTATTGGTGTTCGTTGTGGTCGTCGTTGTGCTCGGAGTCGTCTGCGTAGTCGTGGTGGGTGTCGTGGTCGTCTGCGTGCTGGCGGTCGTGGCGGTGGCCGAGGGCTGGGCGCACATCGCCAGCGCGACTTTGCGCAGATTGGCGATCCCTTCACGCAGGCGTCCGCGCAGTCCGGCATCGACGCTGCTCGGCAGCGCCAGGAAGTCCTGCTGGGTCTTGCCGAGCGCCGATTCGGTGGCCAGGCAGTTGCCGTTGCCGCTCTGTGCCGCTTGAGAGACCGCTTCGAAGTCGCTCTGTAGCGGCCCGGCGCTCGCGGCGGGGATCAACCCGGTGCCCGAAGTTCCACACGCGACCAGTAGCGCGGCGCTGACGCCGAGCAGCGCGGCCACTGCGAGCTTGAGGGCCCGGGTTAGGGCTGTTCGTGAATAAGCGATGTTCATTGACCGTACTCCAGGCGCTCGGCGAGCGAGTTTGGCAGGCGGGCGGCCTTGATCGCGCCGGCCGCGCCCGCGACGTCGTATGCGCTTCGATGGTAGGAGGCGAGCTGGTCGTCCAGGTCCAAGAGCAGCCAGGCGGCGCGCGGATCGCCGTCGCGCGGTTGGCCTACGCTGCCCGGATTGAGCAGCCATTCGCTGCTTGAGATGTCCAATTGAACCCCCTCGCGACGCGGTTCGCCGGTGGCAGGCTCTCCTTCCGCCCGCACGAACGCGCTGGCCACATGCGAATGTCCGATCAGGCAGACGCGATCGGATTGCGCGTCCATGCACAGCTCCGCGAGCAGGGCTGAGAGCACGTACTCCCATACCGGGTCGCGGGGGCTTGCGTGATAGAGCCCGAGCGACTCCTCGCGCCCCGATGGCTTTAGACCGGCCAGGTAGGAGAGATTGCTCGGGGCGATCACTTCGCGCGTCCATTGAGCGGCGATGCTCGCTCCGCGCGTGAAGTCGTCGAGCTCCAGCTCGCCGGCGACGGCCATGTCGTGGTTGCCCGCCAGGCACACCGCGACGTGTCGGCGAGCGAGCTCCACGCAGGCGTCGGGGTCGGCGCCATAGCCGACCAAGTCTCCAAGGCACCACAACTCCTCGGCCTCGCTGGCCGCGACCGCTTCAAGCACAGCTTCAAACGCCTGCAGGTTGGAATGGATGTCCGAGACGACAGCGACCTTCATCCGACCTTCACCCGTCCCCTCTGAGAGCACTTTGCCGCCACGCGGCTCTGTGCTCGCTACTCGTCCCCTTCGCCTTCCTCTGCCTCGCCACCGTACTCGGGCAGGTTCTTGATGCCCTCACGGGTGCGCCACTTCGAGTAGTTGTCCTCCATAGCGTCGATCAGCTCGCGCATGAAGCGAGGCGAGATGTTCACGCGCGAGACCACGACGCCGGGAACCTCCTCGGACTCGACCTCGTGATCGACCCGTGCGAAGGTCACCGTGAACTCGTAGTCGGAGTGGCTGACGTTCGCGAAGTTCGCGTATACGCCCCCCATGATCTCGGGGGAGAGATGGATGTTTATGTGGCGCTCGGCGCCTTGGCTCTCATCGTTCACAGCGCAAGTATCGCAACCCGGGCGGGGGACGGCGCATAAGATCAGCGACCGTGACCCGAACCAGCAACGAAAAAGGACTGCGAGCGGCTGTGCTGGAGGCGGCGCGCGAGCTCTGCGGCGGCGACGGCGCACGCGATTCGATCGGCCTGGAGCGACCGCCCAAGGCCGATTTCGGCGACTACTCCACCAACGCCGCGCTGCTGCTCGCGCCGGTGGCCGGAGTGCCGCCGCGGGAGCTGGCCGAGCAGTTGGGGCAGGCGCTGAGCGTCCGGTTGGCGGAGCAGCTCGACCGCTTCGAGGTGGCCGGGCCGGGCTTTTTGAACCTGTTCCTCTCAGACGGCTGGCATCGCGCCGCGCTGGTCACGGTGATCGCCGCCGGCGACGGCTTCGGGCGCGGCGAGGCGACCGAGTCCGAGCGTGTTCTGGTGGAGTTCGTCTCTGCCAACCCGACCGGGCCGATGCACGTCGGCCATGCCCGCAATGCCGCTTACGGCGACGCGCTTGCGCGCGTACTTGCCTTCCACGGGCACACCGTCGAGCGCGAGTTCTACGTCAATGACGCCGGCTCGCAGGTGCTCAAGCTCGGCGAGTCGATCGCCGCCCTGGCACGGGGCGAGCAGGTGCCCGACGATGGCTATCGCGGCGACTACGTGCCCGCGCTGGTCGCCGAGGTGGAGGGCCTGCTCGGTGTGCCCAGCGCCGCCTCGCTCACGCCCGCCGAATTGGGGGCGGCCGCGGTCAAGGCGATGATCGCTCGTGTGCAGTCCTCGCTTGCGGCCTTCAGGGTGCAGAGCTTCGATCACTGGGCGTACGAGAGCACGCTGCACGCTCCGCGCGCCGACCTGCACGGCCCCGGTGGCGAGGCCGTAAGCCCGGTTGACCACGCGCTTGCTCTGCTGGAGCGCAGCGGACACACCTATCGCAGCGAGGGTGCGCTGTGGCTGCGCAGCACCGACTTCGGCGACGACAAGGACCGCGTGCTCGTGCGCTCGAGCGGCGAGCACACCTACTTCGCCTCGGACATCGCCTACCACCAGGACAAGCGCGAGCGCGGCTTCGAGCGCCAGATCGACGTGTGGGGGGCCGACCACCACGGCTACATGGCGCGGATGAAGGGAGCCTACGAGGCGCTCGGCGGCGACCCCGGACATCTGGAGATGCTGATCATGCAGCTGGTGCACCTGGTGCGCCGCGGCGAGCGCGCGCAGATGTCAAAGCGCGCGGGGGAGTTCGTCACGCTCGACGACCTGCTCTCGGAGATCGGCGTCGACGCCGCGCGCTGGTATCTGCTCTCGCGCTCGCACGACACGACGATCGATCTGGACCTCGACCTGGCGCGCGAGCAGTCCAGCGAGAACTCGGTCTACTACGTGCAGTATGCGCACGCCCGGATCGCCTCGATGCTGGCCAAGGCCGGCGAGCAGCGCGTGCAGAGCGCGCTTGGCGCCGTAGAGCGCACCGATCAGGCCGTCGGCGCGGCGATGGATCCCAGCGAGCGGGCGCTGATCAAGGAGCTGCTCGCGTTCCCGAGCGAGGTAGGTGCCGCCGCCGAGCGGCGAGGGCCACACCGGATCGCCGCCTACGCGCTGCTCTTGGCGCAGCGGTTCACCGCCTTCTATCGAGACTGCCGCGTGCTCGGCGCCGAGTCAGATGAGCTCGAATCCCAGCGGCTGGCGCTGTGTGTGGCCTCGATGCGCACGCTTGCGGCCGCGCTCGACCTGCTCGGTGTCAGCGCTCCGCTTGAGATGTAGCGCCCGGCAGCGGTCGGTCCGCTCCGGTCGACGCGTGCCCGGTCGAGCGCTCAGTCGAAGCGTTCGAGATCCGCCTGCAGGCGAGCCTCCTCGCTCGCGCTCAGGCGGGGAGCCTCGTCTTTGCGCGCATGCTGCTCGCGCGCCTTGCGCCGCCAGCCTGGCAGCAGCACCGCCAGCAGGGCGACCAGCGCCAGCACAACGGCCGCAGGAACAAGGTAGGCGGCCAGATCGAAGCCTTTGGCGCTCGGCAGCGCCAGCACCGCCGGGCCGTATTCGGCGACCAACGTGTGCTTGATCTGCGCTTCGCTGCGGCCTTGCGCGATCAGGCCGCGGATGAGCACACGCTCGCGGCTGGCCTGGGCCGATTCGGCGACGTTCAGCGGGATCTTGCAGGTGACGCACATCACCTGGCGTTCGATCGTCGGCAGGCTCGCCTGCGGCGCGGCCGCGGCGCCCATCGCCGCGATGCTCGCCGGCAGGGCGAGCGTCAGGCAGACGAGCGCCGCTGCGAGGCGTCTGCGGCGGGCGGCGATCGTGAGGCGAGCAGGGATCATGAGCTCTCGGCCAGTGACAGGGCGCGTTGCAGGAAGGGCTCGCCGGCCTCTCCGCGTGAGATCGCGACCACATGCCCGTTGGGGTCGATGATGAAGCTCTCAGGCAGCGCGTCGGTGCCGAAGGCGTGCGCGAATTCGCCGCTCTCGTCGCGCAGGCTGGGGTAGGTGAGGCGGTACTGGCGGATGAAGCTCTCGGAGTCCGATGCCGCGTCCTTGTAGGTGACGCCGAGGATGGTCGCGTTGTGGCGCGTCAGTTCGCGCTGCAAGCGCTCCAGGCGCGGCGCCTCTTCGCGGCACGGTTCGCACCAGGAGGCCCAGAAGTTCAGCACGACCACATGGCCGGCATAGGAGCGCAGCGAGCGGGTGCCCGGTGCTCCCAGTAGCTGCAGGGTCTGCGT
>JBOGXY010000134.1:0-1508 GCA_050696495.1 Solirubrobacteraceae bacterium
CCACCATACTGCTGTCCCACCTCACGGCGAGCGTCCGACCATGAGGCCGCCGGGTTCGACGAGGCGCCAACCTTGGCGGCCCGCGAGTTGCGGGATGGCCCGGTAGGCCGCTGTTCGAGATGCTCCCAGCTCTCTCGCCCGAGCAATGATGTCGGGGCGAGCGATCAGCGTCTCGTGCGAGCCGTTGGCGTGCGCGGCCGCGAGCTCCTCGACGGCCTGGATGGTCACCCGCTGCGACACGGAGAGTGCCCGACCACCCTGGCCCGGCAACGTCACGGGTGCCTCGCCCGCCTCGACGATGCACGAGGAGATCGGCTGTCCCTCGTCATCGGCCCAGTCCGTATCCACGGAGCGCAGCCGCAACGACAGCGGCTCGTCCCACGCATCCATGTCACGCCCAAGGATCACCTGGAATCCGATGAGTCCGGAGCCCCCATCGTCACGCGCGACCTGGATGATGACGTCGGCCGCGCCGCGCAGGACGGAGGAGCCGCGCTCGCGGGCTGCTTCGGCGTGCCCGGTGTGATGGATGATGATGATCGAGCAGTGCAACTCGTCGCGCAGCCGGCGAACCGCGGCCACGAACGCCGTCATATCTTTCGTCGAGTTCTCGTCGCCATCGCCGAAGTAGGCATTGAGCGTGTCGGCGATCAGCACATCGGGCGTATACGGCCTCAACACATCGAGCAGGTCTTCGATCCGGCCCGTGAGCGATAGCGCTTCAGCCATCACACGCATGTCGCCGCGCAGCTCAGCCTCATGGTGGCGGCGCCACGCGTGCAGGCGGACGCGCAGTCCTGCGTGGCCCTCGCCAGCGAGATAGGCGACTCGGAGCGCACGCGAGACGGTGTGACCGTGCCAGTGCATCCCGTGCGCGGCGTGCGTCGCGAGGTCCATCGTCGTGTAGGTCTTGCCGGACTTCGGCGCGCCGAACACGACCGCGATGCTTTGCGCAGGCAGGAGATCCCGGATCAGCCACGTGACGTTAGGGCGCACCTCGAAGTCATCGAGCGCGATGAGCTTCGGAAGCGATGCCGCGCGCTCGTCGATTTCGGCATCGAGTTGCGCGCGGAGGGTGTCGATCCGCTCCGGCGCACTCATGCGGCCCTCCCGCGAGCGTGATCCCGCGCCCGCCCGATGCGGGCGACGCATTGGCGCAGCACTCCGCAGTCGACGTCGCTCACCGAACCCCGAGCGGCGAAATCCTCGGCGATGAGCGCCACCGTCAGCGCTTCGAGGTCGATCACCTCGAGCAAGTCGGCCGCGGGGATGCGTGGCTTGTGTGGGGAGAAGTGCTCGCGCTCGCGACTGGGCGGCATAACGGCTTGCCAGTCGAGGCCGAGTGCAGCGAGCACATCGCGCGCCTCGCAACCGCCAAAGTCATGCACGAGCACGCGGCCGTCCTCACACTCGCGAATCGACAAGCTGGGCGAGTGATCTCCGTGCGCGGGACAGCGCGCAATCCCACACCCGTGCCGGACCTAGGGTTGGTGTCGGCTTACTCAGCC
>JBOGXY010000135.1:0-34645 GCA_050696495.1 Solirubrobacteraceae bacterium
CCGACGCCCGCGCGCAAGCCCTGCCACACTGGATCGACCACTACAACGAGCGACGCACACACACAGCGCTCGGCAACCGCCCACCCCGCACCCGCGTTCGGGACGTCACCGGGCACAACAGCTAGCGCGCACCACGCAGACTGGCCCGCTACACCGTTCAGCTCAGTGCCTCGCGGCCTTCCGGCTGCCGGATACAAAGGCTGATGCCACTTCGGTCGTGAGCGATTCTCCACCGCCTGTCGGCCTAAATCCGATCGCGATCGACACCTTGATCTTGCCCAGCCGCTTGAGTGTCCGCGCATACCTTCCCCCGACCTTGAGCGCCAGCGTGGTCGTGCCCTCCGATCGTGCGCTCGCGGTCGCTCGCGCCAGGACTACCGACCGCTTCCTCGAGCGGTTGCCGACCTTGACAGGGACCAGGCCGTGCGCCGAGCACGCGAGCGCGCCTGGTCCTGGCGTCTCCACCAGGAGGAGCAACTGGCCGGCCTTTGCACGCTTGACGTGCACGCCAAGTTCGGGCGCCGAGGTACTGGCGAGGGAAAAGCTGCCTTCGTTGACGTTCACTTCAGGCGGCGGCGGAGCCGTTCCTCCCGGGGGCTCGAACGCCACTGCGAACGCGTCGGGCATCTGGTTGGCATCGCCGAAGATGAGGTCGGAGGACGAGGAGACGAACGCCAGCGCCGAACCGTTGGAGCTGAGCGTGGGATTTATGTGGATCGGGCCCGCCGGATCAGCGCCTTCGTAGTTTACGACTGCGCGTTCGAGCGTGTCCTGAGGGACGTGGATAACGTACAGATTCGGTACCGTTGGAAACGGGCGCAAGGCACCCGAAATGATCGGTTCGGGCAGCACGAAGTCGGTGCGCAATGTCGTGAAGGCGATAGTCGAGCCGTCGGCCGAAAGCGCGAGCGATTCGATCGAAGGGCTCGACCCGATGTTTCCGGACTGTACGCCCAGCGTGAGCTCGCGCGTGCTCGCCTTGCGCGACTCGCCGGGAGCCATACTCGTCAGAAAGACATCCAGCCCGGAGGACTTGGTGATGTTCGGTCGTAACGCCGCGCCCGCCAGGAATGCGACAGTCTGGCCGTCCGAGCTGAGACCAGGTGCTGCCAAAGCGATGCTGGCCAGGCCGGACTCAGGCTCGCTGAGAGGCCCATAGCAGGGTCCTTCGGCCGTTTGATTCACCGTGATGCTTTCGCCTGCAGGACAGTTCGGGTCGTCCGGATCGCTGATGCCGGTAATGCGACGGGTCGGGGAGGAGGGTTCCTGCCAGCGACGCCACAAGTAGTACGGCTCGGCCGTACTTTCGGGCTCGCCAGGCAGGAAACGCGTCTGCACAGGCGCATGGGCGCCAACCCATGACACCGTCGACCCATCGGCGCTGATCGTCGCGGGTCCGAGCGCCCCACCCGCCGGTTCTTCCCCGCCCGTCTTGCGCGTGATCAGCGTCGTCGTCTTAGCTTGGAGGTCGCGGACGAAAAGCTGTTCGGCGGGGGTTTCGGTCGTTGCTTGATTTGGCAGGTCCGACGCCAGTTCAGGCGTGCGAAACACGACGTAGCGACCGTCGGCGCTGATCGAGGTGTGCGGCCATGCTTCCGACCCCGGTTCGCCTCCCGGTTGTGGCGGTCCCACAGACGCATATTGGGCCGGTTCATCCCCACCACCCCGCGCGGACACCAGCGTGTAGGCGCCTGAGTCCTTACGTGCCGCCGTAAGCGGGATACCCATGTCGCGCACATAGACATCGCTGTTGTGGTTCGTGTCTTGAGGAATCAGCTGCTGCGTCGTCGTGAACGCCACGTACCTCCCGTCGGCGCTGATAGAGGGTCCTTCCGCGCCACGAAAGACGATCTGACCCTTTTCCTGACCTTCGGTGTAAGCCTCGGTTCCATCGGCAACCAATTGGATGGCGCCTGTCTCCCGGTCATAGCGGAAGATCCCGCCTTGTCGCACAGTCCCCGCCGGTTCTACGTCCGGTTCGACCCCGTGCGGTCCCACCACCCCGCCGTCGTCTTCAAAGAAGTTCGTCGCCCGCGTCTGGAACACCACATAGCGCCCGTTCCCGGAGATGGCCGCATCCGTCGTAGCCGCGTTCCCCTGTTCGTCCGAAGCATTGTCCACCGACACGATGTCCGCGCCAAGTCCACCCGTCGCCGGGCCGTAGATCGCCCGCGCCCGCGCGGCAAACAGGCAAGCCGCCAGTACGCATACGAGCATTGCCCCGACGGCGCTCAGCAACGCCTGACGGCGGATGCCGGCGCGAGCGGAGCCCGCCGCTCCGATCTCACGTATCGCCCCACGCCGATCGCGAGGCAAGGTGTCGGGCAGCGCGGTCTCGATGGGGTCGAGTCTTGCGAGGCGGACCGGCTAGCACAATGGCCGTTTACAAGACCGACACAACTCGAACCCGCTCGAGCGCGGTCGCGCACTGCTCACGGTCGGGGCGCAATCCCTACCAGCTGTCCACGAAACCGGCCCCGCCCGTCCCCTGCGTCTGTCAAGACCATAAGGTACGGTCGCCTCAGTGTCATCCACCGCCCTCAAGAGCTGGCGAGAAGAGCGCAGGGAGCACCTCGACGATCTGCTCGACGCCCACAAGCTGGTGGGAGGACCAGCTCCCGGTCGGCGCTGGCGAACAACGGCCATAAACGATGCGCTGATACTGCGTCTGGCGGCCGAGTTTCAAGGGTTTGCACGCGACTTGCACGATCAGACCAGCGACATCTTCGCGTCATGGCTCGCTCCATCCAGCCCGACCGCTCAGCGTGTGGTGCGCAATCGGCTTGTCGAAGGCCGAGAGCTGGAACGAGGCAACGCCCATCCCGGATCGATCGGCCGCGACTTCGGCAGATTCGGGTTCGAGGTCTGGCGCGAACTGCATAACCGGGACGAGCGGACAACCAATCACAACGAGTCGCTTGCGCTGCTCAACGACGCGCGCAACGGCCTTGCGCACTCTGACGAAGCCAAGCTCGCGGCCCTACGGGACAAAGGGCATCCGCCGGTGTTGAGTACGTTCCGCAAATGGCGACGGGACCTTGACATCCTGGCGGCTAACCTTGATGCTGAGATGTCGGATCAGCTGGCCCGGCTGTTCGACCGTCGGCGACCTTGGTGAACAACATGGCAACCATCGCAAAGCACGCCACAACAAGCGGAAAGCGGATCAAGCGCGGCGACAAGGTAGCCGTTCCCTGGGGCTTGGACGAGATCGTCGGGGAGGTCGAAGAGGTCTACGGTCCCCCAGCACGGAAGTACGTCGTCGTGCGGGTTCCCACCCACGGTCCCGCGGGAGAGATCCTGCACGAGGAGAACATCTCCTTCCCCGAAGACTCGCTCCGTCTAGCGGCAGCTGCCTAAAGCTCTCCGCCTGAGGACCCGCTCACACCGGCGTCCAAAGCCTGTCGATCGGCATCACACGCAGACGGTCATCCAACCGGCTCAGCCTCATGCAACAGTATGAGCATGTCGCTGGAGCACCGCCTGCAGATTCTGATCGACGATGAGCGCCGCCGCCGCGTAGTCGATGCCGCGAACGAACGTGGCGTCCCTGTCGCCGCAACCCGCCTGCTGGCGGCCCCCGACATGTATGTGCCGAGTCCCGCAGGGCTGCGAGCCGAGCTCGACGAACTGCGCGGCCGCCACGCGTAGATCGTCCTCGACTCGACCGTCCTCGTCTGGATTACGCTGAGTGGTACACATCTCCACAATTGCTACTACCCTTCGGACATATATGGTAGGATAAACTGGTATGAAGGTAAGTGTGAGCCTGCCGGGCGATGACGTCGAGTTCCTCGACGCATACGCGAGCACCCACGATTACCCATCTCGCTCGGCTGTGGTCCATCAGGCGATCAGCGCATTTCGCCGTGGAGAGCTACACGACGCCTACCGCGACGCGTGGGAGGAATGGTCGCGCGACGAGAGTTCAGCGGCCTGGGAGACGACGACAGGCGACGGTCTTTGATGCGCCGCGGCGAGGTGCGCATGGTCGATTTCGATCCCACTCGCGGCGCCGAGGCAAACAAGAGCCGGCCGGCCGTGATCGTGAGCAACGACGAGGCGAACTCCACCGCCGCGCAAATTGGCCGAGGAGTGCTCACGGTGGTGCCGGTCACCTCCAATGTCGAGCGTGTCTACCCCTTCCAGGTACTACTTCCCTCCGGAGCGGGAGGACTGCCGCGGGACTCCAAGGCCCAAGCCGAGCAGGTCCGCTCGATCGACGCCGAGCGCATCGGACGACTGTTCGGGACCCTCTCGCCTCAGCTGATCGCGTCGCTTGACGGTGCGCTGCGTTTGCATTTGGCTCTCTAGCCAACCTGAGGGGCGAAGGCTCCTATTTCGGGCGACTACAGCCGGTCAGCCTCGCGCCCAGCGCGCAACGACGCATCGTCAAGCTCGATACCGATCACTCCCGCGACATGATCGATATCAACGTCGTGCGCGAGCAGCGTCGCGCCTCGTCGCCACGCAACGGCCACGATCGCGCAGTCGAGCATCCCTCGTGGAGTGACACCATTTGCACGGCAGCGACGGTAGATTCGAGCAGCCGCGTTGAAATCGCTCACGGCGTCAAAGGGGAGCAATTCGACGCTAGCCAACATCCGACGCAACTCAGTCTCTCGACGATCGTCGCGCGCGCCCGCGATCACCTCCATCAAGACCGGCTCGGTGACGGCCACGGCAGAACCACCGGCTTCGATCAGCTGCTTGAGACGGCGATCGGCTGAGCTGCCGGTAGCCCTGTCGTACTCGACCCAGGCCGAGGTGTCAGCCAGGATCACGCGACTGAACGCGGCGGCACATCCGCGGGCAGCTCGGCAATCGCGTGAGCTCCCCGCATCGTCAAGGCCTCCTCGCGCGTCATGGGCTGCCCGGCAAGATGGCGCAAGGCGAGGTCGACGGCTGCAGTCTTGGTCCGCACGCCATAGCGACTCATGATCGCCTTGACGTAGTCATCCTCGATCTCGATATTTGTCCGCACCGCGCTCATACACCAATCATACACGTCTTGCCCGCTCGCGATCGCCAGTGAGACAGAACCAGCTCGCGCAGCCGACTCTCCCCGCGCCTACCCCACCCGCACGCGCCTGCGAATAGTCCGCTTGTTGCCCACGTTATCCGCGGCCGCGATCGTCACCGTGTACGTCCCCGCGCGTGCATAACCATGCCGCAGCACGGTCTTCGCGCGCCCAGAAGCCCCATCGCCCCACTGCACCCTGACCGAACCCCGGCGCACGCCCGAGCACTGGCCTCGCTGCCCGTCGATCACCCTCACGGTCACCCCCGCCCCCCGCACGCGCACGCGGGGATGCGGCGGCGTCCGGTCAACCTTGACTGTCGCGGGCACCGAGTCCACCACCTGGCCTAGCGAGTCGGTCGCCTCCACCTGCACGGTGTGTACCCCGTCGGCGATCTGGCCGCGTGTGAGCGTGTATTCGTCGCCACTGACGCTTTCGGCCACTTCCTGATCGTCGACTAGCACGGCATAGGAGATCGCGCCCGCGCCCGCCAGCGGCACTTCCCACTGAAACGGGATCTTCGCGGCGCGCACCCAGCTGGACGGGGCGCTCGTGACGAACTCCCCGGGCGGAGAGCGCACGACCACCGCCGCGATCTGCGCATTGGACCCGTCTCCCTGCAGGAAACCGAAGATCGCATCGCCGCGATGCGAGCCGCCCATCGCCAGGGCATGCACCGCCCCTCCATGCGGCGCCGCCACCAGCGAGCGGTTGGGCGTGCCGTCAGAGCGACGCTCGAGCACCGCCACCGCGCCCGCGCCGTGCACCTGCACTCGCCACGCGGCCGCCAGGGCGCCGTCGTCGGCGCGCGTGAGCACCGGTTCGCCCGGGACTTCCGAGCCACTGTCCAAGCGCACCGGCTTGGACACTCCTGCTTCCGAGCCCCCCGCGTCAAAGGACTGGTCGCCCGTGGCGTAGCCGACGTCGAAACCGCCCTGGCCGTCCACGGCCATGCTGACACCACCGATGCCCGTGCTCGGGCCGTCGGCGCCCGGCAGGCCGTCCACCGCTCTTGCCGCGCCAAACAGCGCGCCGTGCGGATCGAACGACGAGGGGATCTCCGCCTCAAATACGCGTGCGTGCGTGAAGCCCGATCCCGGCGCCGGCTCCTGGCGCCAGGCCACCGCGCCCTGACCGAAGCCACCCACATCCACCGACAGCTCGTCCGCCGGACCGTTCAGCGCGTGGCCGTTATACGTAGTCGGCGAGACGTCGAGCAGGTTGCCGGGCACCATCCCGAAGACGCGCCGGGCGTAGATGCGGTTGACGAACGAGTCGTCGGGCTCCTGCCATGCCAGCAGACCCTGACCGGTCAGGTCGATCGCCACCCGCGGCGAGTTGAGCGCCGTCGGTTGGGCCACCGGCTGATTGACGTCGCGGCCCAGCGGCTGACCGAACGTGCTCCAGTACTGCCCGTCAAAGCGCGCCATGCGGATTTCGTCGAGCACGTACCCGGGCGGGATGTTGGGAGTCGAGGGCCCGGAGACCGCCGTGATCACGCGATAGGAGACGAGCGCCTGACCCGCCAGGTTCATCGCGATCGACGGGTAGGTGCCGGTCGCCTGGCCGATGTTCAGGTCCACCGGCACCGGCGGCTGAAAGCCTGTCGAACCCGGGTCCATGCTCGCCGAGAACAGGCCGTCGGTCGTGGAGGAGTAGTGGTTGGCCCACACCACCACCAGCCGACCTCCTTCGCCGGCCGCGATCGCCGGGAACGAGGAGTCAAAACGCTCACCGACGTCGACGCGCTGGGGCTTGCCCCATCCCCCGTTCACGTACTGGGCGACGAAGATGTGCACCCGGCCTTCCACGCGCCGCCGGTAGACGATTCCGCCGGTCCCGTCGGAGGCCATCGCCGCGCCGCCGAAGTCCACGATTTCCGAGGACGGGCCGTCGATCGCGGCCACGGGCGATATCTCCGCGTCGGCCACGGAGACATAAGCGAGCAGCGCCAGCACGGCGGCCGGGAGTGCGAGCGCACGGAACACCAGCCGACAGGCTGACTGGCGCACGGTTGCGATCGTGTGAAGGAATCGATAACGCACCGGCGCGTTCACGCTTTCTTCTCGACCTGAACACATCTTTTTCACGTTTGCGGCGCGCCGCCCACCCAGACTGGCCCGCGTACCCGTCCAAAAGGAGCTAAACCCCGTGCGCAAGACTCGCACCCTGACCCTCTCGCTGGCGGCGACTCTGCTGCTGGTAGTACCGGCCGTCGCCGGCGCGCGCGCGCTGTTGATCGACGGCTCCACCTCTGTCTTTCCGCTGATGAGCCAGCTGGCCTCCGCTTACCACAAAGCCACCCACCAACCGACCCCCAAAGTCGCCCAGGGGACCTCTGACGCCGGCGTCAACGACGTGCAGGCCGGGCGCGTGGACATCGGCGATGTCTCGCGCGACCCGATCGTCGGCTCCGATCCCAAAGGGCTCGTGTTCACGAAGATCGCCCGCGACGGCGTCTGCATGATCACCCACAAAAACAACCCGCTGACCAACCTCAACCGGCAGGAGGTGCAGGCGATCTTCACCGGCAACGTGCGCGAATGGGGCGAAGTCCCGGGCGCGCACATCAGCGGCTCGATCGACCTGGTCGACCGCATCGCCTCCTCCGGTACGCAGGACGCCTTCCAGAACATCTTCTTGGGGCCGACGCTGAAGATCTCACCCAGCGCCAACGCCGAGGAAACCAACGGGCTCGTGCAGAACAAGGTCAAAAACGACGAACACGCGATCGGCTTCGTGTCCTTTGCCTTCACGGCCGGGGTCCACACCGTGGACTATCAGGGGATCCCCTGCACGCTGCAGAACGCCAAGTCCGGTCAGTACCAGGGTGTTCGTAACTTCTGGATGGTCACCAAGGGTGAACCGAAGGGCGCCGCCAGGAAGTTCATCGAATGGATCATCAGCAAGAAAAATCCGACGGCGCGCAAAATCATCTCCTCGCAATGGATCGCGATCCACTAGCGAGCGCCGGCGCGCCGCGACGATGATGCAAGCGCACGCATGAGGACCCGGCTGCCGTCCGTCTGGCAGCCGGGCGCGGACGGGCACGACCGCCGCGTTGAGCTGGCCCATCGCGCCGTCGTGCTCGCCCTACTGGGGCTGATCGGCGTGATCGTCCTAACGGTGTTCCTGAAAGCCTGGCCCTCCTTCCAGCACAACGGGCTGGCCTGGTTCGGCGCCGGCGGCGATCCCGACCAGCAGCTGACGGCGATGATTAACGGCCCGAAGGAACCGGCCCACTACGTCTACCACTTCACCGCCTGGCCGCTGATCTGGGGCACCCTGCTGACCTCCGGCTTCGCGGTGCTGCTGGGGATGGCCGTCTCGATCATGGCCGCCGTCTTCATCGTCGAGTTCGCGCCCGCTGCCCTGCGCACGATCATCGACCCGGTGGTGCGTCTGCTGGCCGGCGTGCCCTCCGTCGTCTACGGGCTGTTCGGGCTGCTGGCGATCGCGCCCTGGATCGAACGCAACCTGATCTCAGGGCAGCGCAAGCACTCGGTCCAGTACGTCGTACAGCTGACAGGCGCAAACCTGCTCGTGGCCACCCTGATCCTGACGCTGATGATCGTGCCGATCATGGTTGCGATCGTGGTGGCGGCGCTCGAGAGCGTGCCGCGCTCCTGGAGCGAGGGCTCGGCGGCGCTCGGGGTCAACCGCTGGCGCACGATGTCGCGGGTGTCGCTGCGAACCATCCGTCCGGCGATCGTCGCCGCCGGCGTGCTCGCGGCCGCTCGGGCGCTGGGCGAGGCGATCATGCTCTCGATGATCGGCGGCTCGCGCGGCTTCGCCCCCAACCCACTCGACGGGCTGACGTTCTTCTACGAGCCCGTCAGGCCGCTGGCGGCGACGGTCATCGACTACATCGACAGCATCTCGATCGCGCCCGTCGGCCAGACGCTGTACGCGATGACCGCCGTGCTGCTCGTCTCCTGCGGCTTGCTCTCGCTGGCCGGCTGGGCCGCGCGACAGCCGATGAAGCGCTACGGGCTGAGGGCCTGACGCGCGATGGCAAGTGAGGCGATAGCGGCGTCGCCAAACCTCGCGCCGCCACCCGGCGCGAGTCGCGTCACCAAGCGACGTGATTCGCTCGCCAGCTGGCCGCTGATCGACCGCGTCGCCTACGTGACCTGCTGGGCGGTGGGGATCGGACTGTGCCTCCTCACCGCCTGGATCGTGCTGTACATGCTCGTGAAGGGGGTGTCCTACCTGAACCTGAAACTGCTGCTCGAACACCCCAACGCCGAAGCGCGCCAGGCGCGCTCGGGCGGGATCCTCGACCCGATCGAGGGGACACTGCTGATAGCCGCGGTCGGCATCGCGATCGCCGCTCCAGTCGGTGTCGCGATGGCCGTGTGGATGTCCGAGTACGCCCGGCCGGCTTGGCTGGCGCGGGCGGCCGAGTCCTCAGTGGAGATGATCTCCGGCGCGCCGAGCGTGCTGCTGGCGCTGTTCGGGCTGGTCGTGTTCGCCCAACCTGTACTGGCCTTCCTCTCCCAGACCTCCGCCGGGGGCACCGTCTCCGGCAAGTCCTTCCTGACGGCCGGGGCGATGATGTCGCTGATCGCGCTGCCGCTGGTGGTGACGAGCACGCGCGAGGCGCTGATGGGAGTGCCCGCGCACATGCGCGAGGCCTCGCACGCACTCGGCAAGACCAAGGCGACGACGATCCGCAGGGTGCTGCTGCCCTCGGTGCGGCCGAGCATCTCAAGCGGCGTCACGCTCGGGATCGGGCGCATCGTCGGCGACACGGCGATCATCGTGATCCTGCTCGGGGCCGGCCTGCGAATCGAAGGGGCGGGCGGCGCACCCGGGCTCTCCACGCTGCGCGGGACCGGCGGAACGTTGACCAGCTACGTCCGCTACTACTCCCCCGCCGGCGAAGGCAACCAGTACGAAAAGGCCTACGCCGCCGCGTTCGTGCTGATGGCGATGGTGGTGGCGTTGAACCTGATCGTGACGATGCTGGGCAAAGGGCGCGAGCAGAGCGGTTCTCGCCGGCGCGTGATGGGAGCGCTCATGCGAATACCCGCGGGGGTGCGTCCGTGGACCCGTTGATGCCCCCGCCGGTACGACGTATCGTGCTCGAGGACGAGCCCACGATCGTGACGCCGGCCACGACGACGGCCACGGCAAGTCCCTCCAAGGACCGTTCCGCTCACCACGAGCGCGCCGCCGCCGCCGAAGTCGTTGAGCGCATGCGCGTGGAGTCGGTCTGGCTTGCCTATGGCGAGCGCTGGGTCGTGCGCGATGTCAGCCTGGAGGTCCGCAAGGGCGAGGTGCTGGCGCTGATCGGCGCGTCGGGGTCGGGCAAGACGACACTGCTTCGCTCGCTGAATCGCCTGACCGAGATCACCGCGGGGGCGGCGCGCGTCGGGCAGATCACGCTCGACGGGCAGGAGGTCGGCGAGGTCGAGGTCAACCGGCTGCGCCGGCGCGTGGCGATGGTCTTCCAGCAGCCCAATCCCTTCCCGATGTCGATCTTCGAGAACGTCGCCTACGCGCTGCGCGAGGAGCATCCCGAGAAAGGACGGCGCAAACGGCGCTCGCGCAAGGAGCTCGAACCGCTGGTGGTCGACACGCTGCGTCGCGCGGGGCTCTACGACGAGGTGGCCGGCAACCTCGACCATCCGGCGCTGCGACTCTCCGGCGGCCAGCAGCAGCGGCTGTGCATCGCGCGCGCGCTGGCCGTACAGCCGGAGGTGCTGCTGCTCGACGAGCCCTGCTCGGCGCTTGACCCGATCTCAACGGCGACGATCGAGCAGCTGATCGTCGGGCTGCGCGAGAGCGTGGCGATCGTGATCGTTACCCACAACCTGCAGCAGGCGATGCGCGTGGCCGACCACGTCGCCTTCATGCACCTGGGCGAGCTGGTCGAGTACGGCACCAGCAGCCAGGTCTTCGACCGCCCCCGCGAGCCGCGCACGCGCGATTACGTCAGCGGAGCCTTTGGGTGAGCAGGGCTGCTGTTGGAGAGGGAGAGGGGCGCCTTCGGCGCCCGCGAGCGCGCGCGAAGTGGCCACCCATCGCTCTGCTCGCATGCGCCCTGACGATCTGTGCCGACGGGTGCCAGTCCACCCAGGAAAAAAGCGCCCAGCTTGAAAAGTCAGCGAAGCACGAGCGGCTGGCCCTGCAAGGCGTCTCGGTGAGCAGGCAGAGCCCAGATGTGCAAACCCTGGGAACCGAAGTGGTGCATGGGCACGAAGGCGCCGCGGTGATCGTGCGTCTGCGCGACACAACGTCAAAGCCGATCCTCGCCGCCCCGATCGAGATCACCGTGCTCGACGCCAAGGGCAAGACGATCTACCAGAACAACGGGCCCGGCGAAGACCAATCGTTGACGAAAGTTTCACTGCAACCGGGCGCCGAAAGTGTCTGGATCGACGACCAGGTCCACACCGAAACCTCGCCGGCAAGCGCCACCGCCACGGTCGGCGAAGGCACCCACCCGACAGGCCAAACGCCGAAGCTCGCCGTAGAAGGGCTGCATGTCAGCGGCGAAGGCAGCGAAGCCGGCGCCGAAGGCAGCGTCAAGAATCGGTCGAGCACCACCCAGAACAATCTCGTGGTCTTCGTCCTGGCCCGCAAGGGCGGCAAGGTCGTGGCCGCCGGGCGCGCGGTCCTGCCCGAAGTACTGCCGGGCGCGAGCGACTCCTTCCAGATCTACTTCGTCGGCGATCCCAGCGGCGCAACGCTGCAGGCGAGCGCACCGCCAACGACCTACTGATCGGAGCGCTCTGGCCCGCGAGCCACACTCGCGCGCGACGCGGCCGCGCACAGCGCCTACCGCCGTTTCCCCCGTTTGAGCACGATCCCCTCGATCACGTGCGCGACCGTCTCGCACGCATCGACCGCGGCCTCCAACGACTCGAAGATGTCCTTCCAGCGAATCACGACCATCGGATCGGCCGCGCCCCCCTCAAACAGCGACGCCACCCCGTCGCGCAAGAGCCGATCGCCCTCGTTCTCCAAACGATGGATCTCGACCAGATGCGGGCCGGGCTCGGCGCCGGCGCACAATCGCTCCAGAGCCCGGACGATCTGCTCGTCGGCGCCGATCAGCACGTCGGCCATCTCCACCGCCTGCTCCATCGGGGCTTCGACTCCGTAGAGGTAGAGCAAGGCCGCGGTCTGCTCGGTGTGGTCGAGCACATCGTCGAGCGCGGTCGCAAGCGCGTAGCCGTCAGCGGAATCGAAGGGCACCCGCAGACGCCTACCGCCACCGTTGAGGCGATGGATGATGTCGTGGGTGATGCGATCGCCCTCCTGCTCGTATGACTTCAGGTCATCGGCCAGGCCCGAGCGCTCCGGCAACTCGGCCAACAGTTCCCGTAGCAACAGGCCCGAGCGCAGGATGTTGCTGCCGGCGTTCTCCACGAGTGAGACCAAAGTGGGGTCGGCCGACGGGCGCAAAAAGGACATCCGGCAAGGGTATGCTGCCGCCGCCGGGCGCGTCGTGCCCTTCACGAGTTCTTCACGAGCAGGTCACGACTTCGCAACGCCCGCCCGCGCGCGGGGGGGCAACCTTAATCCTTGGTGGCCGTGCACCAGGACAACGCTGGCGCTTTGACCGATCAGGGCGCCGCGACTCTTTACGCCGGCGAGCTTGAGATCAGGCTCGGCGAGGGTCTGGTGCTCGCGACCGGGCGAGCGCTGACTCTCTCGGTGCGCGAGTTCGAGCTGCTTGTGGCACTTGCACAGCGCTCTGGGGCGATCGTCACGCGCGAGGAGCTCTACAGCGCCGTGTGGGGCGGGGAGCTTCGAAACGGCGACCGCTCGGTGGACGTGTATGTGAGCAAGCTGCGCGGCAAGCTCGAGGAGGCGATGCCCGACCGGCGCTTCATCCACACCCACCCGGGCTTTGGCTATCGCTTCCAGCCGCAGCCCTGGGGGACGCCCGGCGAGCTTTCACGAGATGTTCACAACGGGCACCTCGCCGAGCGAGGAGACTGACCCCGCACAGAGCCGGCGCACGGGCTACGCATGCCCGTGAGCCGGCCAAAAATCCAGTCAGAGGAGACGTCGTGAACAAGAACAAGGTCGGCGCGCTCGCCAGTTGCGCGCTGCTAGCGCTGGGCGTGGCCGCGTGCGGCAAATCCAGCACCAGCTCCAGTTCGTCCAGCTCATCGTCCGCGACCATCTCCGGCGCCGGCTCCACCTTCGCGGCTCCGGTCTACCAGCAGTGGGGCTCGAGCTCCGGCATGACCGTCAACTACCAGTCCGTCGGCTCGGGCGCCGGCATCACCGCCCTGGAGGGCAAGACCGTCGACTTCGGCGCCTCTGACCCGCCACTGAAGCCGGCCGACATCGCGACGTTCGAAAAGGTCGGGCCCGTGCAGCAGATCCCGATGTTCCTGGGCGCGATCACGGTCTCCTACAACCTGCCGGGCGTCAAGAGCGGGCTCAAGCTCGACGGCAAGACGATCGCAGACATCTACCTCGGCAAGGTCAAGACCTGGAACGACCCCGAGATCACGGCGCTCAACCCCGGCGTCTCGCTGCCGAGCACGGCGATCACCGTCATTCACCGCTCGGATTCCTCTGGCACCACCGCCGGCTTCACCGGATTCCTCGCCGCCGTGGATCCGGAATGGAACAGCAAGGTCGGCGAAGGCAAGGACGTGCAGTGGCCGACCGGCACGGGTGGCAAGGGCAACGCCGGCGTCGCCGGCGCCGTGTCGCAGACGACCGGCGCTGTGGGCTACGTCGAGCAGGCCTACGCGCTGCAGCACAATTTCACGACTGCCAGCGTGAAGAACAAGGCCGGCAACTACGTGGAACCGTCGCTGGAATCGACCAGCGCGGCAGCCGAAGGCGTGCAAGTGCCGGCGAACCTCGGGTTCAAAATCAAAAACCCATCCTCGCCGAAGGCCTACCCGATCAGCTCGCAGACGTTCATCATCGTCTACAAGGACATGTGCAAGGCCGGCGTCCCCGGCGGCGAAGCGGCCGCCAAGGGTGTCGTCGCGTTCCTGAACTATGGGTTCGGCGCGGGTCAGGCGTCCCTGGCCGAAGCCGATTACGCGCCGCTGCCGAGCGAAATCCTGGAAAAGTCAAAGGCTGCGATTAAAGAACTGCAGTGCAACGGAACGGCGATCGGCTAGTCGGCCATCGGCTGATCCGTTGATCTAGTACAAAGACAGCACCTTGGAGGCAGCTTCGATCGCAAGCGGCGGCCGCTCGACTCTCGAGCGCTCGCCGCTTGCGCGCCTCCCCGATCGCGCGCTGAAGTTCGGACTGACGGCGCTGGCCGCCGTGATCCTCGCGCTGATCGTCTACTTCTTCATTCGCCTCGTCGGCGAAGCACGGCCCGCGTTTGCCAAGGAAGGCGTGCTCGGCTTCACCTTCGGCAACGACTGGAACGTCAACGCCAACAAATTCGGCGCCCTGCCGCTGCTCGTCGGAACGCTGATCACCTCGGTACTCGCGCTTGCCATGGGGGTGCCCGTGGCGGTCGCGACCGCCGTCTATGTCACCGAGCTTTGCCCGCGACGCATCCGCACGCCCGTCACGATCCTGATCGAACTGCTGGCCGCCGTGCCCTCGGTCGTCTATGGGCTGTGGGGGATCTTCTTCCTGGCCCCGAAGCTGCAAGGCGCCGAGCAGTGGGTGGCGGACCGCCTCTCGGGCGTTCCCTTCATCGGCGGCGGGATCGTCACGATTCCCAACTACTTCATCACCGGACTGGTGCTGGCGATCATGATCCTGCCGATCGTAAGCTCCATCTCGCGCGAGGTGATGAGCACCGTGCCCGGCGATCACAAGGAGGCCGCGCTGGGGCTCGGCGCCACCCGCTGGGAGATGATCCGCCTGGCCGTCCTTCCCTACTGCCGCAGCGGCATCACCGGCGCGGCGATGCTCGGGCTCGGGCGCGCGATCGGCGAGACGATCGCGGTGACGATCCTGATCGGTGACGCGCCCCAGCTGAGCGGGCACCTGTTCGGTCAGGGGTATTCGCTGGCCGCGGTGATCGCCAACGAGTTCGGCGAGGCCCAGGAACTGCACCGCTCCGCCCTGTTTGCCGCCGGGCTGGTGCTGTTCGTGCTGACGCTGCTTGTCAACGTGATCGCGCGGCTGCTGGTGATGCGCGCCGAGCGCACGAACAAACCAAGGCGCAGCGCACGCGACTTCACCCAGGACGACACTGTGATCGCGGCGGCGCTCGGATCATGAGCGCGCCCGCCACCGCCCAACCACCGGTCATCCGTTGAGCACACCCGCCCACAGCCTGCAGCGCTTCCAGATGAGCTCGGCGCGCCGGCGCAAAGACCGCTTCGCGCGTGGCTCGATCGTCGCCGCCACCGTCGTCGCGCTGATCCCTCTCGCCCTGATCGTCTACTACCTGCTCAGCAAGGGGCTCGGCTCATGGAGCTGGAGCTTCTTCACCACCGACCCGACGGGCAACACGTTCTTTGCCAAAGAGTCGATCGGCGGCATTAAGAGCGCGATCCTCGGCACAATCGAGATCGTTGCCCTGGCGGCGCTGCTGGCGGTGCCGATCGGAATCGGCGTCGCGGTCTGGCTGGTCGAGTACGGGCGCGACTCGCGCTTTGCCCAGCTCGTGCGCTTCTTCATCGACGTCCTCACCGGCGTGCCCTCGATCATGTTCGGGCTGTTCGTCTACATCGTGCTGATCACCGGCACCGGCTCCTCCTACGCCGCCTATAAGGGGTCGATCGCGCTGGCGCTGTTGATGCTGCCGGTCGTGACCCGCTCGGGCGAGGTGGTGCTGATGCTGGTCCCGAACGCCCTGCGCGAATCGGCGCTTGCCCTGGGGGCGCCGCGCTGGAAGGTGATCGCGCGGATCGTGCTGCCAACCGCTCTTCCGGGTCTGGTGACAGGGGTGCTGCTGGCGATTGCGCGCGCCGCCGGCGAGACGGCGCCGCTGCTGTTCACCGCCGCCGCAACGTTCAAGACGAGCTTCTCGTTGAGTGGGTTCATGAACTCACTTCCCGTACAGATCTACAACGACGTCACATCTCCGACCGAAGCCGTGGTAAACCGTGCATGGGGGGCGGCGCTCGCGCTTGTCGTGATGATCCTGCTCCTGAACCTGTTCGCACGTCTGATCGCACGTAGGAGCAGCCTAGGATGAGCACCACAGATCCACGCACCGATCCACCAACGCCGGAGATCGCACCCGAGATGCTCGAACCAAAGCGCCAGAATCCGACGCAGAGCAGCCAAGCCGACCAACAGTCCGCGCCCAGCGCCGAGCCGGGCACGGCGGCGCTCGTGCGTCCCGGGCTGACCGTCACGCTGCAGGCGCTCAAAGCCTTCTACGGCGACGTCGAACAGGTCAAGGGGATCGATCTGGAGTTCCGCTCGGGCGAGGTGACGGCGATCATCGGGCCCTCCGGGTGTGGCAAGTCGACGATGGTGCGCTGCATCAACCGCATGCACGAGGAGATCCCGGGCGCGCGCGCGGAGGGCAAGGTGCTGCTGGATGACCTTGACATCTATGACCCCTCGATCGACGTCGTGGCGGTGCGCCGCGCGATCGGGATGGTCTTCCAAAAGCCCAATCCGTTTCCGACCATGTCGGTGTTCGACAACGTCGCGGCGGGGCTGCGGCTCTCCTCCGGAAAAGCCGGCGACCTGCAGCACCGGGTCGAGTCGGCGCTGCGCGGAGCGGGGCTTTGGGAAGAGGTCAAGGATCGGCTCTCAGAGGCCGGCGCCGGACTCTCGGGCGGACAGCAACAGCGACTTTGCATCGCCCGCTCGCTGGCGGTCGAGCCGGAGGTGATCCTGATGGACGAGCCCTGCTCGGCGCTGGATCCGATCGCCACGCTGAAGATCGAGGAGCTGATCGATCAGCTCAAGCGGCGTGTGACGATCGTGATCGTCACCCACAACATGCAACAGGCGGCACGTGTGGCCGACCGCACGGCCTTCATGCTGGGCGGCGAGCTGATCGAGGTCGACGCCACCGAAAAGATCTTCACCAACCCCGAGGACTCGCGCACCGAGGAATACGTCACCGGGAAGTTCGGCTAAGGGATCGGGTGGGTCAAGTGAGCACCGAGGCAAACGCGGGGCAGGCCGTACCGTTGAGCGCCGCGCAGGGCAGGCAGCACTTCCAGGCGCAGCTGGAGGAGCTCGAGCGCCGCGCGCTGGGTGGGCTTGACATCGTCGTCGAGCAGCTCGACCGCACGCTCGAGGCGCTTGCCCACCAGGATGTCGAGCTGGCGCAGATGGTGATCGCCGACGACGACCGCATCGACGGACGCTACCTGGAAGTCCACCAGGGCATCCTCTCGCTGCTTGCCACCCAGGCGCCCGTGGCGGGCGATCTGCGGCTGGTGGCCGCGCTGCTGCATGTGATCGTGCACGTCGAGCGGATGGGCGATCAGTGCGTGAACATCGCCAAGCTGATCCCGCTCTCCGGCTATGAGCCGCCGGTACGGCCCGAGGTGCTCGAGTCGATCCTGAAGATGGGGGCCCACGCGCGCTCAGAGGTCGTCCAGTGCAAGGCGTCCTTCAGCGGGCGCGACATCGGCCTGGCCGAAGACCTCGCTCGCCAGGATCGCGAGATCAACCGCCTGAACCGCGAGATCTTCAACACAGCGCTTGAGATCGGCGACGATCCCGACACACGCGAGTGGGCGATGCACATGATCCTCGTCGCTCGTGCGCTCGAGCGAATCGGCGATAACGCCGTCGACGTCGGCGAGCAGGTGGCGTTTGTCGTAACCGGGCTGTTCCGCGAGTTCTCAGACCAGTCGAACCCGCTCGGCGGCTGACAGCGCCGCCCGGATACCGCTCGCTGCGCGCCTTCGCTCAGCTCTGACCGCAGGTCGGCCGCAAACAGCGGTTTTACATCTGTGAAGATCCTGTGACCTTCGTCTGCACCGGGTGGTGAGGGGCCTATACACTGCGCGCAGATGACGACGGGCATCCTCTCCAAGGATGAAGGGGGCGCGGGCAGCGCCCAAGGGGCCTCAGCCATGCGTATCGCGGTTCTCGATCGCGACAGTGGCTTCATCCAGGTGCTGAGCAAGCGCATGGACCGCCTGGGCTGGGAGCACCGCGTGCTCGCTTCTCCGGTGCCCACCGACACCGTCGCCTCGATGCGGCTGAGCGCGCTGGTCGTCGATTTGACGGTGCTCGGTCCGCAAGCCTGGGAATGGCTCGAGCGACTGTGCGGCAGCCTTCCCGAGCTTGGGATCGTGGTCTGCACCGGGCCCTCCACGGTGGCTCAGCGAGTGCGCGGACTGCGCCTGGGCGCCGATGACTGGATCACCAAGCCCTGCCATCCAGAGGAGGTGATCGCTCGCGTCCAGGGACTCGTCCGGCGGCGCCTGCGCGCCAGCGCGCGCACCGAGTCAAAGCCCGTCCGCGCCGGCGAGGTGGAGATCCGCTCCGACCGCTTCCAGGCGTTTGTGAGTGGGCGATCGCTGGAGCTGACACGGCGCGAGTTCGAGTTGATCGAGCTGCTGGCCTCCGGGGAAGGTCGCGTCCTGGAGCGCGAGGAGATCTACTCGCGACTTTGGGGCTATGCGATGGTGCGCGGCGACCGCTCTGTGGACGTGTTCGTGCGCAAGCTGCGCCAGAAGCTCGAGAAGGCCTCTCCGGACTGGCGCTACATCCACACCCACTTCGGCATCGGCTACCGCTTCGCCGCCGAACCGGCCGTAGGCGAGGGCGAGGCGCAGGAACCGGCCGCCGTGGCTCCCCCCAAGCGGGCCGCCAAACAGGGCGCCCCAGGACTACAGCAGCGTGGCGCCCGCGATCAGAGCAAGCTCGGCGGGACGGAGCAGGAGTACGAGCTCGCTGCCGGCGCCACCTAGCCGCACCACCGCCAAGCCGCCCTTCTTCAGATCGACTCGACCTCCGGTCAGTTCGCCGACGATCCCCGAGAGGTCCGGCTCGTGACCGATCAGAAGCAGCGGCGACTCACGGCCCGTCGCGGCCAGCGCCTCCAGCGCCTGTGGAGCTTGGAAATCGCCCGCGAGCGGCTCGTGCAGTTCCAAACCGGGAGCCTGCTCGGCGGGCATCTGAGCCAGCGCGAGCTCGGCGGTTTCACGGGCGCGCGCCTTCGGGCTGCTCAGCGCGGCCGCGAAGCCCATACCCATTCGCGCCAGGGCCAGGCCGGCGACTTCTGCCTGCTTGACGCCCCGCTCGGTAAGGCGACGCTCAGCGTCCACGCGCGTGCCGTGCGGCTCCGCGTCGGCGTGGCGAAGCAACCAAAGCTGACGGGCCGCGGCCATGGGCTTCTGCGAGCATAGATGAGATGAGCGCCACCGGCCACAGCAAGCATGGGCACGAGGGCCATGTCCGCCTGAGCGTGGACGACCCCCAGCGCGCGGGCGAGCGCGAGCACAAACACCGTCTGCACGATCCGGCCCTCTACATCAACCGAGAGCTCTCCTGGCTGGACTTCAACGAGCGGGTGCTGCAGCTGGCCGAGGATCAGGACACGCCGCTGATGGAGCGCGTGAAGTTCTGCGCGATCTACACGACCAACCTCGACGAGTACTACATGGTGCGCGTCGCCGGGCTGCACGACCAGATCGATGCGGGGGTCGATAACCCCGGACAGGACGGGCGCACGCCCTCTGAGACGATCGCCGCGATCCGCGAGCGAGTGCTGGCGCTCGGCGGCCGGCTGAGCGGCTGCTTTGAAGGGCATCTGCGCGAGGCGCTGGCCGGGCACGGCGTGCGCGTGGTCGGCTTCGAGCAGCTCGACGAGGAGCAGCGCGAGCATCTGGCCGAGCACTTTCGCCGCGTGATCTTCCCGGCGCTGACGCCGCTGGCGGTGGCGCCGGGGCGGCCCTTCCCTTACATATCGAACCTCTCGCTCAGCCTGGCGGTGCTGGTTCGCGACCCATCGGGCGGCGAGACAGTGTTCGCGCGCGTGAAGGTCCCGACCGAGATCCTGCCGCGCTTTGTGACGGTGCGCCCTGCCGGCGATGTCACCCTGGTGGCGCTTGAGGACGTGATCGCGCACCATCTCGACGCTCTGTTCCCGGGCATGGAGATCGTCGACTGCGACGTGTTCCGGGTCACCCGTGACGCCGATCTGGAGGTCTCCGACGACGCCGCGGACCTGCTGCAGGCCGTCGAGGACGAGCTGCGGCGGCGGCGCTTCGGCGAGATCGTGCGCGTGGAGATCGGTCAGAGCTGCTCGCAGCGGCTGCGCGATGAGCTGGTCGGGCTGCTGGGCGTGCGCGAGGAGGAGGTCTATCCGGTGGATGGGCTGCTGGACATGGGGGCGCTGTGGCAGGTGGCACGGCTGCCGGGCATGCCCGAGCTTCGCTACACGCCCTACTCGCCGGTCACCCATCCGCGCCTGCTCAAAGGAGAGGGGGAGCGGCCCGACGTGTTCGGCGCGATGCGCGAGGGCGATGTGCTCGTGCATCACCCCTACGACTCGTTTGCCACCTCGGTCGAGCGCTTCGTCGAACAGGCCGTTGCCGATCCCAACGTGCTTGCGATCAAGCAGACCGTCTACCGCACGAGCGACGACTCGCCGCTGGTGCCGGACCTGATCGCGGCCTCCGAGCGCGGCAAGCAGGCCGTGGCCTTGGTGGAGCTGACAGCGCGCTTTGACGAGCGCATGAACATCCATTGGGCCAAGGCGCTTGAGGAGGCCGGCGTTCACGTCGTCTACGGGCAGCCGGCGCTGAAGACGCATGCCAAGTGCGTGCTGGTCGTGCGTCGCGAGGGCGACGGGGTGCGCAACTACGTGCACGTCGGCACCGGCAACTACCACTCGGCGACCGCGCGTCTGTACACGGACTTCGGGCTGTTCACGACAGACGAGGACATCGGCGCCGACGTGGCCGAGATGTTCAACAACCTGACCGGCTTTGGGCGTCCGCTTCACTACCGCAAGACGCTGGTCGCGCCCGCGCATCTGCGCGAGGGGCTGATCGCCGAGATCGACGCCACGATCGCCGCCCACACGCCCGCGTCGCCGGGGCGGATCGCGATGAAGATGAACGCGCTCGTGGACGGTCACTGCATCCGGGCTCTGTATCGAGCCTCGATGGCCGGCGTGAAGGTCGACCTCAACGTGCGCGGGATCTGCTGCCTGCGTCCGGGGGTGCCGGGGGTCTCCGAGAACATCACCGTCGTCTCGGTCGTCGGCAGGCTGCTCGAGCATTCGCGCATCTACACCTTCGAGCGCGGCGGCGAGCACACCGTCTACATCGCCTCCGCCGACCTGATGCCGCGCAACCTCGACCATCGAGTCGAGCTGGCCGCCCCGATCGAGTCGCCCGAGCTGCGAGCGGAGCTGATGGACACGATCGAACGCGCCTTCACCGATAACCAGAACTCATGGCAGCTCGGCCCCGACGACCGCTGGCGCCGCCGCTCACCGGCGCCTGGTGAGCGGCGGCGCAACATGCAGGTGGAGCTGATGGAGCTGCACGCCCGCCGCGCCGCCGAAGCGCGCCCGATCGAGCGCGACGCGCTCTGAGCGCACATCCATTCCTCGACGCACCGCCTCGACGGACACAGACTCAGACTGACCCGTGCGGGAGAATCGTCCGCACTCATGAGGATGATCGTTCTCATGTCCCTGACAATTCCTTCCGTCCGCCCCACCGCCTATGGTGTCACCCAAGGTGCTACCATGAGCGAGTTGGCAAAGATCAGCATCAGCCTCGACGACGACCTCTACCGCCAGGTCCGCGACGCGGCCGGCAAGCAGGGCGTCTCGGCCTGGCTGGCCACGGCCGCGGCCGCGCGTCTGCGCAGGGATGTCCTGCTGTCGGTAGCCGACGAGATCGCAAACGAGACGGGAGGGCCGTTTACCGAGCAGGAGCGCGAGGAGGCGCGCCGGTGGCTGCCATCGTCTTCGACAGCGGCGCGCTGATCGCGCTGGAGCGCGGCGACCGCCGGATCGCGGTGCTGCTCGACGAAGCCGCCGCGGGCGGTGTCGAGGCTGTCACGTCGAGCGCGTGCGTGGCTGAGGTGTGGCGCGACCCCGCACGCCAGGCGCGGCTGACGCGCGCCCTGGCCGGTTTTCGAGAGCGCAGCCTCGACCCCGCGGCAGCGCGCGCCTGCGGCACGCTGCTGGCACGAAGCGCTACCGACGACATCGCCGACGCCGCCGTCTGCCAGATCGCGCGAGACGGCGACACCGTCCTGACCAGCGACCCGCACGACATCACGAGACTGCTGCAGGCAGCCGGCACCCGCGCCCGCGTGCGAGCCGTCTGAGCATCCGACGAGAGCGACTACAGGGTGTCCAGCGCCGCCTTCAACTCGTCCACCGACTGAAAGTCAAGCCCTAGACGGTGATCGTGGCGGTGGCGCACCACACCCTGCTCGTCGATCACGATCACCGCGCGGGCGGTCGAGCCGACGCCCGGCATCGTCGCGCTGTAGGCCTTGGCGACCTGCTTGTCCTCATCGGCAAGCAGCGGCACGTTGAGGTTGTTCTTGGCGATGAAGCCCTCGTGCGAGGCCACGCTCTGGGAGGAGATGCCAACCACCGTGGCATTCAGCGAGGCGAAATCGTCGGGGCGATCGCGATAGGAGCAGAACTGCTTGGTGCAGACCATCGTGTTATCGCCCGGATAGAACAGCAGCACTACACGCTCGCCGCGATGCTCTGAGAGCTTGAACGGGCCCTTGGTGCCCGGCAGCTCGAAGTCCGGCGCCTGCTCCCCAACCCGTGGCGTCTTGGCCATCTCGGCTCTCCCGCTTTCGTTGACCCGCCGAGCATAACGTGCGCGGGCAGTCGCGCTCGGGCAATCGCGTGGCACGCTCGGGCAATCGCGTGACGCAGCCCGAGCACCGCGACCGCTCTAAGCTGCAACGGATGCGCGCGCTCGCCCGCTGGACAACCACGCACCGCAAGTACGTCGCGATCGGCTGGATATTCGCCCTGATCGCCATCAACGTGCTCGCTCAGTCGGCCGGCACAAGCTACTCCAACAACTTCACGCTGCCGAAATCAGATTCGCAGCGGGCTTCCGACCTGCTGCAAAAGGGCTTCCCCGCCCAGGCCGGCGATCGCGACACGATCGTCTTCAAGGTCTCCCACGGCAGCGTCAACGATCCATCCGTGCGCGCCCACATGAGCGCACTGTTCGCAAGCGTCGCCAAGCTCCCCCACGTCGCGGGAGTCATCAGCCCCTACAGCGGCAGCGGGCAAGCGATCTCGCGGGGCGGGCAGATCGCCTTCGCGACGGTGATCTTCGACAAGAAGGCCAACGAACTGGTCAAGAGCGACGGCGAACCGGTGGTCAAAGCGGCGGTGGCGGCGCGCCGGCCGGGACTACAGATCGAGCTGGGCGGACAGGCGATCGAGCAGACCGAGCAGGAAGGCTTCGGACTGACCACAGCCGTGGGCTTGATGGCCGCGATCGTCGTCCTGCTGATCACCTTCGGCTCGCTGATCGCGATGGGATTGCCGATCGTCACGGCGCTGTTCGGCCTGGGCACCGGGCTTGGGCTGATCGGCCTGTTCACGCACGTGGTCGACACTCCCGACTTCTCATCGGAGCTCGCGGCGATGATCGGCCTGGGGGTCGGCATCGACTATGCGCTGTTCATCGTTACCCGTTTCCGGGAGGCCTACGTGACACCCGGGCCCGCACAGGGCGATGTGCGCGAGTCGGTGGTGCAGGCGATGGACACCGCCGGGCGCGCCGTGCTGTTCGCCGGCTGCACTGTGGTAATCGCCCTGCTCGGAATGATGCTGCTGGGCGTCGCCTTCCTCTACGGCGTTGCGATATCGGCGTCGATCGGCGTGCTGCTGGTGATGCTCGCATCGCTCACGCTGCTGCCGGCGCTGCTCACGTTCGCGGGCGCGCGTCTGGCGCGACCCACTCGACGGGCTCGCAAACGGGGCGAGCAGACACGCACCGTGCACGGCGGGACTTGGTTGCGCTGGAGCCGGTTCGTGCAGCGTCATTCGCGCTCGATCGCTCCGATCGCGACGGTGGCGATGTTGCTGATCGCGGCACCCGCGATCGCGCTGCGGTTGGGTTCAAGCGACGCCGGCAACGATCCGGTCGGCTTTACCACCTACAAGGCCTATGCCTTGATGGCCGAAGGCTTCGGCCAAGGCTTCAGCGGCCCGCTGCTGATCGTTGCGAAGGTACCCAAGGCCGGAACTGGCGGCGCTGGCGCGGGCGCCGGGGCGAAGGATCTCGCGCTGCTGCGAGCGAAGCTGGCAAGCACGCCCGGCGTGGCCTCAGTCGGCCTTCCGCGCGTCAGCCCATCGGGCGAAGTGGCGACGCTGTCTGTCTATCCGAGCACCTCACCACAGGCCTACGCGACCACACAGCTGGTCGAACGTCTGCGCTCGGATGTCGTACCGCCCGTCAAAGCGAGTACCGGCATGACGGTCTATGTAGGTGGCATCACCGCCGGATCGATCGACTTCGCCAGCGTTCTCGGCAAGAAGCTGCCGCTGTTCATCGGCGTCGTCGTGCTGCTCTCGGCGCTACTGCTGATGGTCGTCTTCCGCTCGCTTGTGATCCCGCTGCAGGCGGCGATCATGAACCTGCTCAGCATCGGCGCCTCGCTCGGAGTGATCGTGGCGGTCTTCCAATGGGACTGGCTCGACGGGCTGCTCGGGGTCAGGGCCGGACCGATCGAGTCGTTCATTCCCGTAATGCTGTTCGCGATCGTCTTTGGACTATCGATGGATTACGAGGTGTTCCTGATCTCGCGCATCCACGAGCAGTGGACGCGCCACGGCGAAAGCCGGCGGGCGGTCGGCGAGGGACTGGCGTTGACCGGCCGTGTCGTGACGGCTGCCGCGGCGATCATGATCTGCGTCTTCCTGTCCTTCATGCTCGGCGAAAGCAGGGTGATCAAGGAGTTCGGCCTGAGCCTGGCCTCCGCCGTTTTCCTGGATGCGGTCGTCGTTCGCTGCCTGCTGCTGCCAGCGGTGCTCGAGCTGCTCGGCGACGCCACCTGGCGCATCCCAGCCTGGCTCGACAAAGTGTTGCCGAAGATCAACATCGAGGGGAACATGCCGGCGCTCACCCCCGCCGACGAAGCGCAGCTGACGGGCGCCACCCCAAGCGACCAACCGGTCGCTGTCGGGACGCCCTCTGGGAGTAGAGACTGAGGATCGACCGCCGAGGGGTGCTTGCGGCCCTCGGATGCGCGGTCATACAGGCGACCGTGCCGGTCGGCGCATGCGCGACGGCTCTCCCTTCCACCTCTGCGGTGGCGTCCCCTTCGACGCGTTCGGCGCTGGTCGTACTTCTGAGCGAGCGCCGGACGCGCGGAGCTTCCAGTCTCCGACAAAGCGACACCGTGGAGCAAGAGCTACTGTCGATCCCATCGCTTTCGATCGGGCTCTTCAGCACCGCACAGGGGAACTACGCCTCCCCACAGATGCTGGGCGACATCCACCGTGCCGCTCAGCTCGCCGACACCGCCACCTCGCCTGAGCGACTGCGGATCCTGAGCATCCCGGCCGGACCGCTCGGCCGCGCCAGGCTTGCCACGCTGACTCGCCAACGCCCGCCGCACGAGCTCGTTCTCGTCATCGAGCGGGCGAGCGCCGCCAACGCTCACGAGCTGCGCTGGAGCGCCGTCGCCGGCACCGGCACCGGCACCGGCACCGGCGGCCGCAAAAGCACTCTCACCTCCCAGACCACCCAACAGCGCGGGATCGTCGCCGCTGTGGATGTGGCGCCGACGCTACTCAATCACCTGCGCCTGCCCGTCCCAGCCGCGATGCACGGCAAGCCAATCCACCTGGACGGTGCGCTTGACGGCCCGGCGCTGCGCTCGCTGAAGGCACGCTTGGAAGTCGTCTATCCGCGCCGTCTACCGGCACTCGCCTGCCTGCTTGCGGCCTGGGCGCTCTTGATCGCAGCGACTTCGCTTGCCGCCGCTACGACCAGGCCGGCAAACCGCGGAGGGAGGAGAGCCGCGCCTGTCCGCTGGACGATACGAGTAGGCGCCCTGGCCATGTTGTGGGCGCCGGTCGCGATGCTGCTGCCGGCCGCCCTTGAGCCCAGCCCGGCCTTGGAGTACGCCTTGATCGTCCTTACATGCTTCTCGCTCGCGGCCCTCGGCGACCGCCTCATCTCCTGGCCACGAGCGGTGATAGCGCCTGCAGCCGCGGCCATCGTGGCGATCGTCCTCGATTCGCTGCTGGGCACGCAACTGCTGATTCGCTCGCTGCTCGGGCCAAATCCCGCCTATGGCTCGCGCTTCTACGGGATCGGCAACGAGCTGAAGTCAGGGCTGGCGGTGCTTGTTTTCGCGGCGGTGGCGGCCGCGCTCTACCCTGCCATCCGCTCACGAAGGGCGGCCGCAACGATGGGCTGCGCGGGCGCGCTGTTGGCGCTGATCGAGGGCGCCGCTCGGATCGGCGCCGGGGTCGGTGGAGTGATCCTCGTGTGCGCGGGGACGGCTGTTGCGAGCGTGATGCTGCTGCCCGGCCCTCTGCGACGCAGGCGCGTTCTTCTCGTATTGGCCGCGCCGCTTGTCGGGCTGCTGTTGCTGGCGGTCATCGACCTGGTGAGCGCCCACGGCGCCGGACACTTCACCGGCAGCGTGCTCGACGCACGCTCGGCATCAGATTTCCAGGAGGAGATCGTGAGGCGCTATGAAGCAGCCTGGAAAGAGCTGAGAAACGGTCTTATGCCCGTGGCCACCGCGCTCGCGCTGCTACTCGCGACGCTCGGTGTCCGCTACCGGGAGCGGCTACTGGAGCCCGTCTACTGCGACCCCGCCTGGCAGGCCGCGCTTGCCGGCGGACTCACAGCCGGTTTTCTCGGCGCGCTGTGCGAGGACTCAGGGCCTGTGTTGCTGGTCGTAGCGGTGTTTGCGCTGGCCTGCATGATCGCCTACCTGTACACCGGACCCCGGAAGTGCAACGCCGAGCCTGCTCCGGCGTCGGCGTCGGCCGCAGCACCGGAACATCGACTCGCGCCGTCGGCGCCGCTAAGTGGCCGCTCCGCCTTGTGAGGGCTCGGCGCCCTCGCCAGCTACGGCACGGCGCCGACCGACAAGCAGGACGATCAATACGACGATGATCACCACGATCAGAATTCCGCCGGCGATGTAGCGCAGTTTGTGTTTGACGGGCGCCGTTTTTTTGACGGTGACGGTCGCCACCTTCACGCGCGCGTTGGCGGCCTGTGCCGCTGCCACCAGCTTGCCCTGTTCGCCGGCCGCGTAGGTGACGCTCAGGTGTTCGCCGTTGTTCAGCGAGATGTGCAGATGCCCGGCGGAACCGCCGCTGGCCGGATGGAAGGTCAGCGCGTGCACTTCGCCTTTGTGCAGCTGCGTTTCGTAGCTTTTCAGGCTCTCGCGTTCAAAATGAATGCCGGCGGCGATCGCCGGCGCGGCCACCAGCAGGCTGAGGATCGCGATGCACAGTACGGCGAGTAGGGCGTTCGGGCGTCTGATCGTTCTATTCATGCGCCGCACCCTACCGTTCGCCCCCGACGTGTGCGCAACTACACGCGGCCGGTGTCCCGGCGGTAGGCGCGGCGAGCGACGGCGGCAAGGACAACAGTCCAGGCGACGATCACGACCCAGCCCTTGGTGCCCATCGGGTGCCCGCCGATCGCCACATGACTGGCCTGCACGAGCCAGTAGGACGGCAGGGCCTGGCCAACGTCGTGCAGGAAGCCGTGCGAGGGGATCGGATACCAGACCCCGCCGAGGAAGGCCAGCAGGGCGATGCCCCCGCCCATAGCCGGGCCGATCGAATCTGGCGTGAGCATGTGACCGACCGCTATCCCGAGCGCGGCGAAGGGGATCAGACAGACGAGGATCAACAACGTCATGTCGATCCAGCGCGAGGCCGACATGCTCACCCCAAGCGCGGCGCCTGCCACGTACAGCGCGCCCATGCTGAGTGCGGCCATCAGATAGGCGGTCAGCACCTTCGCGCGCAGGTAGGAGCGCGTTGAGAGCGGGCTGATCCGCAGCTGGCGATTCCACCCCACCGCCCGCTCCGCCGCGATCCGAGCACCGGAGGAGAGCATCGCCGCCATCGTCCCGAAGGCGATCAGGCCGACCATGAAGTACAGCGGAGCGGAGATGCCGGTGTTTTGCAGGTTGGTGACGTGCCTGTTGGAGCCAGCGATCAGCAGGTAGAGCACCAGCGGAAAGCCCAGCGAGAGAAAGAAGAAGCGGCGATTGCGCAGCACGCGCAACAGCTCGTAGCGGGTGTATGCGAACGAGTTCACGCGGCGGTCAGCTCCACGAACGCCTCCTCCAAACCCGCGGCGGCGATCTCGATGTCGCGCGCCTCCGGGTACTCCTGCACCAGCGCCCTGATCGCGGCGTCCGAGTCGGTGCAGCTGAGCACCACCGCTTCCCCGCGTCGCTCCGCCGTGCTGACCCCTGGCAGGGCGCCGAGCGCGTCGAGGTCGGCGCCCGGGAGCGTGGCGCGAATCGTGCGGGTGCCGACGCGCGCCTTGATCTCGTTGGTCGGCCCGTCGGCGACCACCTGGCCGTAGGCCATCAGCACCGCCCGATCGGCGTAGGCGTCGGCCTCCTCCAGATAGTGGGTGGCGAACAGCACCGTGCGGCCCTGCGAGGCCAGATTGCGCATCGTCGCCCAGAAGGAGCGCCGGCCCTCGACATCCATCGCGACGGTCGGCTCGTCGAGCACCAGCAGCTTCGGATTGGCCACCAGAGCCACGGCGAAGCGCACCCGCTGAGTCTCCCCGCCGGAGAGCTTCTGCGTGCGCTGGTCGGCCAGCTCGCTCAGGCCGGTCATCTCCAGTGTCTTTGCCACCGGCAGAGCATCTGGATAGAGCGAGGCGACCATCTGCACCAGCTCGCGCACCGACAGGTCTCGGATCAAGGCGCCGGTCTGCAGCATCGCGCCGACAAAGCCTGCGTCCACAGCCGCCCTCGGCGTGCCACCGAGTACGCTCACCTCGCCGGCGTCGGGCTCGGCAAGGCCGAGGATCATGTCGATCGTCGTCGACTTGCCGGCGCCGTTTGGGCCCAGCAGCGCGACCGTCTCGCCCGCTCCGATCGAGATGTCCACGCCGCGCACGGCATGCACGTCACCGTAGCTCTTGTGCAGCCCGCGGGCCTGGATCGCGCTCACCACCGCCAGCTTATTGGAGGCAGCGTGGCTCTACTTTACAGAGCCATTTGGCTCTATTTCACAGAGCCGTTCGCTCGTGCTGGGCTCAACGGCGTGCGCGAGCGGCCTTCAGGCGCTCGACTCGACCCAGCTCCGTCTTGCGCACACGGACCGCCTCCGGGGTCACTTCCACGCACTCGTCCTCGCGCACGAACTCAAGCGCTTCGTCGAGCGTGAGCTTGCGGTGCGCCGCCAGGCGCTCGTACACGTCAGAGGTGGAGGAGCGGATGTTCGTGAGGTGCTTCTCCTTTGTCGGGTTCACGTCGATGTCCTCCGAGCGTGCGTTCTCACCGACGATCATGCCCTCGTAGACCTCCTCACCGGGGCCGACGAACATCATCCCGCGCTCGCTCAGACTGGTCAGCGAGTAGGTCGCGGTGGCGCCGCCGCGATCGGCGACCAGCGAGCCGCTCGGCCGCGTGCGCAGATCGCCCGCCCAACGCTCCCACCGATCGAACACGTGGTGCATCAGGCCCGTCCCGCGCGTCTCGGTCAGAAACTCGGTGCGGAAGCCGATCAGGCCGCGTGCCGGGACGATGTAGTCCATCCGCACCCAGCCGGTGCCGTGGTTTGTCATGTGCTCCATGCGGCCCTTGCGCAGGGCCAGCATCTGCGTGACCACTCCCACGTAATCCTCGGGCACGTCGATCGACAGGCGCTCGAAGGGCTCGTGGCGCTTGCCGTCGATCTCGCGCAGCAGCACTCGCGGCTGGCCGACGGTCAGCTCAAAGCCCTCGCGACGCATGATCTCCACCAGCACGGCCAGCTGTAGCTCGCCGCGGCCCTGCACCTCCCAGGCATCCGGTCGCTCGGTGTCCACCACGCGCAGCGAGACGTTGCCGACAAGCTCGCGGTCAAGCCGCTCGCGTATCTGCCGGGCGGTCAGCTTCGAGCCCTCTTTGCCGGCAAGCGGAGAGGTGTTGATCCCAATCGTGATCGATAGCGAGGGCTCATCCACGCTGATCACCGGCAGCGGGCGGGCGTCGGCGAGGTCGGCGAGCGTCTCGCCGATCGTTATCTGCGCGATCCCCGCCACCGCGATGATCTCGCCCGGCCCGGCCTCGGGCGCGTCGACGCGATCGAGCGCCTCCGTCACGTACAGCTCGGATACCTGCGCGCGCTCGATCGAGCCGTCGGCGCGGCACCAGGCGACCTGCTGGCCGCGCTTGATCTCGCCGTTGCGCACGCGGCAGATGGCGAGGCGCCCCACGTAGGGGGAGGCGTCGAGGTTTGTAACGAGCGCCTGTAGCGGATGGTCGGGCTCGTAGACGGGCGCGGGGATGTGCTCGAGCAGCAGGTCGAGCAGCGGCGCGAGCGTGCCCTCGGTCGGCGTGGGCGCGCCCGCCTCGTAGTCGAGCGTGGCGATGCCGGCGCGAGCGTTGCAGTAGACGATCGGAAACTCGATCTGCTCCTCGTCGGCGTCGAGGTCGAGGAACAGCTCGTAGACCTCGTCGATGACCTCCGATACGCGCGCGTCAGGGCGGTCGATCTTGTTGACCACGAGGATCACGGGGAGGCGCGACTCGAGCGCCTTGCGTAGCACGAAGCGCGTCTGGGGGAGCGGACCCTCGGAAGCGTCGACGAGCAGGAGGACGCCGTCCACCATCGTGAGCCCGCGCTCCACCTCGCCGCCGAAGTCGGCGTGGCCGGGGGTGTCAACGATGTTGAGCTTCACGCCCGCGTGGCGAAGCGAAGTGTTCTTGGCGAGGATCGTGATGCCCTTCTCGCGCTCGAGGTCCATCGAGTCCATCACACGGTCGGCCACGTCCTGGCCCTCGCGAAAGGCGCCGGACTGCCACAGCATCGCGTCCACGAGCGTGGTCTTGCCGTGATCGACGTGGGCGACGATCGCGACGTTTCGGATGTCCTGCCTGGCAACGAGCACGGCCGGACAGGCTAGCGAGACCCGGCCCACCGGCGCGGGCAGCGTCCCGTTTTGAGAGCCGCGGTCGGATATGAGACATGACCCTCAGGCAAGTACGATGATTTACCGATGGCCGTGGAACCCGCCACCACCCTTCCCGTGCACCGGATCGACGTCGAGACCTACAACCGGATGGTCGCGTGCGGAGCCCTCGAGGGCCAGCGAGTCGAGCTGCTGGAAGGTCTGATCGTCGAGATGAGCCCGATCTCGCCGGCACATAACATCGTTGTGACCAGGCTAATGCGCCATTTCGCAGCGGCGCCGAGATGGTGGACGCAGGTGCAGTCATCGATTGAAGTACCGCCGAACGCGGAGCCCGAGCCCGACCTCGCCGTTTTCGCCCAGGAACCCTCACCCAACCACCACCCCACCACTGCCCTGCTCGCGATCGAGGTCGCCGTCAGCTCGCACATGATCGATCGCAATGTGAAGGCCAAGCTGTACGCGCAGGCCGGCATCCCCACCTACTGGGTGGTGGACGTGCCTGGTAGAGCCGTGGAGATCCGCTCCGGGCCGGGCCGAGACGGCTACGCGCATTGCGATATCCGCCGGCAGGGAAGCATCGTCCCCGCGCCGCTGGCCGGCGTGGAGGACATCGACATCGCGGCGCTGCTCCGCAACATCGACGACTGAGCTGGTCCGAGGATCGGCTATCGCCGTCCCCGCGGGCTGAGCGCCCGTCCGGCCATGCCGGCGCCGAAGCGCGCGAATGCGCTCGGCACGCGCTCGGCACGCGCGACCACTTCCTCCAGCGCGGCCGCGAAGCGTCGGATCTCCTCCTCCTCGATCACCAGCGCCGGCAACGCCTTGACGACGTTCATCCGGTGGCCCGCGACCTGGCAGAGGATGCGGTGCTCATGAAAGAGCGGACCGACGATCAGCTGCGAGAAGATCCCCGGCTGAGCTCGCTGCGCGGCGTTGAACACCGACCGTCTCGCTCCCTGCGTGGGGGCGCAGAACTCGATCGCCCACATCAGTCCGCGGCCGCGCACGTCGGAGACGACCTCATAGCGATCGACCAACGGGCGGGTCAGATCGAACAACAGGTTCCCCAACCGCGCCGCACGCTCCACCAAGCCCTCGGCGTCGATCACCCGCAACGTCGCCAGGGCCGCGGCGGCGGCCAGGTCGTTGCCGCCGAAGGTGGAACCGTGACGTACCGCCCGCTCCATGCCGTCGAACACCTTGTCGAATGCGCGACGCGATACGAGCACGGCGCCGATCGGCACCAGGCCGCCGGAGAGCGCCTTGGAGACACAGATCAGGTCTGGCTGCAGATCCCAATGCTCGAGCGCGAAGAAACAGCCGGTGCGACCGAGACCGGTCTGCACCTCGTCGCAGACCAGCAGCGCGCCAGCTTCGCGGCAGAGCCGCTGCGCACCCTGCAGATAGCCATCGGCAGGGACGTTGACGCCCTTGCCCTGGATCGGCTCGATCACGAATGCGGCGACGTCACTCTCACCGCCGGCGCCCGCACCGCCATGGGCGGCCAACGCGTGCTCCAGGGCGTCGAGATCGCCGAACGGCACCGCCTCGCACTCGGGCAGCAGCGGTCCGAAGCCCTCGCGAAAGATCGCGTCGCCGTTCAAGGACAGCGAGCCGAGCGTCAGGCCGTGGAAGGCATGCTCGGCGTAGAGGATGCTCGGGCGCCCGGTTGCCGCCCGAGCGATCTTGACGGCGGCCTCGACAGACTCGGTGCCGCTGTTGGCCGGCACCATCGCCTCCACCGAGCCGGGGGCGCGTGCGAGCAGTTGCTCGGCGAGCACGCCGCTGAGCAACGTCACGCCCAGTTGCGGCAGGTTGGCGGTGTGCGCCTCCATCGTCTCGCGTACCGCCGCGATCGCTTCGGGATGGTTGCGCCCGATCGCGAACACGCCGTATCCGCTGAGCAGGTCCAGGTAGCGGTTGCCGTGCGCGTCGATCAGGTGCGCCCCCTCGCCGCGCACCCACTGACGGTCCAAGCCGAGCGTTCGAACGATCCGGCCGAGCTTGGGGTTGAGGTGACGGTCGTTGAGCGCCATCTCCTCGCCTCTCCTGCCGGCGAGGATCTCGCTGACAGGGGGCATCTCCTCGGTCATGCTCTAAGCGTAGGCGCGGGCAGCGCTGATGTCTGCGTCCGCCGCGTAATCAGAGAGCGGCCTTCGCTGCCCGCCGCTCCGGCGCGATGCGCACGACGTCCCACGCCAGCCCCGCCGCCTCCATCGCGCGGATCACCAGCGCCGAGATGTCGAGTTGACGCCAGCTCATACCGTGGAAAGCAGACGTGGGGAAAGCATGGTGGTTGTTATGCCAGGCCTCACCGAGGGTCAATGGCGCCAGCCACGCCAGGTTGCGCGAGTGATCGCCCGTCTCATAGCTGCGCCTGCCGAAGAAGTGGCAGAGCGAGTTGATCGAATAGGTCGCGTGGTGGAGCAGCAGCATCCGCACAGCCCCTCCCCACAGCAAGCCGGTGAGGCCGGCCGTGATCGTGCCGCCGATCGCGTAGCCGAGACCGAAAGCCGCCAGCAGGCCTCCGATCGCCCACACGAAGAAGGTCTTATCGACGAACGAGACGACCGGATCGGCGATCAGATCGGGCGCGTAGCGTTCGCGGTGGCCGCGAGCGGTGTGGATGAACAGCCAGCCGACGTGGGCGTGCAACAGCCCGCGTAGGTGCCCCTTCAGGCCGCTGCCGTGGTCGACGTGGGGACTGTGCGGGTCGCCGTCGCGGTCGGAGAAGGCGTGGTGCTTGCGGTGATCGGCCACCCAAGAGATCACTGGTCCCTCGATCGCCGCCGAGCCGAGCACGGCGAAGACGAAGCGCAAGGCGGGGGATGTCTTGAACGAGCGATGGGTAAAGAGACGGTGCAGACCCACCGTTACCCCGAGGCCGGTGAGGACGTACATGAGCGCCAACACGATCAGGTCGGACCCGTGAAGCAGGCCATCCCACAACTGCCACCCGACGAACACCAGAGCGACCATCGGGCCGACCGTGATCAGCCCGGTCAGGAAGCGGTCGAGGTTCTCGAAGGCGACCGGCTGGACGTCCTCGGAAGTCGGCCCAGGCGCGGGGTCGGGCACGGGCGGACGCTGGGCTTCGATTGTGCTCATCGTGATACTCGAGTGTGGAAGCTAGCATGCGGAGGCGATGTTGTTCGCGCGCACTGAGCGATTGCGCAGAGAGCTTGAGGGCACGCTGCCCGAGCGCCACTTCACGGTGCGCTTCTGGGACGGCACGGAGCTGCCCGCAACCTCGGGCAACGGCGACGGTCCCGTGTTCACGGTGCGCTCGCCCAAGGCGCTCGCCCACGTCCTGCGCTCACCGGGCGAGTTGGGACTGGGGCGCGCCTATGTCGCCGGCGAGCTGGAGGTGGACGACCTCGACAAGGCGATCGGCCTGATCGACGATTTCCAGGAGCCTCAGCTGGACACCGCCGCGCGCGTGCGCGTGGCGATCGCCGTCTTGCGCGCCACCGGTCTGACGCTGCCGCCGCGCGCGCCGAAGGGCGAGCTGCGGCTGAAGGGGCGCAGCCATAGCAAGGAGCGCGACGCCGCCGCGGTGCGCCATCACTACGACGTGTCAAACGAGTTCTTCGAACTGTTCCTCGACGAGTCGATGACCTACAGCTGCGCGATCTTCTCGCGCGGGGCGAGCACGCTGGAGGAGGC
>JBOGXY010000136.1:0-5600 GCA_050696495.1 Solirubrobacteraceae bacterium
AAAGCGGCAAGCAACGCGGCAGGCACAAGCCCAAACGCCTGCGCTTTAGCTCGTCGTCACCGACGCCCACCAAGAACTGTTGCACGATCCCATGCAACGCGCTCCGTGATTTGACATTCATCCGTAATGCTTGCGTTGTTGGATACGACGTCGAGAACGGTAGAGCCACGCGGGAGCGCGATATGTTCGGGTGCATAGTTGAGCTGATCCGCTGCGTTTTCCGGCAGCGACTCGACGCGGACTGAGAAGGTCGAACGAGGCACCACTCGGATAGCGAGCCAGGTCTTCCATCCGGGTGGAACGGAAGGCGGCTTTCCGAATGTCAGTTCGACCGTTTCTTCGTGGAAGTTTTGGTCGCCATCGAAACCATAGGGCCTGAAGGGTTCGGGCGGCACAGTGTCGTAACCGAGCCCCAAGCGACTTTCGCTTGGTGAGCGGAGTTGCGTCCAGAAAAAGAGTTCCGAGCCAATAACGTCAACAAGCGGTATCGCTGTCCCTTCAGGCTTTGCCGCCGAGTCACCGAACGGGACACGCACAGAGACGGACGAGGCCTTGGGATTTGCTTGTTCGGACTGGTAGCCAATGTCCACGGGCACACCAGCGGGTGGACCAATCGCAGCGAGCGGCTCGGGTCCGCGACTCGACGCGTGCAATACACTGTGACTTTCGAGATCGATCCAGTCGGAAACCGTGTGTAGAGAGGCCAAGAGCTTTATGTGCCTCCAGCCAGAATGGGACGTAAACACCGCAGCGGGCGGTTCGCCGTTGGGAGCAATGAACTCCGCGCTTTCAAAAGCGAGCCCGACGTTTTTCGGTAGATCCGACCAGGGGCCGGGATTCGGACTAAACAATGTGTAGTCGGTGGCGTGGTCGTTCCCGTCCAACCCAATTTGCATAGTCGAAGCAGGAAGTGTCAATCCCTGCCAGCCACCAGGCGGACGGTTGTCGACGCAGCCGCAACCAGGGCTCGTTGTTTCGAGCAATGGCTTAGAGAACACGGCCCGAACGGTACCCGTGGAGCGGAAAGCTCCGCTGATCGGCACCGCGGCCGGACTCCAGCCGGTCGTGCGTAGGACTGTAAGCGCCACGAACACGATGGTCGCGACGACCCACCACACGAGAGAGAGCTTCCGGGCTCGGAGCGCGCCTGCCTGCATCCATCTCCATAGCCTCGGCGCAGAAACGGAGGTCGAGCGCCGCTTCCCGCGCTGCGCGTCATTTCGGCGTCGGGCAGAGTCGCCTCGCTGGCTGCGTCCCGCTCTCTTGGTCTTTCGACTTGACCCCATGTCGTCGCGGGTATATTCCCATATTTGGCACTAGTGCGGTGTTTAGATCCCTTGAGGACTTCCCGCAACCGGTCGGCAGGCGAGGACATGGGAGACGACGTGAAGGCGATGGATATCGCGACGAGGTAGCGGAGATGCTCGCAACTCGACCGAGCAATGACATCTGCTTCTGGTTCTGGGCGCTATGGGCGTCCCTGGATTCGGAACGGCCTACACACAGCGCGTCAGCTGCAGCCCGAAGTCGTGAGGTGCAAACAAAGTGCAAACATGCCCCACGCCATTCGGCACCAAAGAGCCCGAGCGCCGAGAGACGAATCGCTAGCAATACAGCCAAATACGCCGACCGGACGACACCCCACTACACCGCCTCGGACGAATCATAATCCGCGTGTCGGGGGTTCGAGTCCCTCCTCCGGCATCCCGCGACAATGATGCGGAATAGCTACAGAACTTCCGAACGAGACGTTATCCTCTATAGAACAATGTCCGCGCCAGTCAAATACATTGACGAGCAGAAGCTCTGGGACGAGAAGGAGCGGGCTCGACGCGTCGATGTCGAGGCTCTGCGCTCCGGGGAAAAGACGGAGGCACAGCTCAGGCGCGAGACGGATGCCTTTGCCTTCCCGCCGAGCCGCGCCCGCATCAAATTGGATTCGGCCCGCTCACTCTCCTGAGCGACAAGCCACCAACTCAACGAGCGCATCTTTCGCTTCGCGCAAGAGTGCCGCTGCTCGAAGATCGCGTCCGTGCTCCATCCGGCTTGTGGATCGTGCAGATGTAGTAGAGACCCAGCAGGAAGCGCTCAGTTGTAACCGGCCCGTAGCTGGCGAGGTCGTCCCACGGACGAGAGTAGGGATCGCCGGGGGCAAGCTTTTCCAGAAGGCGGGCGATGAGACCGAGCGCACGGCGGTGCCTGGGGTCGGTTAGCCCCATGTCCATCACGACGAGCCGAGCGGCTGGACGCAGCAGTGTCCAGGCCCTCGCAAGCGCGGGGCCGGGTTCGGGTATGACCGAGTAGCTGAGGCTGAAAAGCACGGCATCGACGTCGCCATCGAGTTGCAGTTGGGCGGCGTCTTGGCGGAGCAGTTGAACATTTGACCAGCCGTGGCGCTCCACGAGTTTGCGTGCCTCGGCCAGCATCCCTTCGGAGGCATCGACGGCGATGATGGTGCCGGTAGGGCCAACTGCCTCGACCAAGTAGGGAAGGTTGCGTCCCGTGCCGGCCCCGATCTCAAGAACGGTGTCGCCGGCTTTCAGTTTGAGTGCGGCGACCGCCTTGCGTCGGGCGAGCGGGAAGATCAGGTACAGCGGCTCCAAGGTGCTGTAGAGGCGGGCGACTCGGTCGTAGCCCTTGACTATCTCTCCCAGCGGCCTGCGGTTTGGGTACTCCGCAACGACGGACCGTGATTTCTTCCCGTCGATGGGTCCCACCACGACCGGCGTACCGTGTCGTGGGACGAGCGTGATCCCCCGCATGACTACGGGTTCGGGATCGGACCGTGTCGGCTTCAGATCGACGTTTGAGACGACGGTGCGGATTACCTCGGCCATCTCGGCTTGGGCGAGCGACGCACCAATGCAGCGACGGATGCCGCCACCAAAGGGAAGCCAGGCGTAGGACTCCGTCTCGCCGTCGATGAACCGCTCTGGACGGAACTCGTTGGGCTGTGGGTAGAGATCCTCGCGCAGATGAACGACGGCGATCGCCGGGTAGACACGGATACCGGCCGGAAGGTCCCATCCGCCGATCGTGCGGGGCTCGGTCAGGGTCCGAGCGTTAGCGTCGATCACGGGCCGCAGACGTAGCGCCTCGCTCACAACGGCATCGAGGTAGGTGTCGGTGTCGTCGCCGGCGCTCAGCTCTTCTCGCAGGCGGTGAAGCACGCGGGGATTGCGCAGCAGCAAGTCGAAGGCGAAAGCGAGTCCGGTGGCGGTCGTCTCGTGCCCGGCGAGCAGCATGGTCATCAGCTCGTCACGAAGCTCGATATCGGTCATCCGCTGGTCGTCCTCGTCGCGGGCGCGCAGCAGCAGCGAGAGGACATCCGTGCGATGTTCGAGGTCCGGCTCGCAGCGGCGGCGGGCGATCTCCTCGTAGATCAACGCGTCGGCTGCCTGCAAGCGGCGCTGAAACTGTCCCCACGGGCTGAAGCGACCGAGATCGTGCCGCAGCATGGTCGGCAGAAAGAACACGGCCTGCGCGGCGAGCACGGAAACCAAGGAGCTACGCAGGCGTTCGATGCGATCTCGCTCGGTGACCCCGAAGACGGCACGTACGATCACCTCGAAGGTGAGTGCCCGCATCCGCTCGCGTATGACAAAGCGCTCGCCTTCTCTCCAGTTGCCGACCTCGGCTGCGGCGACATCGCGGATGATCGTGCGGAAGCTCTGGATGGCCGACCCTCCAAACGGCGGTAGCAACAGCTTCCGCTGGCGCAGATGCTCGCGCCCATCGAGGACCAGGATGGAGCGCTCGCCGAGTACCGCCGACAGCGGAGCGTTCGCCTCGCCGGCGTGCAGGTCGGATTGCTCGCCGGTCAGCATCTCACGGATCGCACTCGGATCGGAGACATACACGCCCACGCCAAACACGAGCAGCGGCACTGTGAAAATGTCTCCGTAGCGCTCGCGCCAGCCGAGCAGCGACTGCAACGGTCGTTGGACCATGCGGGCGGTATTGACGGATGCCGGGGCGCGAGGACCTGGCGGCAGCGGCCCATGAGATTGTCGGCTCATGGCTCGAGCATACACGACGGGAATGTAGTAGAGTCCCCGCTCATGGCAGGAAGGCCGAGAAGCGCAAGCCGGGGGTTTGCTCCCCTTGAGTCCGAGGTAATGGATGCGATCTGGAGTGCGAGCCGGCCGGTGTCGGTTCGTGAGATCGTGGAAGTACTCAACGAGCGCCGACCTGAGCCTTTGGCCTACACGACCGTAATGACGGTGATGAATCGGCTAGCCGCGAAGAACGTCCTGATGCGCCAGGGTGAGCGACGCAGCTATGTGTATGAGGCGACGGCCGCGGACGCCGCTGGGATTGCGGTGCGGGACGTCATCCGTACCTATGGCGACGCGGCGGTCGCTCATTTCGTGGATGAGGCGCGCGCCGATCCTGGCGCTCTGCGCCGCCTGCGTAGTCTCCTTGAGGAGGACGCATGAGGCTCGACAGCGCCAACCGCAGCTTCCTTGCCCTCATGTCCCTCGCGCTGCTGCTGGGTATGTATGTGCTCTGTGGCGCCGTGGGGAGCGTGCTCGTGCCGCTGGTCCTGGCGCGGGTTTCTCACGATGGGACTGCTGGGCTCTTGGACAGCAGCGGTGCGTTGCTGCCTGTTCTCCTTTTCACTACCCCGGTGGCGGCTGGTCTAGCGTTCGGAGTCCGGTCGGTTGCCCGTCAGATCGTCGCCTCTCGACGACTTGCCCGCCGTGTTCGCGGACTGGCGCTTGAGCTGCCCGACGAGCTGGCCCTTACGGCATCAGAGGTTGGATTGGGTGGGCGCGTGATTCTCCTTGATGCGCCCGAGCGCTTCTCCTTCGCCTACGGTGCCCTGACTCCCCGCGTCGCGGTCAGCCGTGGGCTCCTTGAGGGCGTCTCCGACGATGAGCTGCGGGCCGTCCTTGAGCACGAGCGCTATCACGTATGCAACCTCGACCCGTTGAAGGTCGTATTGGTGCAGGCACTCTCGGCTGCATTCTTCTTCTTGCCCGCGCTGGATTCTCTACGCGCCAGTTATCTCGCAGGTCGGGAGCTTGCCGCCGACCGGAGGGCGGTGAGAGTGTGCGGGCGCCGGCCCCTCGTCGGCGCTCTATTGAAGGTTGTCCGTGGCCCCGACTGGAGCGAGCTGGAGGGGGTCGCGGCGATCGGTGGCCCTGAACTGCTGGACGTTCGCGTGGCGCAACTGGAAACCGGCATTCAGCCAAAGCTCGCCACGCTCAGCATCACCCGTGCCACGGTCTCGCTCGTCGGTGCGGGACTGTTCACTGCCATGTTCGTCGCAGCCGTGTTCAGCTTCGGCGGCCCTGCCGCTTTGTATCGGGCTACGGGCACGGGACTTACGACTGCCGGTCTACTGAGCGGCGTGAGCTGCTCCGCCCCTTTCGCTGGTGCTGGGCTCGTGGCGTACTGGCTCGTCGCGCGACGTGCGAGCCGACCACTCACAGCGAGCCCAGCCCTCCGCTAAACCCAATCAAAGGTTCGCTAGCTGTTGTGCCCGGTGACGTCCCGAACGCGGGTGCGGGGTGGGCGGTTGCCGAGCGCTGTGTGTGTGCGTCGCTCGTTGTAGTGGTCGATCCAGTGTGGCAGGGCTTGCGCGCGGGCGTCGG
>JBOGXY010000137.1:0-5184 GCA_050696495.1 Solirubrobacteraceae bacterium
TCAGGAGGCACTACACCTGGACAGGACAGTGGGGAGTTCCGATGGCCACCCATGGGGAGAATTAGCGGCCACCAGTGGGGACTTCTAATGGCCGCCTACGGGGAGAATCTCATGGCCGCCGTCACTCCCAGGAGAAGGCGTCGTCACGCAGAACCACGACACCTTCAACAAAGAGCTCGGGCCGCCCACGTGCGAACAGCAGGTCGAGAAGCTTCTCGTCGGGCATCGAACGAGGCTGAACTGTCGTGACGTAAAGACCATGGCCGGCACGACCCGGCTCAGCAGCAACGCGGAAGATCTGCTCGGCCAGAATCCGCTCGGCGTCGTCGGGCTGGGTGTAGTGAAACTTGACCCGCGCACCGCCCTCCCAAACGGGCTTTGCTGCCGCCTGCTTCGCTTGCGCGCTAGACATGGCAGGACCGTACCGGCACCTCCAGATGTCTCATATAAGCCTCATCTGGGTAGTTCGCCGTTCGCCCATACGCCCCCGAGCCTCACCAACATCCTCAAGATCGCCGCTGCACTCAACTCCCGGCCGGCAGACCTACTCGCCCGCGCAGACGACCGCCAACGCAGGCCGAGCAGGCATACCGGCGGCTGGTCGCTGACTGGCGCTCAACAGCACCAACGAAGAAAGGTGGTGCGGGCGCGACACCGGGGCGCGCATTCAACAGGCCCTCGAAGGGCAAAGCCGCGCGGCAGGCCACAAGCCCCTGACGCCTGCGCTTCGCTACGTCAGTCGCCCGCACCAGCACAAATACTCCCACCACAGGGCACGCCGCGCCACCCCGACCGCGAATCCCGGCGGCAAGCCCGGCGGCGCCCGCCGCCGCCCAGTAAAAAGCCCGTACAGACCAGATGCACTGCCCCTACGGGGACCGTGCGATCGCTGTGTCCCGAGCGCCGGCGAACAACCAGGCCCCAGCCCGCCCGAAACGGGACAGAGATGGTCGGAGCGCTCCTCATCGCCATCACGGAAGCGATCCGGCCTCGGCATCGAGCACAAGACATCGATCGGCGCCCTTGACTTTTCATCCGTAGATGCAGGGGCATGCGATCGCTGTCTGAGCGCTGCGCCTCCTCACCGACTATTGGTCTGGTTTCGACGAAGCCCCCGACAGTTCCGTAGCGGCTTACCGTGACCCATATAGAGCCCTCTTCGGCAATGGTTCGACGACAGCTGGCAGTCCGAGAAGGACGTGAAGATCAGCCGAGGCAGTCGATGTTCTCGCCGTGTGGACGGTTAGGGAATTGCACTAGTTCCCCGATCTGTGGGGCCATATCTTTGTCAATGGCTGGACCGAGGACTGCCTCAAGCTGACGGGACGTGAAGCGCAATTCGGCCGCAAAATCATCATATGTCCAGCGGTTATGATTCATCAACGCCTGGACCGCCTCGGGTAGCAGCCTTGGCTCCTCGGGAGCACCTAGAACTGTGCCGTCCTCGTTGCCGAGTCTCAGTACGTTGTAGCGGGTCATCGCCCGGCGGAACGCTGCGTCAGAGAGAGTTCCGAGCTCCTTTGCACGGTAAAGCAACGCCGCAGTCGAAACGCCCCATCGCAGCTGAGCTTCCTTCAGCCGTTCCCAATCACCACCGCGAGGCGGACGACTCGGTAGATCTTCCTTTACCTCCGCAGCGGGCATGAGAATCGCAGCGGCGAAGGCGTGGGCTTGACGCTCTTGGACACGGTCGCTGAACTCGGGCTCGTGATGCATCACAAGGTGCCCCAGCTCATGTGCCGCATCAAACCGGGAGCGAGCCTTGTCTCGCTTCACATCGGATAGGACGACGAGAGGCCGTGTGTCGAACCAGCGTGAGAATGCATCCACCCGCTGAGATACCGCAGGCGGGCGACATACGAACACCCCCTGAGACTCCATAAGCCGCACCACATTCGCTAGCGGACGTCCCGGCGCTACACCCCAGTGCCGCCGGAGTGCGGCAGCTACCTGCTCAACATCATTGCGCGACGCCTCGCCGTGGATCGGAAACGACGGAACCTCGGGCTCAGGGAGCGTGACGCGCGACTCGATGAAGGACACCACATCGTATACGTGCTCTGAGAGAGCATCCGCTGCATCACGCTCCCATTGGCGTGTCGCGCGAAGTGAGCGAAAGAAGGATCGCGAGGCCGGTGAGACCGCCCGACGATCAGGAGTCTTCTCGAAATACCGAGGGTGGACCCCCAAGAGCAGCGCCATTTCTGCGATCACAGAAGCACGAGGCAACGTATTCCCCGCCTCGTACTGGCTGATCGACGCGGGTGAGAGGCCGAGATCTCGCGCAAGATCAGACTTGGTCTTGCCAGCAGCAGAGCGTGCCAGCGCGAGCCGGCGAGGATCAAACAATGTCATGCGCGCGCAGCCTAGCTGTCGAAGTTCCGGCTGGCGTCCTCGTCAGCTTCCACGACCTTAATCGGGGGCAACTCGGGCTCAGGCTCACTGTCGTAGGACGGCGCCGCAAGGACAGTCGGCTCACCTGTTTCAACACGGCCGAACCCGTCACGGTCATAGACGCTGAACCGCCATGCCCATTCCCTCGGGTTGCCAAGCATGCCGACCACTGCGGCACCCAACCCATCGCCGTCAGCCTCGTAGAGCACGACGAGTCGAGTCGGCTCCTCCGGAGCCTCCAACCCGTTGATCTGTGTCTGCATCTCGCTGACTACAGCCCGCTTCGTCTTGCTGGAGCCAGCGAGGTCCGGATGATTGATGCCGTTTCGGGCAGAGTAGAAAGAAACTGCGCAGCCTCCCACGCGAACGACCAGGGCATTGTCAGTGACATCCGCAACCGCATCCTCCAGTCCTGAAATCCCGTGCTCATCCAGAAGCTTCTTAACGTGGTTTCGGCAACGACGCCAACGGAGTTGCCCCTCCGAGGTCGAGTCGTCATGACGAAGGTCTGCGTCGCAATCGTCAGCGACACCTGCGCAAGCCACCTCCAAGCATGAAATGATCAACTGGACTCCGCGTTCGACTGCCGGTGTTACAGACCGGTCGCGCAGAGCAAGGACCGTAAGTTCCGGCAACGGCAGAAACTTCATCAGATGAGTCCTTCCGACGGCTGGGGACCACGCTCCAGGGTGTGCGCGGTATCTGTCTTCATTTTTAGAGGGTCCATCGGACGACTCTGTCGCAGGGGGTCGACGAAGGGCGTGTGGTGAGGAAGCTCCGCAAGCCAGAGCTAGCTTCGGCGCGCGTCCCGGGGGCGTCAAAGGTCCGTAACGTGGGCGACCAGTGGGCGGTTGGCCCAAAAATCAACTTCCAAGGACTCCGGGCAGCGACAGCCTTGCTCGCCGCCAAACCCCAGCACCCGAGCCAAATCTTGCGCCCTGGAGGCGCCTATGGATCTCTCAGCATCGAACCACAACTCAAGTCGGGGAGTAAGGTTCTATTTGGCTTTCCTATGCGGTTTTCGGCACCTCTGCGGTCCTTCTGCGGTCCCAATTCCACAGGCCGTCCCCCTACTCCGCGCGCCCGCTCGGTTTGCGAGTACGGGCCTTGGGCTTGCCGCCTTCGAGGACGGCGCCATTCATCCCAATAGGGGACATTTCTGTGGCCCGGGACGCGTGCTGCGTGAAGTGCACATACGCGGGGGCAGCGCCGCAGCCCACAGCGTTCTGCGCGTCCATCGCTGTTGGCGCGGCGTCCGGCGCTGAGCAAGCAGTCCCTCACGCCCCGACCCGGGGGCCTGGCGCCGGGCCGATTGAACAGTTGTTGTGCGGCGCTGCCCCCGCGTACGGCATCTCTGATGGCGAGCGTAGGCTGAGCTAGCGCAGCCGAAGATGAGCGGGTTGTGTTCCGCCAAGCCCTCTCTGACAGGAGGCGGATGCGCATCGCGCTGTCGCTGCGCATCGCGTTGATTCTGCGCCGCCTGCAAGAGGCCGTCAGGCAGGTACAGGCGATCGCCGGCCCGGGTGACTAGGCCTCGCGCGCCGGGAAGCTACGAACGCACAGCAGCACAGGTAGGGCCGGTCCAGCCATCGCACGCTGCGTGCATGACTTGCTGATTTCGCGCACGCACCGGGCGGCCGTCGGCCGGTGGCTCGTTGAAGCCGCTAGAAAAGAGCGCTAAATGCCGCGCTCTGGCTTAGGTCAGGGGGCACTCGATACTCGCGGACGAACCACCGTCTCGCATCGTCACTGAGCCCTTCTAGGCATTCCTGGAGCATCTTGGTCGCGGCGGAAGCCGCATTGATGTCCGGCCAGTCCTTGTTCAGATAGACGAATCCGTCTTCGCCGTCGCGGAGATAGCCGTTGTCTACCTCCGTTTGCAGGTCGTCTCGCTCCCAACCACCCTGAGGCCACGGCATGCCGCCACCGTTCACGCTGAACGGAAGCACTTTCTTGACGTTCGAGCCAAGCCCGATCATTGCGTGCAGGACCTCCCGTCGAAGGTACTTGACCTGCTCGATCTCGTCCTCGGGCAGCTCGATCGCGTCGATCTCCTCCTGAGTTTTGGCGAGCTTCAGGTCCTCGTAACGCTTCCGTTCGCTCGCCAGCTCATCCCTTGCGGCATTCAACTGCTCGCCGAGCTCTCGGGTAGCGGCCCTGGCCTGCTCAAGTTCCTCAGCGGGCACCTTGGTCGGACCGCGCAGGGCGTCGAGACGACCCTGTGCGGTGCTGAGGAATACCTCGATGGCCGTCGTGCATGCACCGGCATTGTGCTCGCGCTCAAAATGGGCGCACAGGCGCTGGAGTAGCTGGGCCAGCGAAGCTCGTTCCTCGATCCGCGCGACCTGGATCCCCGTGAGCGTGGCTTCCAACCCCCCGCGATCGATTGCGGGCGTGCACAGTGGGAAGAAATCCCGGTCTGCCTTGAGCCATACGGCGCCAAGCTCGGCCAGACAGAACTCCGACTCCTTGTAGGCCGGCGAAATTACGGCCACCACGAAGGTGGCATCGCGCATCTGGGACCGGATGTAGTCGACGAAGTTGTTTCCGGCAGGTATCCCGCTGCCTGGGTCTGAGGAGATGAAGATCTCATCCGGATGGACGCCAACGGCCGCCTGGATCATCTGCTTGAGGTCGTCTACCAGCGCCTTATCGGCGACAGCATGACTGAGAGTAACTGTTCAGGTCGTGGGTGCGGTGCTGCGGCTTTAGGGTGATGCGTTGGCTGGGAGCCAGGGGGTGCCGGTGGTGAGCGCGTCGAGGGCGTGGAGCGCGCCGATCCCGTTCTTG
>JBOGXY010000138.1:0-8958 GCA_050696495.1 Solirubrobacteraceae bacterium
CTCCGGGGCGCCCGCACGCGCATGGCGCGCAAGCCCCCCGCGCTCGCGCGCGAGCTGCTGCGCAACTTCCCCAAGCGTCGCGCGCGCGGGCAACGCCGCCGGCGCAAAGGCCCGCGTCCAGAGGGGCGCCCACGAGGCGGGGTCGAGCAGCGTGCGGTCGAGCACGCCGATCAGCCGGTCATCGACAAGTGAACGTCACCGGCGCTGAGTGTCGCGGTCGATCCGTCGGCGCTCTGCACCAGTAGCCGTCCCTGATCGTCTACCCCCTGAGCCTGGCCGCGCTGGTCCTGCCCCCACGCGATCTGGCGTCCGGTCAGCGCGTCGCGGGAGCGCCAAGCCGCCAGTGTCTCCTCCGGTCGTCTGCTCAGCCCTGCGCCGAGCGCTGCGAGCAGGTCCGCAAGCAGCGGCTCAATCGCATCCGCCTCGCGACCCAACGTCGCGGCGCGTACACGCACCTCCGCCGGGAGGTCGCACAAGTCCACGGCTACGTTGACGCCGATACCGAGCACCGCCCAGCCGTCCTGTGTGCGCGCCTCCACCAGGATCCCGGCCAGCTTACGGAGCTCCTCGCCGACGACGACATCGTTGGGCCACTTCAACAGCGCCTGCTCGCCGATCGCCTCGCCGGCGGCGACGCCGGCCATCAGCGGCAGCAGCGCCGGAGGCTGCGAGGACTCGGGCCAGCGCAGCACCAGCGAGCACAGCAGAGAGGTGCCCGGCGCGGCAACCCAGCCGCGGCCGTGGCGCCCACGGCCGGCGGTCTGCTCGTCAGCGGTGACCAATGTCCCGTGCGGCGCGCCGGCGATCGCCAACCGGCGGGCGCGCTCGTTGGTCGAGTCCGTGCTCCTGAAGTGCAGACGCGGCGAACCGAGCGGGGCGGGCTCGTGGCGGTGCGCGTACTCGGCGCTCGCCGAGCCCGACGGATCAGCCATCGCGCCGCGCGTCGGCCAGCAGTGCCTGCACGAGCCCGTCGATGTCGTGGCGCTCGGCCTCCACATGCGGCTCGATCCCATGCTCGCGCAGAGTGGCGCTCGTGACGGGGCCGATCGACACTACCCTGGTAGCGCTTCCCATACTTGCTCCGTCGAGCGCCCGCAAAAAGAACCGCACGGTCGATGAGGAGGTGAACGTCACGTAGTCGGCCGCGCGTGCCTGCTCGCTCGCAAGGACGGATAGCGGCTCGGCCACCGTCTCATACAGCGCCACCACATCGACCTGCGCGCCGCGCGCGCGCAGGGCGTCGGGGAGCACGTCGCGTGCCTCGCTCGCTCGTGCGACCAGGACCCGCTCCACCTCGATGTCCGCCAGCGCCCCCACCAGCGACTCGGCGACAAAACGCTCGGGCACGATGTCTGCACGCACGCCGTGCTCGGCCAAGGCCCTCGCCGTGCCGGGGCCGATCGCCGCCACGCGGGCACCGGCCAGCGAGCGTGCGTCACCGCGCGGATGGCGGCCGTTCTCCAAGCGCTCGAACAGCAGATCCACCCCTACCGGGCTCGTCAGGCAGATCAGGTCATACGGGGTCGGGTCGATCGGCTCGGCGGGCAATGCCACCGTGCGGATGCTCGGCGCCTGCACGACGCTTGCCCCGAGTGCTTCCAAGCGGCGCGCCAGCTCGCTGGAGCGCGCGCGCGCGCGGGTGACCGCGACGCTCAGGCCGCTCAGCGGCAGCGGCGGTAGCCAGGCGATCTGCTCGGCCAGGGCCGCGACCGGCCCGACGACGGTGATCGCCGGCGCCGCGATCTGCTCGCGCGCGGCGACTTCGGCGATGGTTGCCAGTGTGCCGGTGACGGTCCGCTGGCCGGGTAGCGTTCCGCGCTGCACCAGCGCGGCCGGCTCTGAGCCGGGGCGCCCGGCGGCCATCAGTGCCCTCGCGATCCGCTCAAGCGCACGCACGCCCATGTAGAAGACGAGCGTGCCGGGGAAGCGCGCCAGCGCCTCGAAATCGAGTTCGGACTCCTCCTTTGCCGGGTCCTCATGGCCGGTCACCAACGCCACCGCGGTCGCCAGGCCCCGGTGGGTGACGGGGATGCCGGCGAACGCCGGCGCCGCCACGCCCGCGGTGATTCCCGGGACGATCGTAAAGTCGATTCCGGCTTCGCGCAGCGCCAGCGCCTCCTCGCCGCCGCGACCGAACACGAACGGATCGCCGCCCTTCAGGCGCACCACCTCGCGGCCCGCCAGTGCTCGCTCGATCATCAGCCGTTGCGTGTGCTCCTGAGGAACCGATTCGCCGCCGCCCTGCTTTCCCACGAACAGCAGCTCGGCGTCCGCGCGCGCGCAGTCGAGCGCCGCCGGCGGGATCAGGCGGTCGTAGAGGATCGTCTCCGCGCGCGCGATCAGCTCGAGCGCTCGCGCCGTCAACAGGCCGGGATCGCCGGGGCCGGCGCCCACGAGATGAACGCGGCCGGCACGCCGATCCCGATCGTCGGGTGCGCCCATGGCGTTTCGCGGCCCGGGCGCCGACCCGGAAGGCCTCCCCCTCGACGGGTTGCCCACCGACTCAGATGCGGTCAATCGCCATCTCCTCGGCACGGCGCAGCAGATCCTCCGCGCCGGCGTCGCGCAGGCGCTCGGCCATCCGCCGGCCCAGCTCGTCTGGATCGTAGAAGCCACCCACCAGCTCGTCCGCCACCCACTCCGAACCGTCGGGAAGGCCCACCCAGGCGCGTAGCTGCAGACAGCCGCAATCGGCCGGCACGGCGTGGGCGCCCAGCGGCGTGTTGCAACTGGCCGAGAGCGACTGCGCGAGAGCTCGCTCGGCGGTCAGGCAGGCGCTGGCGTCCGCATCGAGCAGGTCGGCGACGATCGCTCGCGTCTTCTCATCGCCAGCGCGCGCCTGTAGGGCCAGGGCGCCCTGGCCCGGGGCGGGGACGAAACGCTCGACGCTCAGCGCGCAACCGATGTCGGCCTGCCGTCCAAGCCGGATCAGGCCCGCGGCGGCGAGCACGATCGCGTCGAACCCGCCCGGGTCGCGCGGCGGCGGCTGCGGGCGCTCGGCGCCGGGGGCTTTGATGTCGTCGGCGAGCTTTCGCAAACGCGAGTCGACGTTGCCGCGCAGGCTGATGACCTGCAGGTCGGGGCGGGCGGCAAGCAGCTGAGCGGCCCGTCGCACGCTGCTCGTGCCCACATAACCGCGCTGGGGCAACTGCTCGATCGAGGAGGCGCCGATAAGCGCGTCCTCGGGAGCGGCGCGTCCCGGCGAGCCGAGCAGCTCGAGGCCGTCGACCAGCTCTCCGGGGACGTCCTTGGCCGAGTGCACGGCCAGGTCGATGTCGCCGGCCTGCAGCGCATGCTCGAGCTCGGCCACCCACCGCGACTTGTCGCCGCCGGGACGCTGACCCGCGCGCAGGCCGTCGCCGCTGGTGTTGACGACGACGACATCCAGTCCCTCGCCGCGCAGGCTCTCCGGCACGATTCGCCGGGTCACCAGTCGCGTTTGCGCGAGCGCCAGTGCACTGCCCCGAGTTCCGACCTTCATGCTATGAGCTCTTGCGTGCGCTGCCGATCGAGCGCACCTCGGCCAGCTTTGATTCCCCGGCATCCCGCGGGGCCTCGGTGGGCACGGTGTCCTGCTCGCGCGGCTCCTCATCCAGGCCGAACAGCTCGCGCACCAGCTGCAGGCTTGCATGACCTCGTTCGCTTGAGAGGCTGCGCAGACGGATCGTCGGCTCGTGCAGCAGGCGCGAGACGATCGCACGGGCGATCGCCTCGACCCGCATCAGGTCGCGCTCGGAGGCCGACTCCCAGCGGCCCTCGTTCTCGGCGAGGATCTGCTCGACCAGGGCGCCGGCGTGTTCGCGCAGCGCGGCCACCGTCGGTAGGGCCTCGGCCTGGCCGAGCCAGCGCGCGAAGCGCTGGATCTCTTCGGCGACGATCTCCTCGGCCCGCGGCACGATCTCCGCGCGCGCGCCGAGGTTGCGCGCCACGACCGCCTGCAGGTCGTCGATGTCATACAGCGTCACCCCCTCGATGTCGCCACAGGCCGCCTCGATGTCGCGCGGGACGGCGATGTCGATCAGCAATAGGTCCCGCCCGCCACGCTCGCCCTGCCCGCTCGCGTTGCCCGGCCCGCCCCGCCCGCGACGCTCTGCCATCACCAGCTCGACCTCCTCGGCGCCGACGATCGGGTGTGGCGAGGAGGTGGAGGAGACGACGATGTCGGCGCGCAGCAGCTGGTCGGGCAGGCCGTCCAGGCCGACGACCGAGCCACCGAAGCGCTGCGCCAAGCTGAGCGCACGGTCGGCGTGGCGGTTGGCGACGAACATCGTCCCCGCGCCCTGGTGGGCGAGCGCCTGCGCTGTCAGCTCGCTGGTCTCGCCGGCGCCGAGGATGACGACATGGCGCTCGGCCAGGTCGCCGAGCACGTCCTGGGCGAGGTCGACCGCGACCGACGGGACGCTCACGCGGCTTGAGGCGATGCCGGTCTCTGAGCGCACGCGCTTGCCGGTCGTAAGGGCCGCCGCGAACAGACGGTTGAGCAGCGGGCCGGTGACGCCGGCCGTCAGCGCGGACTCATAGGCGCGCTTGACCTGGCCCTGGATCTCGGCCTCGCCGAGGATCATCGACTCCAGGCCCGCCGTGACGCGGTAGAGCCGGCGGGCGGCGTCGCAGTTGCGCGGCGAGTAGATCTGCTGGGCCAGCTCGGTCGGGCGGATGCCGGCGCGCTGCGCGAGCTCGCCGAGCACCTCGGTCTCGGCGCGCACCGGATCGCCGACGACGAGGTAGACCTCGGTGCGGTTGCAGGTGCAGATGACGACCGCCTCGCTCACCTGCGGTCCCTCGGTCAGCCGGCGGGCGAAATCGACGGCCTGGGACTCGGTGAACGCCAGGCGCTCGCGCAACGCCACCGGCGCGGTCTTGTGCGAGATGCCGAGCGCGAGCAGCTCACTCATACGCCTTCACGCTCCCGTTCACGCTCCTGCGCGTGCAGCTCTCGAACCGAGCGCTCTACGCGCGTCAGCCGATAGGCCATGATCGCGACGTAAACGAGAACCAGCACGAAAAAGACGATGTAGGCGGCGGCTACGTAGCCGTTGTTCGAGCCCGCGGGCAGGGTGGCGGTCGCGAGAATCATTGGAAGCCGAGTATCCGTGAGCGTGATTTGAGCAGGATGCGCGTGCGCTTGGCCGCCAGCTCGTACGAGCACAGCGTCGCGTACAGGAGCGCCGTCGCCGCCAGCGAGACCAGGAACGTGAACGCCATCGAGCCGGGCAGCGAAGAGGTCCCGCCGAGCACGCGCGGGTGCACGTAGGAGGCCGACAGGCGCACGGCGATGAAGTTCAGCGGCACGAACGCGCCGGCGGTGATCGCGAACACCGAGGCGTAGCGGGCCTGGCGCTCGGGGTCCTCGATCGCGAAGCGCAGCGGCTGGTAGGTGGCATACAGCAGGAACACGATCAAGAACGAGACGAGCGTCGGCTCGTCCCACACCCACCAGTGCCCCCACGAGGCGCGTGCCCAGATCGAGCCCGTTATCAAGACCGCCAGGCCGAAGATCAGGCTCATGTGGATCGCCACATAGGAGCGCAGGTCCCACTTGGAATCGCGCGTGCGCAGGTGGGCGATCGCCAGCAGGCCGCCGAGCACGAAGCCGCACAGGCTCACGATCGCCAGCGGCACGTGCAGATAGAAGATCTTCTGCACGAAGCCTTCTTCTGCTTCGATCGGTGCATAAAAGAACACCAACGACAATGATACGCAAAACGCCAGGACGGTCGTGATCGAGAGGGCGCGCAGGCTGGGGAGGCGCATCTTCCGTTAGTCCTCCAGGAGGAAGTCGAATACCGCGTAGGCGATAAGCCCGAAAACGAGATCATAGAGGGCCAGCATGGCCAGCCACTTGATTGCAGGCCCACTCGGATGTTCGAGCGCCAGCAGCGGCGCGCCGGCGCGGGCGGCCCCGATCACGATCGGGACCAGCAGCGGCAGGGCAAGCAGCGGCCCGAGCAGGTCGCGCGCGCGCGTGCGGACAGCCATCGCGGCCACCAGCGTGCCGATCGCCGCAAGACCCAGGTCGGCGAGCGCGAGCGGCGCCAGCAGGCCGGGCAGCGCCTGGCCCAGCGGCGGGCCGAGCAGCAGCAAACCGAAGGCGGGGACGGCCACCAGCTCGAGCACGAGCAGGTAGGCAAGCAGCGCCAGCGCCTTGGCGAACAGCAGCGCGCTGCGCTCGACCGGCGCCAGCAGAAAGCCGTCGAAGCCGCCCTGGTCGGCGTCGGCCACGAACAGCCGGTTGATGCCGAGCATCGCCGCCAGCAACAGCGACACCCACAGGATCCCCGCCGCCTCCTGGCCGCTCACAGTGTTCTGGTTCAGAGCGAAGTGGAAGACCACGAAGATCGTCACGCAGAACAGCGACATGCCGGGGACGGACTCCAGCGTGCGCAGCTCGACCAGCAGCTCCTTGCGCAGCAGCGCCCCAACAGTCCTTCTCATCTGTAGAGCTCGACGATCTCGTTTGGGTCTGTCTCCGCGACCAAGCTCAGGAAGGCCACGCGCCCGCCGCGCAGTCCGAGCACCAGGTCGGCCTCGGCCAGCCCGCGCCGCGGGTCGTGGCTCGTGAGCACGCGCGTCTTTGCGCTGTCCGGGCCGATCAGCGGCGCCACCAGTCGGGTCGCCGCCGGGTCGAGGTTGGCGTAGGGCTCGTCCAGCAACAGCAGGTCGGGGTCGTGCAGCGTCGCGCGCGCCACCGCCACCCGTTGCACCATCCCGCGCGAGAGCGTGCGCACGGGCTCGTCCGCGCGCTCGTCCATCGCCACCGCGCTCAGTCGCTCCTGCACGCGCTCCTCGCCAACGCCGTGCAGGCGCGCGTGGTAGCGCAGGTTCTCGCGCGCGCTCAGCTCGCGATAGAGCAGCGGCTCGTGCCCGAGCAGGCCGACCCGCCCGCGCACCTTCCACGCCTCGTCGGGCAGATGCTCGCCAAAGACGCTGACAGTCCCCGCGTGCGGGCGCAGCAGCGTCGCCAGGATCCGCAGCAGCGTCGTCTTGCCGGCTCCGTTGGGTCCGAACACGACCAGCGTCCGGCCCGCCGCGAGCGTGAGCGTCACGTCCTGCAGCGCGGCGCGTTCGCCGTAGTTGCGCCTCACCGCGTCCAGTTCGACCACCGCCGCAACAGGTTAGTGGCGGGGTGGCCGCGCTCGCCCGTCGCCCCACCGCCCGAACAGCTATTAGACGCTCGTGACTCCTCTTGACAAGACAGATGTTTGTGTATACAGTCGGTGCCAACTCGACAAGTGCTGTCGGGAAACATAAGGTCGGGTAGGGGTCGGTCCTCGTGGTCGACACCAACCGGTTTTTGGCGGGGACCTTGGGAGAGGGACCGGGTCGTTACTGAGAGAGGGTTGTGCTTCGCGTGTTTGCTTTGGGGAATAGCGTGTCAGGGAGTCCGTGCGCTCTTGTTGGGGGCGTAATAGGACGCGTCAGCGTCGCTGACGCGTCTCTCTCTCTCTCTCTCTCTCTGCGTCGGCCCGCTTTGCGCGGCTAGCGCTGCTGGTCGCGGCCTAACCCCGCGACGCTCCGGGCGATACGCCCGGATTGGCTCTTCACGGCTCGCGGAGGGTCGCTGATGGCGGCGAGCGCCACAGCCGCGCCGCGCTCCGGCCTCCCAGGCCGCTCCGGCCTCCCAGGCATCGGGTCCACGCGCGCGGGCGAGCTTGCGCATGTCCAGCTGGCCCAGATCCAGCGCTCGCGCATCCTCGCCGCGATGTTCGACGCCGCCTGCCAACGCGGTGCCGCCAACGTCAGCGTTGCCGACGTGGTCGAGCGCTCCGGCGTCTCACGGCGCACGTTCTACGAGCTCTTCGAGGACCGCGAGGCTTGTTTCCTGGCCGCCTTCGAGCACGCGCTCGCGCTCGCGGGCGAACGCGTGCTGCCCGCCTACACGGCGCCCTCGCCCAGCTCGAAGGGCGCCCCCCAGGGCGGGGGGCGGGCAGGCTGGCGCGAGCGGATCAAAGCCGCCGTGATCGCCCTGCTCTGCTTTCTCGACGAGCAGCCGGTCGCCGGCAGGCTGCTGATCGTCGAGTCGATCTCGGGCGGCCCGGAGACGTTGGCGCGCCGCGCGCGCGTGCTCGCGCAGCTGGCCGCGACGGTCGACGAGGGCCGTCAGGAGTCCGCTGGCGCCGCGGCGTTGCCGCCGCTTACCGCCGAGGGGCTTGTCGGCGGCGCTCTGGCGGTCATCTACGCGCGGATTACCCGCGCCGAGCGCGCGCCGCTGCTGGAGCTGGCAAACCAGCTCTCGAGCATGATTCTGCTCCCCTACCTCGGCCAGGCTGCCGCTCGCCGTGAGCTCGAGCGTCCCGTGCAGCCGCTCGCGAGCGATCTGCGCACCCCGAGGAAAGCAAGCGAGACGCAGGCGCTGGTCGACCCCTTCAAAGACGCCGGCATGCGCCTGACCTACCGCACGGTGCGTGTGCTGCTGGCGGTGGCCGAGCTCAGCGAACAGGGAGGCATTCGCTCCAACCGCACGGTCGGCACGACCGCGGGAATCTCAGACCAGGGCCAGACCTCCAAGCTGCTTGGCCGCCTGCGCCGGATCGGCCTGATCGTCAACACCGGCCTCGCGCCCGGACAGGGAGCACCCAACGCCTGGGCGCTGACCGACAGCGGCCGTGAGCTGACAGATCGCATCCGCGAGAACACGGGCGCGCGCGAGAACACCACCGACTTTCACTGAAGGAGAAAGACCGAGATGGCTTTGACACGCGAGCAAAACGCAAGGGGAGGGACAACCCAGATGTTCTCACGCATGCGACCGCGCCTCACCTACGCGGGGCGGCTTGTCGCGCGCGGGGAATGAGCACCACGAAGGCTTCGAATGCGTAAGAAGACAGTCACTGTGAGGGGAGAGAACGTGCCAGGAATCAAGCGTCGAATGGGTTGGGCCGCGGTATTGCTGTGCGCGTTGGGGGTGGTGCTCGCGCTGTTGCCGGTCGCGTCGGGACAGGCAGCGATATTGCACGA
>JBOGXY010000139.1:0-7783 GCA_050696495.1 Solirubrobacteraceae bacterium
GGGCCGCATGGTTGCGCCGCCACCGGCGAAGGTCACGGCCGAGCGGCTCGGCATCAGCGTCCATCAGCCGGAGAAACCAGAGCTTCCCGGACCTGTCGACACCGTTGTCGTCTGCGCGTACGGGCTCTACATTCCGCCGCGGCTGCTGGAGCAGGCGCTGTGGGTGAACGTCCATCCCTCGCTGCTGCCGCGCTGGCGCGGTGCGGCGCCGGTCGAGCGGGCGATCATGGCCGGCGACGAGCGAACCGGCGTGTCGATCATGCGGGTGACGGCCGGCCTTGACAGCGGCCCGGTCTGCTTGGCGCAAGAGGAGCCGATTCAAGCGCAGGACACCTACGGCTCGCTGTCCGTGCGCTTGCAGCGGCTGAGCACGCGAGTGCTGGTAGAGGCGCTTGACCTGCTCAAGGATGGCCAGGCGTTGCTGTTTGCCGAGCAAGATGACGCGAAGGCCACATACGCCGAGAAGATCGCCGCACCCGACCGCCTGCTCGACCCCTCACGCCCAGCAGTTGAGCTCGAGCGCGTCGTGCGGGCGCTGCACCCTCATATCGGGGCGCGCCTGGCACTGCCGGACGGCGCTTTTCTGGGCGTACGCCGGGCGGTGTGTGTCGAGCCGGACACCACGCCGCCGGGCGCGGGTCTGTACGCCGGCGAGCAGCGTCTACTGCTGGCGTGCTCGCCCGGCACGCTCGAGTTGTTGGAGGTCCAGCCCCCCGGCGGCCGTCCGATGGACGCGGCGTCATATCTGCGTGGCCATGCCGGCTAAGGCGCGCGTCTGCGCCTACGCGGTCATCCGCCGCGTGTTCGAGCAGGGCGCCTACGCCGACCAGGCGCTTCACTCCGAGGCAGCGGGCCTGGACTCGCGCGATCGGGCGCTTGCGATGCGATTGGCCTTTGGCGCGATTCAGCGCAAGCTGACGCTCGATCATGCGATCGGCAAGCTGACCGAGCGAGGGCTCGATCGCCTCGACGCGGCGGTGCTGGCCGCGCTTCGGCTCGGGCTCTACGAGTTGCTGTATCTCAGTGGCGCGCCCGATCGCGCCGTTGTAGGCGACACGGTCGAGCTGGCCAAGTCCGCGCGCTCGCCGGGCTTTGGGCTCGTCAACGCCGCCATGCGCCGCGCAGCGCGCGAGGGCGCGGCCGCCCTGCTCGGGGATTTGAGCGAGGACACGCCCGAGCAGGCGGCGGTCATGTACTCGCACCCGCCGTGGCTCGCGCGGATGTGGTGGCGGCAGTTCGGCCCTGAGCAGGCCAGATCGCTGATGGCCGCCGACAACGAGCCCGGGGAGCTTGCTCTGCGAGTAAACACTCTGCGCGGGATGACCGCCGCGGCGCTCCTGGCCGAGCTTGCGCTGCCGGCGCATATCGATCCGGAGCTTCCCGAAGCGCTGGTGCTCGAGGCGCCGCTGGATCTGCACCGCACCCAGGCATGGCGTCGTGGCGCGGTGATCGCTCAATCGCGCGCCGCGATGATCGTCGCTCGCGTGCTCGAGCCGCAGCCGGGGGAGCGGGTGCTCGACCTGTGCGCGGCGCCCGGCGGCAAGTCCAGTCACATCGCCGCGCTCATGGGTGGTGAGGGCGAGGTCGTTGCCGTGGAGCGAAATCGTGCGCGTGCGGCTCAGATGGGAGAGATGTTGCAGCGCCTTGGTGTCGAGAACGTCAAGGTGCAGATCTCCGATGCGACGGCGCCGCGCGCGGACGGCGAGCTGTTTGACCGTGTGCTGGTCGATCCGCCCTGCTCGGGGCTTGGCACCCTGCACGCGCGGGCGGATCTGCGCTGGCGCGTGAGCCCGGAGAAGGTCTCTGAGCTGAGCGGCGTGCAGGCGGCGATCCTCGCCGCGGGCGCGCGAGCGCTGAGCCCGGGCGGCACGCTCGTGTATTCGACCTGTACGCTCTCGGCTGCCGAGAATGAGCAACTGATAGAACAGTTCCTGTACGGTAACTCCGATTTCGATCTCGACGACTTGGTGGGCCAGTGGCCGTCGCATTTTCATCCACGTGCACAGCGCTTCCTGATGACGCTGCCCGACCGCGACGCAACCGCGGGCTTCTTCATCGCGCGCATGCGGCGAAGGTCCGGATAGAACACGGGTAGGCTCTGAGCCATGGAGGGCGCTCCCGAGACACCCAAAGCCGCTGTCGACCTCGGGCCGGTCTGCCCGAACTGCACCGAGCCATGGTTGCGCCCGACCAATCTGCCTGGTCGCTACCGCTGCGTCTACTGCCTGCACCGCTTCGAGCTGTCCTCCGTGTGCCCGAACTGCGGCGAGCACTCGACGATCGTGCGCATGTCCTCAACGGCGATCCTCAAGTGCAATAACTGCGGCGACAGCATGCTCACGCCCATCTGAGCTGCGCATGGCGGCGCCATACTGCGTCCGGTTGTTCAGCGATGATGGAGGGCATGCCGACCTCAGAGATCCTTCGCAGCGTGCGCGTGGCGCCGTCGATCCTCTCGGCCGACTTCGCTCGGCTGGGCGCCCAGGTCCAGGAGGTGCTCGACGCGGGGGCGCATGTGATCCACGTCGACGTGATGGATGGCCACTTCGTGCCGCCGATCACGATCGGGCCGTTGGTGGTCGCCGCGCTAAGCGAGCAGGCGCAGAGCGCAGGCGCGGTGCTCGATGTGCACCTGATGATCGAGCGCCCGGAGCGTCAAGTCGCGGAGTTCGTGAAGGCCGGAGCGCACTCGATCACCTTTCATGCCGAGGCCACGCCGCACGTCGCCTACACCGCCTCGCTGGTGCGCGAAGCCGGCGCGTGCGTGGGAGTGGCGCTCAACCCGGCAAGCCCGGTCGGCGAGCTGGCGGAGATCTCACACTCGATCGACCTGGCGCTGTGCATGAGCGTGAATCCCGGCTGGGGTGGGCAATCGTTCATCGAGCGCTCGCTCGAGAAGCTCGAGCGCATGCGCCACATCCTCGGAGACGATGTCGCACTGGAGGTCGATGGTGGCATTGAGCCCGCCAATGCGCGAGCGGTGCGCCAGGCCGGGGCAAACCTGTTCGTGGCGGGTTCGGCCGTGTTCGGCGCGAGCGACCCGGCGGCGGCCTATCGGGCGATAGCCGACGCGGTCGAGGCGCTCTGAGGCGCCGACGCCGCGCCGCGCCGGTAGACCGAGCCGAGCAGCAGCGCCAGCAGCGCCGTTGCGCCGAAGTAGCCGATCTCGGCCCGCAGAAGTTCTTCGCTGACAAGCGGCAGCAACATCCATGCGACGAACAGGATCGCGGCAGTGATCCAGCAGAGCGCCGCCGAGCGCGCCTGGTCGCGGGCTAGGGCGGACTGGTTGAGCGTGCCCGCGGCCAGGTGCATCCCCATGCCCAGACCGACCAGGGCGAGCCCGAGCCGTCCGTAGGAATAGTGCTGGCCGAACAGGTGGCTCATCACGAACGGACCGATCGCGAGCAACCCGAGCGCCACAGCGACAGCGAAGACGGCGATCGCCAGCAGCGTGATCCGTATCGCCTTCGCGAACGCCTCGTGTCCATCGGTGGCCTCCAGTCCGGTGAGGTGTGGCAGCAGCGAGGTTTGAATCGCCTGAAACAGCTGCAGGGGCGCGCGTGCGATCAGCAGCACGTCGAAGACGATCCCGACCAGGCCTTGGTTGGTCGCCGTGGCCGCGATCGTCAGCACGGCGGCGTTCAGCAGCGTCTGCTCGGAGAGCATGATCCCCGACACCCACCCCGCGAAGCCGCCGCCACGCCGCAGCGACAGCTCGTCGTGCGCCGCGGCCTCTTGGACACCCTCGGTCCCGGGTCCCGCCAGCGCCGCGTCGGCCTCATCGGCGGTGATCGGGTGAGAAAGCGCGACATCGGCATCGTGGGCACGACTGTGAACACGGGCGTCCGCGCCGCTTGCGCCCGCGTGCTCGCCCTCGGAGCGGTTGCGCGTAAACGCGGCGGGCACAACTACCAGCGAGACCATCGGCGCGGCCGCGATCCCGAGTGCCACCGCCGTCTGTCCGCTTGCGATCCCGATCGCGACCGCCAACGCGAAGCACAGTCGCGAGAGCGCCTCCATCAGCACGAGGCCCCCGAACAGGGCGAAGTATTCGTGACCGGCAAGCCAGCCGCGGGCGAAATAGCTGGCCGCGTAGGCGAGCGTTCCCACCACGAGCACGTCATACAGCGCGGTCGAATGGTCAAAGACGTTGTTCACGAGCTCCTCTTCGAATGCGAGCGCGACCCCCAAGAAGCCGACGGCGAATCCGGCCTGGATCGCGATCGGCACGCGCACAGAATGCTTGCCGTATCCGCGGGCACGTCGCTCGGCGATCGTCCGCGAGAGCAACTGTTCGATCGGCCGGTAGATCACCGAGATGATCACGAACATGATCGACCACAGCAGCGCTATCCGGGAGGCCTCTTCTTCGCCGAGCACGTGGCTTGAAATCGAGAAGTAGGCGAGCGTGAGCAGGCCCGTGCAGGCGATTCCCACCGAGAGGATGCGAGCGCCGGCCCCGTAGGAGCGCTTGTCGGTCTGTGGCCCGCGAGCGTCCTTGGCGCTCGCGGCCGTGCGCTCAGCCGACCCGGACAAGCAGCATCGTCCACGGGAACGGCGAGCGAGCCTGGACGACCTGTCCGTGGCGCTGAAGCATCCGCACGAACGAGCGCTTGGACCAGTGGTTCAGATGTCCCGGCGTGTTGCCGAGGTCGCTCAGGTAGGCGCCGCGCGCTATGTTCAGCATCCGCCACATCGGCTCGCGCGGCACCGAGACCAGCAGGTGGCCGCCGCCGGCGCATCGCGCCATCTCCGCCACCGTGTGCTCGGGGTCGGGCACGTGCTCGAGCACCTCGATCGCGCTGGCCAGCTCGAACTCGCCGTCGGCAAACGGCAGGTCCTCGGCCTTCATCACTCGGTACTCCAGATTGGGCGCCTGGCGCTCGCGCCAGCCCGCCTGGATCGAGTCCTCCTGAAGGTCGATGCCAACCACGCGCGCGGCCGGCATACGCTTTGCCCACTGGTGCACGAGCACGCCCTCGCCGCAACCGACGTCCAGCAATGACGCCGGCGCCGCCGTCGCAAGCAGCTCGTCGAGCGTGCGCTCGAAGCCCGCCATCATCCGCTTGACCAGCGGATTGTTCGAACCGTACTTGTCGTAGGTGTTGCCGGTGACGATCCCGTCCTCTGAGACCGTGACGCCCGGGCTCATATCCGCACCGTCTCGCGCTCGGCCGCGCGCTGCTCGTCCTGGGCCGATTCGTAGTGGGAGGGCTCGACGCCGAGCTGCAGCTCGATTCGCCGCACGCGCTCGAAGGTCTTTTGGGTCATCACCCTCTGGGCGGCCAGCAGGTCGCCGATCACCCCCAGCGCCCACAGCACGACCGCCGCGATGAACAGCACGGCGCCGAGGATCAGCGACTGCACGTGGCCCTTGCCGTTGCCTTCGGCGTAGGCGACGGCAAAGCGCACCCACACGCCCAGCGACACCAGTCCGATCACCGCGGCCAGGCTCCAGAACACGCGCAGCGGCTCGTACTGGGCGTAGATGCGAAAGATTGAGATCGAGTTGCGGCGCACGTAGGCGCCCATCGAGGGGAACAGGCGCGACTCGCGCGTCTTGGGGTTGGTCCTGACCGGCACGTGCTCGATCGCGACCAGCTGCTTGCCGGCCTGGATGATCGTCTCCAGCGTGTATGTGAATTTCGAGACGACCAGCAGTTGAATGGCGGCCTCGCGGTTATACGCCCTGAAGCCCGAGGTGGTGTCGGGCACGCGCGTGTCCGAGGCCTGGCGCACGACCCACGATCCCAGCCGCTGCAGGCGCTTCTTCAGCCAGGAGAAATGCTCGATGTTGCTGACCTCGCGATCGCCGATCACCATGTCGGCGCGACCGTCGAGGATCGGGCGCACGAGCTTTGCGATGTCGCCGCCGTGGTACTGGTTGTCGGCGTCGGTGTTGACGATCGCATCCGCGCCGAGCTTCAGGCAGGCATCCAGGCCGGCCTGGAAGCCGGCCGCCAGGCCCTTGTTGTTGGTCAGTCGCACGACATGATCGACGCCGTGCGCGCGTGCGACGGCGATCGTCTGGTCGGTCGAGCCATCGTCCACCACCAGCCACTCGACCGCCTCAAAACCCTCCACCGCGCGCGGCAGGTCGGCAAGCGTCTGGGGCAGCTGCTCGGCCTCGTTGAAACAGGGGATCTGGATGATCAGCTTCACTGAGCGACAGCCTATCCAGTCGTGCCGCGGCCGTCGCGTTGCCGGCCGGCGGGCTTGCGCCGCCTCACACAAGCCCAGTCTTCTGCATACGACGTCTTGACAAGTAGTCATCTGTCGAGTATGGTCACTACTGTCCCGTAAACGTCATGGGTATGTGTGCGGGGCGGGTTCACACATAAGACTGGTTTTGGGTCGGTCATCGTGGTCGACGCCAACTGTTTTGACGGGGACCTTGGGAGAGGGACCGGGTCGCAACGAGAGGGAGTTGTGCTTCGCGTGGTTTGTTTGGGGAATGGCGCATCGGAGAGTCTGTGTGCTCGTGGCGGGTCCGTTATAGGACGCGTCAGCGGCGCTGACGCGTCTCTCTCTCTCTCTCTCTCTCTCTCTGGGCCGGCCGGCGCCTAGCCGCTAGCCCACTTCGCCGCGGCCACGGTCCGCGGCCCGCCGGGCACAACGCCCGGCTCGGTCTCCCGCGCGCGTCTGAGGGACGCTCGTGAGATGGCCGCGGTGCGGACAGCGCACGGTCACGAGCCGGCGACGGTCGACCTGGCGGGCATCCAACGCGCGCGGATCCTCGCCGCGATGTTCGACGTCGCCTGTGAGCGTGGGGTCGCGGAGGTGACCGTCGCGCATGTCGTCTCGCGCTCCGGTGTCTCGCGGCGCACCTTCTACGAAGCTTTCGGCGACCGTGAGCAGTGCTTCCTGGCGGCGCTCGAGCAGGCCGTCAGCCACGCCGCCGAGCGCGTCCTTCCCGCTTATCGCGCGGAGTCCTCTTGGCGCGAGCGGATCAGGGCCGGACTGGTCGCACTGCTCTGCTTCCTCGACGAGGAGCCCGTGGTGGGCCGCCTGCTGGTCGCCGAGTCGCTCGCCGCGGGTCCACGCGCGCTCGCCTGCCGCACCCGCGTGCTGGCCCAGGTCACCCGCGCGATCGACGAGGGCCGCGAAGAGCTGAAGGCGGGTGTCGAGCCGCCGCCGCTTACCGCCGAGGGGATCGTCGGTGGGGCGCTGGCGATCGTCCACGCCCGCCTGAGCGCCACCCCGGGAGATGCCGAGCCCCGGCGCGCTGCGCTGGTCGAGTTGGCCGCTCCGCTGATGAGCATGATCGTGCTTCCCTACCTGGGCGCGGCCGCCGCTCGGCGCGAGCTCGCGCGCCCCGTGCCGGTCGTGGCGCTCGCCACACACGATGCGGTGCTGCTCGAGAACCCCTTCAAAGCGGCGGGCATGCGTCTCACCTACCGAACGGTGCGCGTGCTGATGGCGATAGCCCAACAGCCGCAGGCGTCCAACCGTGCGGTCGGCGATCTGGCGGAGATCAAAGACCAGGGGCAGGTCTCAAAGCTGCTCGCGCGCCTTGAGCGCGCCGGCCTGGTCGCCAACACGGGCTTGGGTCCGGGGCAGGGCGCACCGAACGCGTGGTCGTTGACAGAGCGTGGACAGCAGGTCGCGCGGGGGATGCGCACCCATGAGAAGGCTTCAGAACGTAAGGAGAGATCGCTGTGAGGGGAGAGAACGTGCCAGGAATCAAGCGTCGAATGGGTTGGGCCGCGGTATTGCTGTGCGCGTTGGGGGTGGTGCTCGCGCTGTTGCCGGTCGCGTCGGGACAGGCAGCGATATTGCACGA
>JBOGXY010000140.1:0-28974 GCA_050696495.1 Solirubrobacteraceae bacterium
CAACCCCCGACGCCCGGAGGCTCATACTCATACACGTCCCACGTGCCATTCACATCCCGCGGCACCAGCGCATCGCGACTGTTGAAAAAGACACGGCCCGTGTCCGCCAGATACCGCGACTGATACAGCGAGCGGCCGCCACCGTACGGAGTCCACCCGGGAACATTCGCCGCAAGCCAAGCACTCGGTTCCCACCCCCCGTTGCCCCCGACAAGCGAGAAGCCTCCGTGGCCGGCGCCCAGCGTGCGGTATTCGGCACCGGAAGGTCGCACACCCGTCGGCGTGCACGAGACGCACGTCGGGTTCGTACGCGAGAACGGTTCGGACGCGTCGTACTGATAGACCTCCTCGTCGCGCTTGCCGCTCACCGCGTCCACATTGTCGGCCCCGGTCAGCGAACGGTTGGACATGAACACCACACGCCGACCATCAGGCGAGACACGCGCAGTCAACTGTTCGAGATTTTCAGGCTGGTTGCGCGACCAGTCCGGTGCGTCTTCGCTCGACAAACGCGCGATGAACATCGTCGTCCAGCCCGTGCCGGTGTCATGGAGCACATAAAGGTTGTCAGCGCCGGCCACCGCCGCTTCGCCGGACCCGTTCGTGTTTTCCGCCAACACGCCGGTGGCGACCAGATAAACATAAGAGGCGTCTTCGCTTGCCCCCAACACAGCACCCTGCACACCGGCCGCCTGACCGGCGCGCTGCGGCGTCAGATCGGACAGGCGGCACGCAAGTTCGCCTTCCGTTTCAACGATCACGCACTCGTACAGATCGGGGAGGCCTTCCGATACGCCCGAGTCTTCTGTCAGCCGCCGTCCCTCGGTGAAGAACACGCGCGAGCCGTCAGCCGAAGCAAGCTGGAACACGGGTCTTGCTTCACCGCTACCTGTCGCGCCGGGCTGCACGACATCCAGTCGCACGGTCGCGTCGGACCCGGTTTCCTTGACAGTGCCCCGCACATACAGATGACCCGTGGCGTTTTGTTCCGAGAACACGATCCGCGAGCCGTCGTTTGAGATCGCGTGACGCACGATCGCGTTTGTGTATCCCAGCGCCGCGTCGGGAGCCGGGCCGCCGCCTTCGCCGGCCGGCAGCAGGCTGACAAGCTTCAAGCTGCCTTCAGACCACTCGTACAACCCGTTCGCCGTGGCCGGAGCGCCAAGCGCCGCCTTCGCGCTCAACACGACGTGCTTGGCGTCGGGCGTCGCGTCCAAGAACTCGGGGCCGCACTGGACCTGATCTTGCTGCGGACAGGCGCCTTCTTCACCGAACACCGTCCCGGCAGGCACGTTCGCGTGCTCGCGCACCGCAGCCGCGCATTCTTCGCCTTCGGCCGGACAACCAGACACGAGCGGCCGATAACAACCCATCGTGCTCGGAACGCACGGATCGTTGACATTCCCATTCACATACGTGCTGCGCAGGTAGGAGGTCTGTTCGGAGGCTTCCCCGGACAAGCCCTGATCGAACGCGCCCAACGGCTGCAACGCCCCGATTGACAAGTCTTCAGAGAAGAAGCGATAGTCCACCGCCGTTATCGCCGGTCCCGGAGCGACCTGGAACGGCGTCTCCACATCAAGCGAAGACCAACCCGAAGAAGTACGACGCGACACCACCTGCGTCAACAACGAATACCCTTCCGGGTCCGCTTCCGTCGGCGCATACGCCACATACGTCATCGCATCCCCCGACGCCGCAGCCTGCGCGACACCGCGTTCGTTGATCGCTTCGATCAACGCCCCATGCTTATCAGGCGGCGACACCAGCTCCCATTCACGCCCATCGGGCAACATGGCGATACCAGCGGCCTCCGTCGTGAACACACGTTCAGACCCGTACACCACCGTGCCCGCAGCATCCTTTTCATTGCGCACCACGACACGAAAGTGATAGACCGCGCCCGCCGGCAACCCCTGCACATTATCGCTCACGTCGTGTACTTCGAAATCCGAGCCCGCGAAACCGGCGGGAACCGGAGCGCTCGCTTCATAGCCCGCCGACGCGCATTCCGTCAAAGACACGCAACGCCCATATTCAAAACTATATTCGGTGCCGGCGCCACGCGGATTCACTTCCGCCTGCAACATCGCACTATCACCCGTCACGTTGGAATACAACTCGCCTTCAACGGTCGGCGGACCCGGCGGTTCAGGACCAAAGACCTCCACTTCACCCGTCGCGGCGTCAACGACATAGACCGAGGTCAGCCCGCCCGCTTCATCACGCACCGCGACACCCCTCGCCAACGTCAAGTCCCCAGCACCAAAAACCTCGGCCAAATTCCCATTCGGGCCACACGCCTGAACCTGCCCGGCCTGCGACACGAACAGCTCATTACTCAAAGGATCAAGCCCAAGCCCGTCGACTCCTTCAGCGCAAAACGCCGACCCTACGTTCTTACCTAACGAACTGTACAGTTCAATCACTGTACGCCGCGTCGCGTTTCTCCGAAACCGCAAATCAAGGTCTCCATCTGCATTTACGATGACGCCTGGCAGGGGAGCTACGAAATGCCCGCCGAACCATTCTTTTTCCAGCTCCACAGTCGAAATTACCGTATTGGCTTCGCCCTTTTCATTCAGGCCATTATCGGTGAACACCGCTACGTCCCCAACGGAGTGTAAACTGTAGTAGATGGCGACTTTGCCATCCGTGGCCACTGCCACACCATTGAGTCCTTCGGCGACGTGTGACTGCGTTTCGAAGGGGAAAGCTTCCCCGCCGCTGGCCTTCTGCAACTGGTTGAGATATTTCCCTTCACCATTGAACTTGTCGACCACCGCGTGCCCAGGGTCCGTAACGTACACGTCGCCATTGGACGGATCGAATTCCCGGCACTTCGGCGTCGTCGCTTCGGTGAGTTTCCGGATAGCGCAGGTATTGTCGACAGCTACTCCGCTGACAAGCGCTCCTTCTTCTTCATTCTCTTCGGGGAACGCGAAACCTTTGCTTGGCGTGTCCGCGCCCGTGAAGGCCCGTTCAAAGGTGCCCGCGCCGCTGAACACCTCCACGCGCTGGTTGCCCTGATCGAGCACATATACCTGACCCGTCGCCTCGTTCACCGCGATGCCGGAGGGTTTCTTCAACTGCCCCGGCCCCGAACCTTCACTCGCGAACGCGAAGCTCAACTTGTGACCGCGAAACGCCTGGGCGGAAACCGCCGTCAGCGCCGCCGAAGCGCAGAGCGAGGCGAGCGCTACCAGCAGCGCTCTTACGATCAGGCTACGGCGATTCGTGTCGGTCAGCAGACGCATTCATGGCTCCTGTGGAGGTGCGGATTACAAGACGACGGGTCAGGGGCGGGCTAGCCGGTCACCGCCCAGGTGCCAATGCCGAAGGCTTCGCCGCTGAGGTTGAAAAGCAGCCAAGCTCCTGTCGTGCCGGCACCTTCTTCTCCGAAGATACCTGGGTTCTCGATTTGGATACCTTTCACCTGTTCTTCAAGGGTGGCATACACACAGAGGTTGCCCGATTCCGCAGTCGGTTTTTCAGACGTCCCACCGGTGCAGCCAGTGGGAGCTGTTTCACCCATTTTGATGTAATGAACGTGGCTCACGTCCAGTGCCGCGGCGAGAGGAATCGAAAACGATGCGACCGGAACGAACGCCTCCTTAGAGGGGCTGGCGGCTTCGGACAGCGGACCAAACGACCAGCTGCCCGTCTCAGTAGAGCCCACCGGCAGCGTGCCGCCCGCCGTCCACGGCGAGCCGTTGCAGGCCTTTGTTTTTTTGTTTTCCGCGGCCGTGAATTCAGAGCCGCCTTCGGTGCAGCCGCCCTGTCCGGCATTCAAAGTTTTGCTGGTCACGCTCACGCCGTTGGTGCCGTTGGCTCCGTTCGTTCCAGCGGCGCCTTTTTCGCCGTTTGTCCCGTTCGTGCCGTCTTTGCCGGCCGCGCCCGGATTGCCCTGAGGACCCGCTGGGCCGGCGGCGCCCGGCGCGCCGTTGGCTCCGGCCTTGCCCTTCAGCTGCTTGAGCACCTTCGGGCTAATCTGTTTGGTGTTGGTGATCAGGTACTTCTTGGCGGCGTAAGCGCCGCCGGTCATGGCGAACACCATCGCCAGCGTGGCGACGACGTTCGCGTAGGAAAGCCGCGCGGATATACGTGAGAACATGGATCTACTCCCTCCCCTTTTTCTGCTTGCTGTGAGCCGACGCGCTCGTGTGCGCGTGGATTGACTGATGCAATTGACGGCCGGCGTCGGTCAACGACCACGCGTTCGGCTCGCCCTTGAAGTGACCTGGACCGCTATTCGCGATCAGGCCGAGGCGCTCCAAGCGCGCCAACAGCTTTGACATCTGCCCCTGGTCGGCGACGCCGGCGGCCGCGCCGACGCTGCGGTTGGATGCGCCCGGGTGCTCCGCTATCGCGCCGAGTACGGCCATCGTGCGGTATGTGAGGCGCATCCCCGCGTCTTTGAAGGGGTCCGAGCGCAGAGGTGCGCCCGTCTCGACCGCCGGCGCCCATACGGGCGCGGGCGCGGGACGGTCGAGCTCGCGCCGCGCTTGCGTGGCCCCCAGGTAGGGGAGCACGATCGTGCTCATCAAGGGGCCCAGCAGCGGCAGGAGCTTCGTCTGCTCACCGGCGGTCAGGCGGGTGTGGATTACCGACAGCACCGCCCCCACGACGCCCTCGGCGGTCACTCGCGTGACTCCCTTGTCGGGGCCCTCGCCGCGACCGGCGTCCACGGCGGCGGTCAACCCGGCGAGCACCACCGCCCGCCGCTCGAGCGTGCGGGGGCCGCCGCTCAAAGACTCCACCACGAGCAAACGCGCGAGTTGGGGCTGCTCGTCGAAGAGTCGCAACAACTCGGCGAGCGACACCCTGATCCGCTCGCGCCAACTCCCCGGCTTGCGGGAGCGCTCGCCTCCCTCGTAGAGGGGAAGCACCCGGGCACGGGCGTACTCCACGGCCTGGTCGAGGGCGGCTAGAAAACACGTCTCGCTGTCGGGGAACTCTTCGTAGAAGGTGCGTCGCGAAACGCCCGCGCGCGCGACCACGTTCGCTACCGTCGCGCGGTGAGCCCCACGCTCACACGCCACCTGAGTCATCGCCGCCAAGATCCGCGCGCGCTGAATCTCGCCGACCCGCGCGCGTTCACCGCGCTCCAAACGCAACACCGCACGCGGTGACTCCTCGCGCGTATAGAGGTCCTCGCGCGCGATCGCCGCCACGGCGCTCACCTCGCCTGCCCGAACGGCCGACGGCCGCCCAGCGGCCGCGAGATGCCATTCCGGGCGTATCGCCCGGAGCGTCGCGGGGTTAGGCCGCGACCAGCAGCGCTAGCCGCGCAAAGCGGGCCGACGCAGAGAGAGAGAGAGAGAGAGAGAGACGCGTCAGCGACGCTGACGCGTCCTATTACGCCCCCACCACGAGCGCACGGACTCCCTGACACTCTATTCCCCAAATCAAACACTCGAAGAACAACCCTCTCTCAGTAACGACCCGGTCCCTCTCCCAAGGTCCCCGCCAAAAACCGGTTGGTGTCGACCACGAGGACCGACCCCTACCCGACCTTATGTACGGCCGGTCAAGACGTTTGCCTTGACCAACTTGCCGAGAGCATATACCTAACTCTCATTAGTTGTCAAGGGGTCAAGCGAGAGTTGCCAGCAGTCTAGGGTGGCCGGGGCCTCCGGCCTCAGAGCGAACCCGGCGGCGCCAGCCACACGCTTTCAAACGTCAACCCGGCACGCCGCGCGAGGATGTCGTAGTCGCTGTCGTAGTGCAGAACCCCGCCCCCGACCTCGTGCGCGCACGCGGCGATCATCACGTCGATCGGCGGCAGACGATGGTGGCCGATGGCCGCGAGCTCGCCCTGAGCGCGCGCGGCGCGCATTTCGACCATTTTCGTGACCTCGACCTGGGGCAGATAGTCGAGCCGCTCCATCATCTGCGCGTGATCCGCCTTCGAGCGAGCGGAGTAGCCCGCCTCGAGACGAAACGGCAGGCACGTGGCGAGTTCCCGCGCCTGAATCCAGACGGCGACTTTGGCGTCCAGCTCCTCACCGAGCCCACCCGCGACGATCCGCGCCCAAGCCGAGTTGTCCAGCAGCAGCACCGCTACTCGTATTTCGCGATCAAGCCGAGGCGCTTGACCTCATCGGCCGCCGCGATGTCCACCTCGAACGGGAACGATTTCGTGCGCACCATCTCGGCCAGGCGATTCAGCCCCGCCTGCGCGTCCTCGTTCTCCGCGCTCAGCCGCCGCGCCTTGACCTCGGCCCCCAGCCTCACCAACTCAGCGAAGTCGATCCGCTCGTCGGCGCGCATACGCGCACGCAGCTCGTCCAGCGCTGCCTGGACGGGCGGGGTCTCGGTGATCGTGTGGCGGGGGCGAGTCGTGGGCACTGGACCAAGTGTAGCACCGTGCAGCACCTGGAAAACGCTCTACTCGTAACTACAAGATTGCCAGGTAGCGATCCAGCTCCCACTGCGTGACCTGCACGCGGTAGTCCTCCCACTCCTGGCGCTTGATCTCCACGTAGCGGTTGAACGTGTGCTCGCCCAGCGCGCGCAGGACGAGCTCGGACTCGGCGGTGATCTCGATCGCTTCGCCCAGCGATTCCGGCAGCTGCTCGATGCCCAGGCGCCGGCGCTCCTCAGAGGAGAGGTGGTAGAGGTTTCGCTCCATCGGCTCGGGCAGCTCGTAGCCCTTCTCGATCCCCTCCAGGCCCGCCTGCAGAAGCACCGCGAACGTCAGATACGGGTTGCAGGCCGGGTCGGGACAGCGAAGCTCCATCCGTGTGGCCTGCTCCTTGCCCGGGTGATACAGCGGCACCCGAACCAGCGCCGAGCGGTTGCGCCGCGACCATGCCGCATACACAGGGGCCTCATAGCCGGGCACCAGGCGCTTGTAGGAGTTGACCCACTGGGCGAAGATCGAGCAGATCTCGCGCGCATGCTTGAGCTGGCCGGCGATGAATGCCTTGCCCACGTCGGAGAGGAAGTACTGGTCCTCAGGGTCATAGAAGGCGTTCTTGCCACCGGAGAACAGCGACTGGTGCGTGTGCATCCCCGAGCCGTTCTCACCGAACAGCGGCTTGGGCATGAACGTGGCGTGCCAGCCGTACTTGACCGCGTACTCCTTGACGGTGATGCGGTAGGTCATGCAGTCGTCCGCCATCTTCAGCGCGTCGGCGTAGCGCATGTCGATCTCGTGCTGTGATGGGCCGACCTCGTGGTGGGTGTACTCGACGTGGATGCCGAGCTGCTCGAGCGCAAGCACGGTCTCGCGACGCACGTCGGTTCCGGCGTCGAGCGTGGTCAGGTCGAAATAGCCGCCTTCGTCTAGCACCTCTGTGGACTTGGAGTCTTTGAACAGGAAGTACTCGAGCTCTGGCCCGACGTTGAACGTGTCAAAGCCCATCGCGTGGGCACGCTCCAGGGCACGCCGCAGCACATGGCGCGGGTCGCCCTCGTATGGCGTGCGCTCGGGGGTGATGATGTCGCAGAACATCCTCCCCACCCCCTGCTCCTCCGGTCGCCACGGCAGCACCGCGAACGTGGAGGGATCGGGCATCGCGATCATGTCTGACTCCTCGATCGCGTTGAAGCCGGTGATCGAGGAGCCGTCGAAGCCCATCCCCGCCTCGAAGGCGTCCTGGAGTTCCTGCGAGTTGATCGAAAACGACTTCAGCTGACCGAGGATGTCGGTGAACCAGAAGCGGATGAAGCGAATCTCGCGCTCGGCCACGAACGCCTGAATGTCGGCGGCGGTCTTCGGCAACTCGGCCATCGAGGCGGAGCGTAGTCGATGACCTTGCGCGCCGCATTGGACGGTTGGCCAAAGCTCCCCACGGGGTACCGGTATCTTGGCGTTCGGTCAATCCACCGGAGCGATTTCGGTCGATCTGCCGGGGTAGTTTCGGTCGATCTGCCGGATAATTTCCGTCGATCTGCCGAACGCTCAACCGCTGCGTAGGCGGCTTGCCGCAGCCTCCAGCTGGTCCTCGCCCCAGAACAGCTCGCCCTCGACGAGCACCGTGGGCACGCCGAACACGCCGAGCGCGTGCGCGGCGTCGGTTGCCTCGCGCAGCGCCAACTTGACCGCGGGGTCGGCGACCGCCAGCTCGACGTCGCGCTCGTCGAGGCCCGCCTCGGCGGCTGCGGCGAGCACGTTAGCCGAGACGCTCAGATCCAGGCCCCGCTGAAAGGCTGCGGCGTAAGCGCTGTCGACGAACTCGCGCAGCCGCCCGCTCCGCTGCGCATATGTCGCGGCGCGCATCGCCGTCAGGTAGTTGCCGGGCCACGGGTCCGGCCAGCGAACCGGCGGCAGCCCGTACTCGCGCGCGCGGCGCTCGACCTCGGCCACGCCCTCCGCGCGCCGCCGCGGATCGCCCAGCGACCAGGATGATCGACCGGCGAGCTTGAACAGAGCGCCCAGCGAGACCGGCTGCCACTCCGCCGGCTCGCCCAGCACCGCGTCGATCCGTGCAGCGGCGAGGTAGGCGTAGGGAGAGCCGAGATCGAAGTAGAAGACAGCCCCCGCCATCGCCCCGCGCGCCGCTCAGTGAGCGCTGAGAATCGCCGCCAGCATCATCACGACGCCCAGCGCGACCGCCCACGCGGCGAAGCGGTCGGGATGTGGACCCACGCGCTGGGCCATCCTCGGACGCGGACGCCTCCGGGGTTCGAGCGAGCCATAGCCGTAGCCATAGCGAGAGCGCGACATGGGGGCACGCTAACCGCGCACCCGGACAGACTCACACGTCCAGACAGGCGAGCGTCAGTGCCCGGCTACGGCAGCCAGGAAGTCGGCGATCGCTTCCGCTTCCTTGCCCTGGTAGAGACCCGCCGGCATATCGCCGTTGCCGCGGGCGCGGCCTTCGGCGATCGCGCTTTCCACGAGCGCGCGCCGACCGGATTCGGTCGCGATCTGTTCGCCGAGCCGCACGTCGAGATTGGGACCGATGTGCCCTTGCGAGTTGGTCGCGGCCAGCGTGTGGCAGACGGCGCAGGTCTCTGAGAACAGCACCCGGCCGTGCTGCTGCTCGGCTGTCAGTTTGGTCACGCCGGCGGCTGAGCCGTCCTTGTTTTTGCCGTTGTTGGCGAGCACGAGCGCAGGGACGACCAGGCCGACCGCGAAGGCAAGCACGACGATCGCCCACACGACACGCTGGCCCGCCTTCGATTCGGTGTGCAGCGACTCGCGCGCGGCGCGTGGACCGCCGCGCATCGCGACGAAGAAGACGGCCAGGCCGATCAGGACCCATATGGCGACAACGGCGTAGATCATCGGGGCGGCACGATACATGAGGTCCCGGCTTAGGACCTGTCCCGATAGGTCCTAAGGCGTCGATGAGAGATATCTTCAGAAGCCTTTAGCCGCTTCTTGGCAAAGCGGCGCTAGCCTTGGAGGCAGCCTTGAATTCGAGGAGATCGGACACGTCCCAATGAACGTCCTACGCCGCCTTTCCATGTCTCGCCTGTTGCTGCTTTGCGGCGTCGTCCTCGTCGTCGGCATCGGAGCCACCGCGCTCGCGCTGGCTGTCGGCTCGGGCCCGACCCCGCCGGCAAAGCCGCTCGCTGAAGCGATCCACGACGGGCTGAGCGCGCCCAAGCCAACCGGCGTCACCGCCCGCGTTCAGTTCACCAACCACCTGCTCGAAGGCGCAAGCCTGGCCGGCGGCAGCGGCGGAGAAGCCGGTCAGCTCTCCTCCAGCCCATTGATATCCGGCGCCTCCGGGCGCCTGTGGGTCGCGACTGACGGGCACGCGCGACTGGAACTGCAGTCCGAAAAGGGCGACACGCAGATCCTGTGGGACGGCAAGACCGCTGAGATGTACGACGCTTCCGCCAACACGCTCTACCGCTACACGCCCGAACATCCGCTCAGCACCGAAACAACGCCCGGCGCCAACACAGGCTCAGGCAGCGACGGATCGACAGGCACGGGCGACAAAGTCCCGACGGTCGCCGAAATCGAAGAACACCTCGCCAAGGCCTCCACGCACGCCGATATCTCCGGCGCGACCCCGACCGACGTCGCCGGACAGGCCGCCTACACCGTCCGCTTCTCCCCGCGCGAAAACGGTGGCCTGATCGCCGGCGCCGAGCTCTCCTGGGACGCCGTACACGGCAATCCGCTGCGCGTGGCGATCTACTCGACCAACAGCCCCAGCCCGGCAATCGAACTGGCCGCCACCGAAATCTCCTACGGACAGCCGGACAGCTCCGCGCTCGAATTCACCCCGCCCGCGAACGCCAAGATCCAGGACGTGAAGCTGCCGAGCGGCACATCCACGAGCGGGTCCTCGAGCGACAGTCAAAGCAAGCCGAATGTCACCGTGCACGGCAAGGGCCTTGAATCGATCGTCCTGGCCGAAAGCCCGGTCAAGGCCGGCGGCGAAGAATCCGGCGCCGCCCAGCTGGAAGGGCTGCAGCAGGTGAGCATCAACGGGACGAAGGCCTCGGAGCTGCCGACCCAGCTCGGCACGCTCTTGACGTTCGAGCGCGCCGGCGTGCGCTACCTGATGGCGGGCTCGGTGACCCCGAGCGCGATCGAGGCATTCGCGCGGGGCCTCTGACGTGACTGAGGACGAGGCGCCGCCGGTCAAGGCGCGCGGCCTGGTCAAGCGTTATCGCGAGGTCCTCGCGGTCGATCACGTCGATCTGAACGTGCGGGCCGGCGACGTGTACGGCTTTCTGGGCCCCAACGGCGCCGGCAAGACCACCACGCTGCGGATGGCGCTGGGGCTGATCACGCCGACCGAGGGAACGGTCGAGCTGTTCGGATGCGACCCGACGCACTCGGGCGCCCGCGCGCTCCAGGGCGTAGCCGGGTTCGTCGAGGCGCCGCGCTTCTACCCCTACATGACGGGGCGCAAGAACCTCGAACTGCTGGCGGCGCTTGACGGAGGCGACGCAAACGACCGGATCGAGGAGGTTCTGGAGATCGTCGAGCTGGCGCCACGCGCCAAGCACAAGGTCGGCGGCTATTCGCACGGCATGCGCCAACGCCTGGGCATCGCCGCGGCGCTGCTGCGCCGCCCGCGCCTGCTGATCCTCGACGAGCCCGCCACCGGCCTTGACCCGGCCGGCATGCGCGACATGCGCGCGCTGATCCGCCGCCTGGCCGACGAAGGCATAACCGTGCTGCTCTCAAGCCACCAGCTGCCCGAGGTGCAGGAACTGTGCGACCGCGTCGCGATCGTCGACAAAGGGCGCGTCGTCTACGAGGGAGCGCTTGCCGACCTGCGCCGCCAGGGCGGGGCGAGCTACCGCTTGCGCACTACAGACGACAAGCGCGCACTTGAAGTGGCACATGCCCAGTCCGGCGTTCAGAGCGCGAGCGCCGAGGAGCACGGCATCGACTTCCAGGCCGACGAGGATCATGTGGGCGCACTGTCGCTGGCGCTCGCCTCGGCGGGGATCGGCATCCTGGCGCTGAGCCCCCAACTCGCGACGCTCGAGGACCTGTTCTTCCGCCTGACCGAGCACGACGGCGCCGGCGGCGAATCCGCGATCGATCGCCACAACGGCGACGGCGTGCCGGCCACGGCCGCGCTTGGAGCCGCCGCGTCAGGACTCGCCGCCTCCGCACGGGGTCTGGAGCGCGGAGCATGAGCAGCGTCGCCTCCGCCCCGGCCGCCCCGACGACCCCGATCGCCGCCCCGCGCTCCGCGCGCCGGCCCTCGACGCTCGTCGCCTACCGCTGGGAGCTGCGCAAGCTGATCGCCCAGAAGCGCACCTACCTCGGCCTCGGGCTGGGCGTGGCGCTGCCCTTGATCTTCGTGATCGTGCAGAACGTGCACACCCGCCACGGCGGCGGCGACAGCATCTTCGCGGCGCAGATCACCCAGTCGGGGCTGGCGACGCCCGTGCTGATGCTGCTGTTCGAGTCGGTCTTCTTCCTGCCGCTGATCGCCTCGCTGGTGGCCGGCGACATCGTCGCGGCGGAGGACAACAACGGGACGCTGAAGACGATCCTCACCCGCTCGGTCGACCGCGGCCAGGTGTTCGCGGCCAAGGCGCTGGCGGCGCTCACCTACGCGGTGATCGCCGTCTACCTGGCAAGCCTCGTCGCCACCGTCGGCGGCATCGCCTCCTGGGGCTTCAATTCGATCAAAACCTTCTCGGGCAGCACGGTCTCGGCCTCCGAAGGCCTGCTGCTGGTGATCGCCGCCAACGCCTGCTACCTGATCGGGCTGGCGGCGGTCGTCTGTATCGCGCTGCTGCTCTCGACAGCGACGCGCAACAGCATCGCCGGCGTCGGCGGCGCGATCGGGATCGTGATCCTCATGTACATCGTGGCGGGCATCCCCGGCCTTGAAGGCATCAAGCCCTATCTGCTCACCGAACAGTTCGAGAACTGGCACGGCCTGCTGCGCACCCCGACAGACTGGGCGCCGGTCACCCACTCGCTGTGGGTCTCGGCGCTGTACGCGGCCCCCTCGCTCCTGGCGGGCTACCTGATCTTCCTGCGCCGCGACGTCGCCGGCGGCTAAAGCGCGGCGCGGCGCGGCTCAGACCGGCGCCCACAGCCGATCGACCGGCATCGCGTGCAATCGGTCCTCCACGCGATACGCGTGCGCGCCGGTGTGCAATACGACACCGAGCAGGAAGCGCTCGCCTAGCGCTTCGCGCAGCTTGCGCAGGTGCCGCGCATCGGTGCTCGTGACCCGCCGTCCGGCCTTGACCTCGAAGGCGAGCACGACCCCGTCGTCGCGTTCGATCACCAGATCGACCTCGTCGCCGTCGTGGGTGCGCCAGTGCCCGCAGCTCGAGACTCCGTCGATCCAGGACGCCTGGCGCACCAGCTCTCCGACGACGAACGTCTCGAGTAGATGGCCGAATTGGGAGAGCGAGGCGGGGTCCCGCCTCGTCAACTTCTCCGGCGTCAAACGCAGCAGGCGCGCGGCGACGCCAGAGTCCACCACGTGCACCTTCGGCGCCTTGCCGACGCGCGAGAGCAGCGATGTGCCCCATGCTGGGAGCCTGACGAGCAGGAACACAGCTTCCAGCAGCTTCAAATAGTCGGTGGCGGTGCCTCGATCCAGTCCGGCCTGTGAGGCGGCGGCGGCGATGTTAAGGACATTGGCGGTCTGCGCCGCGAGTCGCTCGAACAGGCGTGGCAGCCGCTCGCGGCCGCGCAGCGCTGAGAGCTCGCGCACGTCGCGTTCGATCACCAGACGCGGGTAGTCGTCGAGCCAGCGGTTGCGCGCGGCGACGGTCCGCCTGGCCAGCGCGACCGGCATCCCGCCGGCCACGATCCGGGCTACGTAGTGCTCACGGGTGGAATCGGAGACGATGCCGCGCGGGGCATACGTCTCTGGATCGCTCAGCAGTCCTTCGAGCAGGCAAGGACGTGGCGTCCCCTCTATCTCGCACTGTGTGAGCGGCCAGAGGTCCATCAGATGCAACCGCCCGGCCAGCGACTGAGCGAGCGGAGGCAGCGAGTCGTAGCGAGTGGAGCCCGCCAGCACGTAACGGCCCGGCTCGAGCCGGCGATTCAGACTCGCCTTGATCGCGTCGAGAATCTCGGGGACGTGCTGGTACTCGTCGATGCAAACCGGCGCCGGACCGCCCACGTAGTCCCCCGGATCGGCCGCGACCGCTGCGCGCACGACCGGATCGTCGAGGTCGATCACGCCGACGCCGTAGGTCTCAGCCAGTTCTGCCAGCAATGTCGACTTGCCGACCGTGCGCGGTCCTTGCAGGGCGATTACGGGCTCGTCGGCCAACAGCTCTGAGGCGAGGTCGAAAGCGCGTCGTGAGACTATTCCCGAGAGGCCAGTATCCGCAGCCGTCATGCGGCTATCTTAGCATTTAGACCGCAAATTCGAGCCTACTTATCCCGCAAATCCGAGACCCGTTATCCAGCATTTCCCGGCAGAGTTATCCCGCATATTCGAGGCCCTCTCACCGCCTCGGCAGACCCCTACCCCACCTCCGCCGGCGCCTCCACCGCGCCCACCTCGACCTCGCCCATCAACCGCCGCGCCTCCTTGGGGTCGATCAGGCCCGCACCCAGACGCATCGTGGACTCCGCTCCGCACGCCACGCCGAAGCGCAGACACTGATCGGGGGCGCGTCCCTCGTAGCGCGCCGCCACGTATCCCGCAAGGAACGCATCCCCGGAACCGCGACGGGCGATCGCCTCTCGCGGCTCGATCTGGGCGCGACGAAGGCACGACTTACCCTCCACCAAAACGTTGGCAAGGCAACCCTCGGGCATCGTCATGATCGCCTCGCGCGGGCCCAGCTCGACGATCTCGCCGACCGCCAGCAGGCGTTCCTCCTCGCTTGCGAACTCGTGGCCGACGAGCTCCTCGGCCTCGCGCACGTTGGGAGAGACGACGTCGGGCTCGGCGCGCACGGCGTGCATCAGCGGGTCGCCGTCGGCGTCGACGATCGTCGTGACTTCGAGCTTTTGCAGGTCGCGGATCAGGCCGGCATAGAGGTCGGGCGGCACCTCGCGCGGCAGGGAACCGGCGAGCACGACGATCGCCGCGCCGCGCGCAAGGTAGAGCAGCTTGTCGCGGAACAGCTCGACCTCCTGCTCGGAGACGGCCGGCCCGCGTTCGTTGACCTCGGTCTGCTCGCCGCTTGTCGGATCGAGCACCGAGGTGTTGGTGCGCGACTCGTCGCGGATACGCACGAAGTCGTTGAGGATCGCCTCCTCGGTCAGCTGCTCGACGATGTGGGTGCCCGTAGCGCCGCCGGCAAGACCGGTGGCGATCACGGGCTGACCCAAGGCCTTCAGGGCGCGCGCGATGTTGACGCCCTTGCCACCGGCCATCGTGCGCTGCTCGACGGTGCGGTGGCGCCGTCCGAGGCGGAAGTTGGGGACTGAAAGCGACTTGTCGATCGCCGCGTTGAGCGTGACCGTGATGATCATCGGTACCTCAGCTCCGCTTTCCCGCGTGACGAGCTGGATGGGGTGCCACGCGCGCTTTCAAGAGGATACCGACCACGCCAACTCGCGCAGCCGCTCGGCCTCGGCGCGGGCGGCATCGGCAGGCTCGCCGCCGGACTGCAGGTAGGCGTTCGCGATCGAGCGCGAAGCCGCGATCAGACCGCCGGCGCGGCCGGGCGCGAACGCCGGTGCGAGATCCTCGACGCGACCGCCCTGCGCGCCCACGCCGGGGAGCAGGAAGACGGCGCTTGGCATCAGCTCGCGGGCGCGCCGCAAGTGCTCGGGCACGGTGGCGCCAACCACTGCGCCTACGTCGCTGAGGCCGCAGTCGGACAGGTTGGAGCTGCCCAGCTCGTCGACCAGCTTGGCGATCCGCTCCCACAGCGGGCGGCCGTCGGCCATCTCCGCGTCCTCGATGTCGGCGGCGCCCGGGTTTGAGGTGCGCACGAGCGCGAGCACTCCCCGTTCGCTCTTGCGCGCCGTCGCGATAAACGGCTGCAGCGCATCGGCGCCCATCAGCGGATTGACGGTGGCCATGTCGGCGTCGATGCCGCGCACCCGTCCCCACGGCGTCTCGATCGCTCCCATCAGCGCCTGGGCGTATGCCGCCGCGCTCACGTCGATATCGCCGCGCTTGGCGTCGGCGATCACGAGCAGGCCGAGGTCGTGCGCGTACTGGATCGTCCACGTAAGCGCCCTCCAACCATCGGCGCCCAGGGCCTCGAAGCGCGAGAGCTGAGGCTTGATCGCCACACACGCCGGCCCGGCAGCCTCGATCAGCGCGGAGCAGTGCGAGAGCACGGCGTCGGCGGCCTGTTCTGCGGGCGAACCTTCCTCGGCAGCCTCACAGCCCGGCCACAGCGCCGCCGGGTCGGGATCGAGGCCCAGCACGATCTGCGACTCGCGCGCGGAAACCCACGCCGCTAGTCGATCGCCGAAGGCGGGAGCAGACCGGGGCACGGTAGGGAAGAATACGAGGCCAAGTGGAGCTCTCCCGCGTCGCCTGGATACTGACCGTGCTGGTCGCGCTGATTACAGCGTTGTTGCTGCTGCTATCCGACTACACCGGCTACGCGGCGCTCAGCGTCGCCGTCGGCGGCGCTGCCGCGATCAACCTGCTCTGAGCCACTCGCGCAGCGCGCGAACGGCGCGGCCACGATGGCTGAGCTCGTCCTTGCGCTCGTCGCTGAGCTGCGCTGCGCTCTGATCCGGGTGCTCGTCGGGCAGGAACGCGGGGTCATAGCCAAAGCCACGCTCGCCGCGCGGCTCACTGGCCAGACGGCCGGTCCAGCGACCCTCGAACAGCCGCTCCTCGCCCTCGCCTGGGTCTACGTAGGCCAGCGCGCACACGTATGCCAGTTCGCTGCCGGCCGGCGCCTGCACCAGCAGCTTGGCGAGATTCTGCTCGTCGCTTGCGTCCTTGCCCGCGTAGCGCGCGGAGCGCACACCCGGCGCGCCGCCGAGCGCCGCGGCTTCAATGCCGGAGTCGTCGGCGATGCTCACGCGGCCCGTCGCCGCGGCCGCCGCGCGCGCCTTGCCGAGAGCGTTGGCGGCGAACGTGTCACCGTCCTCGGGCGGCAGCACCACCTCGTCGGGCAGAACATCGACCTCAAAACCGGGCAGCAGGCGCGCGAACTCGCGGCGCTTGTGCTCGTTACGCGTCGCCAGCAGCAATCGCCTGGGCGAGGCGACTTCGGCCTCGCGGCGCTCGCTCATCCCGCGGCGGCGTCGAGCGCCTGCTGCTGAAAGCCGCGCAACCGCTCGATCCCCGACTCGGCCAGCGCCAGCAGCTCATCCAGGTGGGCGCGCGAGAGCGGCGTGCGCTCGGCTGTCGCCTGCACCTCGACCAAACCCCCGTCGCCGGTCATGACGACGTTGGCATCGACCTCGGCCCGCGAATCCTCGCTGTAGTCGAGATCGAGCAGCGCACGAGCGCCCACGACCCCGCAGGAGACCGCCGCTACCGAGCCGGTCAGCGGCGAGCGCTCGAGCAAACCCTTCTCCTTCAGCGACTCGCAGGCCAGCGCTAGCGCCACATAGGCGCCTGTGATCGACGCGCAGCGAGTGCCGCCGTCGGCCTGCAGCACGTCGCAGTCCAGATAGATCGTGCGTTCGCCGAGCGCATCGAGGTCGATCACGGCGCGCAGCGAGCGGCCGATCAGGCGCTGGATCTCCACCGAGCGGCCATCCATGCGGCCCTTGGAGATGTCGCGCTGCTTGCGATCGCCGGTGGAGGCCGGCAGCATCCCGTACTCGGCCGTCAGCCAGCCGCGGCCCTTGCCCTGCATCCAGCGCGGGACGCTCTCCTGGGCCGAGGCCGTGCAGATCACACGCGTCTCCCCGGCGGAGATCAGCGCCGAACCGGTGGCGGGGCGCACGAAACCGGGCTCGATATCGATCGGTCGCAGGTCCCCAGGCCCGCGGTCATAGCTGCGCTCATCGGTCACGACACACCCCTTTCGCACTTCTGTCAAATCGCACGATCGTCACTCATGAGGCTGAGGCTGCCGCCCCTTCGCGCACGGCTACATGCTCGACCTCGCCCAGCGGCATTTGCAGGAAACGGGTGCCCAGCTCGCGGAACGCCTCGACGTCGCCGGTGCACAGGAAGCTGTAATCGCCCTCGCCGTCCACGCGCGGATTACGCAGGTTGCGCGTGCAGAGCGCGTGCTCGACCTGGCGCGCCAGCGCAGCGCCGGAGCTGACCAGCGTCACGTCCGGACCCAGCATCCGCTGCAACATCGGGCTGATCAGCGGGTAGTGCGTGCAGCCGAGGATGACGGTGTCCACGGCCGCCTCGCGCAGTGGGGCGCACGCCTCGCGCACGCTCGCCACCGCCCGATCGTCGAACTGGCGATCCTCCTGGATGATCGAGGCAAGCTCGCGGCAGGCGACCGGATGCAGAGCGACGTGCGGATCGACGGCCGCCACAGCGCGCTCGTAGCTGCCGCTGGCCACCGTCGTCGGCGTCGCCAGCAGGCCGATGCGGCCGTTGCGCGTGGTGGCGACCGCTCGCAGCGCCTCAGGGCGCACGACGCCGAGCACGTCCACACCGAGCGTCGTCTCCATCATCCGTCGCTCAAGCAGCGGCAACGCGGCCGCCGTGGCGGAGTTGCATGCGATCACGAGCAGCTTGCAACGCCTGCGCAACAGCTCCTCGGCGATCTCCGAGGCGTAGCCCGCAAGCTCCTGCGGCGAGCGCTCGCCGTAGGGGAAGCGGGCGGTGTCGCCCAGGTAGACGAAGTCCTCGCGCGGCAACCGCACGAGCAGCTCGTGCAACACGGTCAGGCCGCCGACGCCGGAGTCAAAGACGCCGATCGGACGGGCCCGCGGATCGCGTCCCATCGCTGAGGCCGCGTTCATCTCTGCCCTGTTGGATGGGTTTTGGGCGTGCGGTGCGTAGTTCATGGGCCAGCCATCATTCCATCAATCGTTCAGCATCCACGCCACGAACGGCGCGGGCACCGCCCACACGTCGCCGCTAGTGTCAAACAGGCCGCGTGTCGCGAGCACGCCGCGAGCAAAGGCCGACCTGAGGGTAAGCGCCTGACTCCTCCAGCCAGAGTCGACGTACTTACCCTCGAAGCCGATGTCCCCCAGACGCGGCCCGCAGAAGTCAACCTCCTTTCTGGCCGTCCGCTGGTACATGACGTCACCGAAATGCGGGTATGCGCCCGGCCACTCGCGCTCGACGTTGCGCAGCAGCTCCAGCCCCAGTTGCTGCTCGGTGAGCGCCGAACTGTCGACTTCGATCGGCGGCTGCGAGCTGTGCGGCGAGGCCAGACGTACCAGCACCGGGTCGATGAAGTAGTACTTCGAGCGCGACGAGAGCTTTGGCGAATTGCCGGCGCGTTGGTGACACGGCCAAACCAGATAAGCGAATACCAAGTCCTGCAGTCGCGCCTTGGCGGTGTGGGGACTCTCGACCCCCATGTCCTGGCGCAGCGACTCGGTCGCCAGCGGGCTCGTGAGCCCCACCGCCAGGCGCCGCAGCATCGCCTGCACCTGCGCGTGCGTCGTGCCGGCGCCCCGGACCGCCTCGCCGGCGGTGACGTCCCATAGAGCACGGATGAAGTCCTCGCGAATTTCGCCGTGCGCGATCTGGTCACCCACCGAGCGTGGAAAGCCACCGATGCGCAGGTACAACTCCCACATCGACAGCAGCTTGTCCATCCACGGCAGCAACTCGCCTAGCGCGGCGTCGACGCCGGTTGAGAGGAAGTCGCGTGCCCGCACCGGCTCGTGCTCGGGCATGCCGTCAAGGCCCAACGCCAGCGAGAAGCGGCGGAAGCCCATGGGCAACAACAGGCGGTCGGGATTCACGGCGCCGCCGAGCCGTCCCGCGAGCTGCTTCTGCGCCTCGGCGAGGTCGCGTGCGGAAGAGCCGGTCAGCACGACGCAGTCCTCGCCCAATGCTGTGTTGTCACGCAGCCACTTGATTGCCTCCGGCCACCCAGGAACGCTTGTGATCTCGTCGAGAAACCAGTAGCGAGGACCGTCCACGCCGCGGGTGAGCACATCGCGGCCCGCTGTGATCAGGCGCTGCAGGTCACCCTTGCCCAGCTCGTCGCAGGCAAAGTGGATGATGCCGCGAGGGTTGACTCCTTCGCTCATCAAGCGCGCGATCGCGCGCTTGATCTCGACGCTCTTTCCGACCCGTCTCGGCCCACGCAGGACATAGAGGCCATCGGGAGCAATGCCAGACAGCGGCGAGGGCTGGTAGCTGAGCCCGCTCGCCGCCAGCGCACGCAGATCGCGATCGTTTTGCTCCCATGCCGTATCGCGCCACCAAGCGTTGCCAGCGGCCAGCGCACGAGCAAGCTGACCCTCATTCATATTCTGGATACTAGCGGGTCGATGCAGAAAACCCACACCTTTTCTGCAAAAAAACGCAGAAAACCTACACCTTTTCTGCGTTTGGTCCTCCTGAACGTCATCGACGGGACCACGTCACCTTAAAGCTGTCCTCGCGACCCGGACGAAGCACCCAAACCCATTCTCATGCCAGTAGGACCAGGCAGCCGGTGCCCACTGGCGCTACCGTCGCAACCCATGCGCGCGCTGGTCGTCTCCAACATGCGTCCCGACGAGAGCCACCCCGAGCGCGGACGATTCGTACGCGATCAGGTCGCCGCGCTGCGCGAACTGGCGAGCTTGGAGGTGGAGCTATACGAGTTTGCGTCGGGCGCGCGCGAGCTGGCGCGAAGCGCGCCGGCGCTGCGACGCCGCTACCTGCGAGAGCGCTTTGACCTCGTACACGCGCATTTCGGGCTGACCGCCTGGCCTGCCCTTGCGGTGAAAGCTCGCGCACGCGCCGTGACGCTGCACGGAACAGACCTGGCCCACCCGCGCACTCGGCTTCTCACCCGCGCGGCGCTGCCGTTGATGGATCTCGTCGCGACCGCTTCCGAGCCGCTGATCGAGCAGATCCCCGGTGCACGAGCCCGCTCACGCGCGCTAGCGCTGCCCTGCGGCGTGGACACCGACAGGTTCAAGCCGATCGCCCAAGAGCAGGCCCGCGGCGAACTGGAACTGCCACCCGACGCGCAGCTGCTGTTGTTCCCCGCCGACCCGGCGCGCGGCGAGAAGCGCCACGATCGCGCACAGGCGCTTGCACAGCGCGTGGGCGCCCAGTTGCTGGCGCTTGGCGGAGTCCCGCCGGAGCGCGTGCCGCTGTACATGAACGCGGCCAACGCCGTGATCGTGCCCTCCGAGCGCGAGGGGTTCGGATTGGCCGTGCTCGAGGCGCTCGCCTGCAACGTGCCGGTGCTCGCGACTCCGGTCGGGATCCATCCGCAAGCCCTGGATGGACTGGCCGGAACGCTATGCACAACATTTGAGTTGAACGAATGGGCCGAGGCGCTCGCGCCGCACCTCGCCGTCGGCGATCGGCGTATCGACGGCAGGACTCGCGCCGAGCGCTTTTCGGCGCGGCGCATGGCCGAACGGGTGGCTGGGGCATGGCGCACCCTTCTCGCTGATGCCGGATAGCATTGGGTGCGTGGCAGGTGAGGATCAGGCTGGGCAGACGCCGCCGACGGCTGAGCAGGCACCGCAGGCCCAAACGCAAGCAGCTACGACCGACGCGAATGAGACCGTCGGTGAGCAGGTCACGCCCGCTCCCGGCTTTGGCGAGCGTGGACGCATGCGCAGGCGTGCACGCTTCCTGCGCAAGGCGCGCGAGCTCGCCTACCGCGACCTCGGCGGGCTTGTCTATGACCTGCACCGCTTTGGCCAGCGCAACGACCAGGTCGTGCTGGCCAAGCTCGCGACGCTCGGACACATCGATGCTGAGCTCAGAGCACTGGAGGAGGCGCTGCACCAGATCAAGCCGGTGACCGTGTTGCGCGAGGTCGGGATCGCCGCTTGCCCTCGCTGCGCCGCCATCCACGGCAACGAGGACCGCTTCTGCCCAGGCTGCGGGCTCTCCTTCGACGCCGGCGCCGACCGCCCGCTCTCCACCGCGCCGGTGACTGTTACAGCCCCGAGCGAGGCGAGTGCGCCCACGACCCAGACCGTCCAACCCACCGGCGTGCCTGGCTTGCCCTCCTCTCACCCCTCGCCTTTCGCGAGCCCAGTTGCACCCGCAAGCTCACCGGCGCCCGCAAGCTCACCGGCGCCCGCAAGCCCGACCGCGCCGCGACCCGCCGCGGAGCCGCTCACGACGATCGAGCGCCCATCGGCGCCTGCGCCCGTGCTGAAACCGACGGCGCCTCCAGTTGCGGCGAAACCTCAGTCCGTGGAGGAGAGCAACGGCAAGCCGGAGTCAGAGGACGAACCGACGCAGATTCTACGGCCGCCCGCGGGTAGCGCGTGAGCGTCACTGCACCGACTCCGCCGTTCGCAAATCCAGCGGCGGAGGTACCGCGCGAGGTCTGTCCGCTTTGTGGTGGGCCGCTACGGCGCGACCAGGACTGGTGCCTGCGCTGCGGCGCCGCGGCGCGCACGCGATTGGCGGCGCCGCCGAAATGGAAGCTGCTGGTGGTGAGCTTGGTGAGCGTTGCCGTGCTTGCGCTCGCGGTGCTGGTCGTGGCGCTCGTGACACTCGCCGGGTGAGCGCGGAGTGAGCAGCGGTTCCGCCGCCGCGGGCCACGAGCCGGCGGCACGTGCAGATGTGTGCGTGGTCGGCGCCGGGGCGGCCGGGCTGTACGCCTCGCTGTGCGCCGCGCGCGAGGGCGCGAGCGTCGTGCTGCTCTCGGCGACGGCGCTGGCCCAGACCGCCAGCTACTGGGCACAGGGGGGGCTTGCGGCGGCACTGGCAAGCGATGACACGCCTGAGCTTCACCTGGCCGACACCGAGCGCGCCGGCCGTGGGGCTGTGCGCCGCTCTGCGGCGCAGGTGTTGGTGGAGGAGGCGCCGGGCTGCGTACATGACCTGGAGGCGCTCGGGTTTCGCTTCGACGCCGACCGTCGCGGACGCTTGGCGCTCGGCCTAGAGGGCGGCCATTCGGTGCGGCGAATCGTCCATGCCGGCGGTAGCGCCACCGGACGGCGACTGCTGCGCGAGCTCTCGGCGCTGGTTGTAGAGCACGAGCGCGTGCGCGTGATCGAGGGGGCGCGCATGTCAGGGCTGTCGCTAAGCGAAGACGGCCGCTGCGACGGCGTCCGCTACACGGCCAACGGCGGGCCGTCCATGCGGCATCTGCGGGCACGGGCGGTCATCCTCAGCACCGGTGGAGCGGCGGCGCTGTGGGCGCGCAGCACCAATCCGCCTGGGTCGATCGGCCAAGGGGTTCTGCTCGCGCAGACGGCCGGCGCCGAATTGGCCGACCTGGAGTTCGTGCAGTTCCATCCCACCGCCGTGATCGGCATCGCCGGCAGGGAAGGCTTCCTGATCACCGAGGCCGTCCGCGGCGAGGGCGCAACGCTGCTGGACTCAGACGGCGAGCGCTTCGTGGAGGAGTTGGCACCGCGCGACGAGGTCTCGCGCGCAATTTGCGAGCGCCTGAAGCAGAGCGGGGAGCGCTCGGTAAGCCTTGACATGCGCGCGATCGACCCGGCGCTATTCCCCAATGTCGTTGGCTCGCTGCGCGATGCGGGGCTCGACCCCATGCGTGAGCTGGTGCCCGTGGCGCCCGCGGCCCACTACACAATCGGAGGCGTCGTCACAGACCTGCACGGGCGCTCCGCCGTCCCGGGGCTCTACGCCGTCGGTGAGACCTCCTGCACCGGGCTGCACGGGGCCAACCGGCTGGCGTCCAATTCGCTCAGCGAGTGCTTTGTGTTCGGCCGCCGCGCCGCGCTGGCGGCGCTGGACGAGCCTCCAGTGTCCGCTTCAGAGGCGGACCCGCCGCCGCCGGCGGACGATGCGGACCAGGCGCTAGCGCCCGTCTCCGCAAGCACCCGCGAGGCGCTTTGGGAGCACGCGGGGATCGAGCGCTCGGCCGCCGGACTGAACGAACTGCTTACAGACCCTCACCCGCTGGCGAAAATGATCGCCCGCTCGGGGCTCGAGCGCGAGGAGACGCGCGGCACACACGCGCGCACCGATCATCCCGACCGAAATGCCGGATTGGATGGACGCCACGTGGTAATGAGAGCCGGCGAGCAACGCCCAAACTGGCAGGTGTGGGAGTAAATCCGCACCGAAAACCTAACCTGGGCTTAATGAATAACTTCGCTGCCGCTTAGGAATCCCACTGATACTGCTGTTTGTCCGGTCCGAACGGCAAAGACCGGTGTTGAAAAGAGTGGGATCATGTACCAGTTCAGCCGCGCCATATATCGAGACCTCGCCCCCTACATCGCGGAGTCACGGGCTGACGGGGTCAGCGACCACAAGCATGTGCTCGACGCCTGCGAGTCGGCGCTGCACCGACTGGCGACCGACCGGCACTACTTCGCAAAGCCCGCGCGGACGCTGTTCTGTGACATCCGGACGTATTTCCCGATGAGCGCGCAGCAGCGCGTCCTGCGGACGGTGGTCCACTACATAGACTTGGCGCAGCGCTACCTGATCGAGAATCCGCTCGCCGCCCACGCGACCTTCACCGACGAGCCGCCGACCTGTCGCGCTACGACCCGCAAGGGTTCGACCTGTCAGCGGATGCCGCTTCCGCATAACGGCTACTGCCCGTCCCACCAACACCTCGCCGACACCGAGCACGGCGAGCAGCTCGCGGCCTGACAGCCGCCGGGCGCATGGGTCTGCGCTGACGAGAATGCCGTAGACGGCCTAGCCTTCCGGGCATGCTGCTCGGAGTCGACGTCGGCGGGACCTTCACCGACGCTGTGCTCGTCGGCGAGGACGGGCGAGTCAATACCGCGAAGGTCCCGAGCACGCCCGGGCGCGAGCAGGTCGGTGTGTTGGCGGCCATCGAGGCGGTGCTCGCCTGCCTAGCCGGCCAAGGGGCGAGCGGCGCCCAGCCCGGTCGAGTCCGGCGCTTTGCCCACGGCATGACCGTCGCCACGAACGCGCTGCTGCAAGAGGAAGGCGCGCGCACGGCGCTGGTGGCGACAGCGGGGTTCACCGATGTGGTCGAGCTCGGCCGCCAGGCGCGGGCGAGCCTGTATCGGCTGTGCGAGCAGCGGCCGGCGCCACTTGCGCCACCCGAGCTGCGTTTCGCCGCACCTGAGCGAATGGGACCGGACGGGGTGCTGCGGGCACTTGATGAGCAGGACGCGCACGAGCTGGTGAAGCGACTCGCCACCGCTGAGCCAGAGGCGGTGGCCGTGGTGTTGCTGCACTCATACGCTCATCCCGAGCACGAGCGGATGCTCGGCGAGATGATCGCGGCGCGGCTCCCTCATACGCACGTTTCGCTCTCGCACGATCTGGTCGGCACGTTCCGCGAGTACGAGCGCGCTTGCACGACCGAGATCGACGCGGCGCTCTCTCCCCCGCTTGCCAACTATCTCTCGCACCTGAGCCAACTCGCGCGCGAGCGCGGGCTGCCTGAGGTGCAGGTGATGCAGTCCAGTGGTGGGCTCGCCGACGCTGAGCGGGCCGCCGCACATGCGGCGCTGACGGTCCTCTCCGGCCCGGCCGGCGGCGTGGCGGGAGCCCTGCTGAGCGGCCAAGCCGCCGGCGAGCGCGACCTGCTCTGCTTTGACATGGGTGGGACATCCTGCGATGTCTGCCTCATCGACGGCGGTGTCGTGGCCGAGACGGCGCAGCGAGAGGTGGCGGGTCGGCCGATGGCCTTGCCGGCGCTTGACATCCACACGGTCGGCGCGGGCGGCGGCTCGATCGCCTGGCGCGACGGCGGCGGGGCGTTGCGCGTCGGCCCCCAGTCGGCGGGCGCCGATCCGGGGCCGGCCTGTTACGGGCGCGGCGGGCGCGAGCCGACCGTGACCGATGCCAACCTCGTGCTGGGCCGGCTGCTTGCCGATCAGCCGCTGGCGGGCGGAGTGATGCTCGACCGCGACGCGGCCAGGCGTGCGATCACGGCGCTGGCGGCGCAGACCGGCCTGGATGAGATCGCTTGCGCGGAAGGGATCGTGCGGGTGGCCGAGACCGAGATGCTCCGCGCGTTGTCGGTGATGAGCGTGCAGCGCGGGATCGATCCGCGTGGGTATGCGCTGATGCCCTTTGGCGGCGCCGGCGGGCTGCATGCCGTGGCTATGGCCCAGGAGATCGGGATCGCGCGCGTGCTCTGTCCTCGCGCGGGCGGAGTGCTGAGCGCGCTTGGGCTGGCGGCGGCCGCATCCCGTCGAGACGTGTCCGCGAGCGTGATGCTCCGCGGCGAGAGCTTCACGGAGACGGGCGTTAGAGAGGCGGTCGAGCGACTGTGCGCACGGGCGAGCGCCGAGCTGAGCGCGCCGCCGAGCCGGAGCGAGGTGCGCTACGAGCTGCGCTACGCGGGACAGTCCTTCGAGCTGAGCGTGCGCGGCGAGGCTCTCGCTTCCGAGCTTCGCGATCGAGCGCCGGACTCCGCGCCACCCGCGGCGACGAGCGATCCCGCACTGCTGCGCGAGGCCTTCGCGGCCGAGCACGAGCGCCGCTACGGCTATCGCGACGACGGCGGCGAGGTGGAACTGGTCAACATTCGCGTCTCTGTGTTCGGCGATGCGCCCACGATCGACCTAGCCGGCGCCACACCGCGGGCTTGCGAGCACGGGCGCACGTCGATCGCGTTCGGCGGCCGGTGGCTTGACGCGGAACTGTGGCGTGGCGAGCCCCAGCCGGGCGCGCGGATCGAAGGGCCGGCGCTGTGCGCGATGGCGGAGTCGACGCTGCTTGTGCCGCCGGGCTGGACAGGCACGGTCGATGAGCTCGGGACGATCGCGCTGGAGCGTGAGGCATGACTCGGCGTCTGGAAGCGAGACTTCCGCACGCGCGGGGAGGGGGGCCTTTGTGACCTCGCTCGACGCGATCGAACTGCAGGTCATAGTCGGTGCGCTGCGTGCGGCCTGCGAGGAGATGGGGGCGACGCTTGTGCGCTCGGCGCGTTCGCCGAACATCAAGGAGCGCAGGGACGCCTCGACGGCGCTGTTCGACGCCGGCGGGCAGATGGTGATGCAGGCCGAGCACATTCCGGTCCATCTGGGCTCGATGCCCGCCGCCGTAGGGGCCGTGCTCGAGCACGAACAGCGCGAGGGCGTCTCCTGGGCGCTGAACGATCCGTTCGCCGGCGGCACGCATCTGCCGGACATCACCGTCGTGACGCCGGTCTTTGCCGGTTTGGGCGAGGCGGCCGACAGGCACAGCGGCGCCGCGAATGCCGCCGCCGACGGACATAGTCGCCAGCTGCTTGGCTTCGCCGCCAGCCGCGCCCACCACGCCGACGTCGGCGGCCGCGTTCCCGGGTCGATGCCGGCCGACAGCCATACGCTCGCCGAAGAGGGAGTCGTGATCTCACCTCGACCCCTGACGGAGCGGACAATCGACGAATTGGTCGCGCGGATGCGCAACCCGGCCGAGCGCCGCGCGGACCTGCGCGCTCAGATGGCCGCCAACCACACCGGCGCTCAGCGCCTGGGCGGGCTTGCCGAGCGCATCGGCGTCGGGGCCCTACGAGCCGCGATGGCCGAGGTGCTCGACTACGCGGAGCGTCGTACCCGCGCATGCATCGCTGCACTGCCCGACGGCGTGCGCGAAGCGCGTGACGTATTGGAGGCCCGCGAGGGCGATCTGGATCTGCGCCTGCGAGCTGTGGTCGACGGTGAGCGGCTGCTGCTTGACTTCAGCGGCTCGGCGCCGCGCCACGCGGGCAATCTGAACTGCCCGCTGGCGGTGACGCTGTCTGCGTGCTGGTTTGCCGTGCGGGTCCTGACCGACCCGGACATACCGCCCTCGGCCGGCGCCTACCGCCCGGTGGAGGTGGTCGTACCTCGGGGAGCTCTGCTCAATGCCCAACCGGCCCACGGCGAGCCTGCGCCCGCCGTGGCGGCGGGTAACGTGGAGACCTCCTCGCGCGTGGCCGACCTCGTCCTCAGCGCCTTTGGCTGCGCGCTCGGGCAGGGGACGATGAACAACCTCACGCTCGGCAACGAGGACTTCAGCTACTACGAGACGCTCGGCGGCGGCCAAGGGGCATGCGCGGACGCGGACGGGCCCAGCGGCGTGCATGTCGCGATGAGCAACACGCTGAACACCCCCGTCGAGGCACTCGAGCGCGAACTGCCCCTGCGCGTTCGCGCATATTCGCTGCGCCGCGGCTCCGGCGGAGAGGGGGCTCGTCACGGCGGCGAGGGCGTGGTGCGCGAACTGGAGGCGCTCAGCGAAATGACCTACTCGCTGATCGCCGAGCGCCGCCGCCACGCGCCACCGGGGGCGGCAGGCGGCGAGCCCGGAGAACCCGGTCAAGACACACTGATCGCGGCTGACGGCACCGCCATTCGATTGCCAGGCAAGACGACGGGTACGCTTGCAGCCGGTGAGCGACTGCGAATCGAAACTCCGGGCGGCGGCGGATATGGCGATGCCGCGGACCCAACGACTCGCGCGCGACTGCGCGAGTAGGAGCCGCCTCAGTGACTGAGCGCATCGGCTTTCTCGGCCTCGGGATCATGGGCTCGCGGATGGCGGCCAACATTCGCAAGGCCGGCTATGAGCTGACCGTTTGGACGCGCAGCGAGGGCAAGGCCGAGCGCTGGGCCGCCGAGCACGACGCGACGGCCGCGGCGACGCCCGCCGAGGTCGCTGCGGCCAGCGACGTCGTCGTGAGCATGGTCGTCGACGGCGCCCAGGTGCAGAGCGTCCTCTGCGAGCAGGGCGGGGTCTGCGAAGGCGCGGGGGAGGGACTGCTGTGCGTAGACATGACGACGATTGCTCCCACCGATACGCGCCGCGTCGCCGCACATCTGGGCGAGCACGGGGTGGCGATGATCGACGCCCCGGTCACCGGCTCCTCCCCGCGCGCGGAGGCCGGCACGCTGACGATCATGGCCGGCGGCGAGACGCGAGACTTCGAGCGCGCCGAGCCGCTGCTGCGGACAATGGGCGAGCTGATCGTGCATGTCGGCGCGCTCGGCCAGGGCTCGATGCTCAAGCTGATCAACAATTCCCTGGGCGCCGCCAACGCCGCCGCCGCCGCGGAGGCATTGCTGCTCGCACAGGCCACCGGCGTGGACCTCGACGCGCTTGTCCAGGTCACCATGAGCGGCTCGGGCGGCTCCGCGCAACTACAGATGAAGTCAACGCCGATGCGCGAGCACGATTACACGACGCTGTTCAAGACCGAGCACCTGCTCAAGGACGTGCGCCTGTGCCTGGAGGAAGCCCAGAGCGCGGGCGTGCCCTTCCCGGCCGCGGCCCACGCCCGCGACCTGCTGTCAGCCACCGTCGGCCGCGGCCACGGACAGGAGGACTACGCGGCGATCATCGAGGCGGCGGAGGGGCTCGCGGGCCGGCGTTTGTAGGCACCGTCGAACGCGATACCGGCGTTAAAACCCGCCCATTTGCAGGACATTTGGGATTATCGCTCGGATTTCGTATCTTTAAGCGCAGCAAAGCCCCGCGCACGAGCTTTTTCAGTCGGCGTGGATACGGGTTTGCGGCTCCACGTCGATCCTCTATTCAGGTCATCCACAATGCCAATTGCTCTCAAGGAATGGGCGGTCACCGTCCGCGCTCTCGCCGAAGGCGAGCAACTCATCACTCTCCGCAAGGGCGGCATCAGAGAGACAGAGAAGCATTTTCGACTCGAGCACGACCGCTTCTTCCTGTATCC
>JBOGXY010000141.1:0-86754 GCA_050696495.1 Solirubrobacteraceae bacterium
CACCGCCCGCAAGAACGGGATCGGCGCGCTCCACGCCCTCGACGCGCTCACCACCGGCACCCCCTGGCTCCCAGCCAACGCATCACCCTAAAGCCGCAGCACCGCACCCACGACCTGAACAGTTACAAATCTTCAAGGTCAGCAAAGCCTCGTTCACCTATTACTTCCCCAGCGACCCAGAAGAATCCAAGCGGGACACCTGGCAGGCGAAGGGCACTATCTCTTTCGGGCCACTCGAACAGCCCTCGATGGAAGGCGAATTGTCTTTCAAGAAAGGCGAATTTCATTCGGCATCGATGGTTTTCACGGCGCCGCCCGGGGCGGGGGCGATGATCTATCCGGGCGTGGAAGTGAACAAGATCGGCGCCTCGGTGGGCGTCAATCCACTTGCTTTCGGCGGTGTGCTCGGTGCCGCGATCGGCACACAGCTGGAGCTCACGCTGGAATTCAAGTTCCGCGAAGCGACCTCGAACGAACTCGGCTTCTTCGGCGGGCAGGGCAAGCTCTCTTATAAGAGCGATGACATCGCCACGTTGGCGGCCGACGTCTACTCCGACGGCTACACCGACGCCAAGCTCGCGATCGACATCCACTTCCCGTTTGACTCCAAAGAACCGGCTGTCGAAGTCGGTGGCGGCATCTCCTTCTGGGACGAATCCGCGAGCGGTCTGTGGCAGGCCGAAGGCAATGCCCACATCAAGATCTGGGTGATCAGTGCCGAAGCGGCCGTGCTGTTCAACAACCAGTACGTCGCGGGCTGCCTGGCCGCCGGCGAATTCGGCGTTCAGGGGCGCTACCGGACCTCCGACGGCAACATTGACGGCGGCTTCTTCGGCTTCAAAAAATGCAGCGACGAACTCAAGCAGTACAAGCAGAAGCCGCTGGTCAAACACTCGGGCGGTTTCGTGGGCGGCGAAGAATCGCTGCGCACGCTGCCGAGCGCCGGCGCGCCATGGCTGGCGAGCGCGAGCACTGTCGGTGACGGCCCAACGGCCCACGCGTCCGCCGGTGAAAGTCAGGGCTTCACTTTGCCCGCGGGCAGCGTCGGTCAGGAGCTTCAGATCGGCTTCGTGGGCTCCGCGCCCGCCGTTCACATCAAGGGCCCGGGCGGCCAGGTGTTCACGACGCCGGCCACGCCCGGGCAGTTCGTCACGGTTGGCGATGAATTCATCGCCGCGATCGGGCCAGGCGGCCACGAAGTGATCGTGTTCCTGCGCAAACCAAAGGGCGGCGAATGGCAGTTGCAGCCGGCCGGCGGTGTCCCGATCGCCAACCTGGAAACGGCGCAGGACATCCCGCCGGCGACGATCAAAGCGACGGTCAAGCACAAGCACGGCAGCCGCTTTACCCTCTCCTACAAGATCGCCAATTTCGTGCCCGGCACGCATGTGCGCTTCCTCGAACGCGGACGGGATTCGACACATCTGCTGGGCGTTGTCGGCTCCGCGCACGGCACCCTCGCCTTCACCCCGCAGGAAGGTCTCTCCCGCCCGCGCACGATCGTCGCCTACCTGCTCGACAAAGAAGGCGCGCCGCGACGAGAGCTGACGGTCGGTCATTACAGCGCCCCCGGAGCAGTGCACGGCGGGCGCGTGCGCAAGGTTAGGTTCGTCCGCCACGGCAGCATGGGTGTGATCACCTGGAGCGCCGCGCCCGGCGCTCGCCAGTACCGGATCAAGGTGCGTGGCGGTGACGGTCGCGTCCAGACTCTCCTGCGCAAGCCTTCATCTCGCAGCGTGACGGTCACGGGCCTGATCCCGACCGACTCCTACAGCGCCGTCGTGGTCGCCCGCGCCGGGCGCAACCTGCTGCCGGGGCCGCGAGCGAGCGCGACGCTGAAAGCGCTGAAGACGCCTAAGCCAGTGCGACTGCGGGCGAAGCGGAAACATTAGAAGCGCTCGCCGAAGGGCGCTTGCGCAGAACCACCTCGCATCCGCGTGAAGGGCTGATCGTGATCGAGCGGCGCATCGCCGTCTCGGCCTGCTCGCCGACAGGCTCAAGCGCGAAGCGCTCGACCACGGCTTGCAGGACCACCTTCATCTCGAGCATCGCAAAGCTCGCTCCCAGGCAGCGCCTGCGCCCGCCTCCGAACGGCAGCCAGGTGTAGGTGCCGGGCGCTTTGCCGCCGGCGCTCTCCAGGAAACGATCGGGTCGCAACTCGTTCGGGTTCTCGTACACGTCGGGATCGTGGTGGACGAGAAAGGCGCTTGCGATCAGCACGACGCCGGGTGGGTAGGCGACTCCGCCGACCTCGATCGGCTTCTTGACCAGGCGCGGCTCGGCGTTCATCAACACCGGCCGGCGGCGCATCAGCTCCTGGATCGTGGCGGTCAGATAGGCGTCGTCGTCGGGATCGTGCTCCAGTTCTTCGCTCAGGCGCGCAAGCACGCGCGGCGCGCGGGCGAGCTGCTCAAAGCCCCATGCCAGCTGCGAAGCGGTCGTCTCATGGCCGGCGACCAGCGCGGTGACAAGCTCGTCGCGCAGCTCCTCGCGGCTCATTGGCGAGCCGTCCTCGTGCCTGGCGGCGAGCAGCAGGTTCAGCACGCCCGGCCCGTCGTCGTGGCCCTGCCGGCGCTCGTCGATCAGGTCGTAGATCAGGCGATCGGCCTCCTCGCCGGCGCGTTCGAGCCGTCCCATGCTGCCGCGTCCGGCCAGCAGCTTCTGCGCGAACGGCAGGATCGACAGTGGGCTCTCGGCGAACTCGAGCACTTCGGTCAGCAGCTCGCGCAGGCGGTCGAGCTTGGCTCCGCGCTCCAGGCCGAAGACGGCGCGCAGGACGATCTCGAGCGTCAGTCGCTGAAGGCGCGGATGCAGTGCGGTCTCCTCGCCGACAGGCCAGGTCGCGAGCTCGCGCTGTGTCAGTTCGACCATCAGATCCTCAAGGCGCTCCATCGCCTCGCCGTGGAAGGCGGGCAGCATCAGCTTGCGCTGAGACAGGTGCGGCGCCTCGTCGAGCAGGATCACCGAGTTGGGCCCGAGGATCGGTTCGAGCACGCGCGCCCCCTCGCCAGGGTGAAGTACGTCAGGCGCGGCTTGGAAGACCTGCTTTATGTCCTGCGGATCGGAGAGGATCACAAACGGCGGCTGGCCGAGCACACGCACGGCAAAGCGCTTGCCATAACGCCCCCGCGCCCGCAGCAGCCCGGCGGTGGGCCGCGTCCAGGTGGCGAGCGTCTGCAGCGTCACGGGCACTTTCGGCCCGGGCGGCAGTTGGCGCATCAGCCGGCGCGTAGCGAGCATCTCGACCATCATGACAGGCGCCAGATGAATTTGGCTGTGCGGCCAGTCACAGTCTCTCGCCTCTCCTCGGGGTTGACGGTTATTCCAGGCAGTGGGAGTCTGAACGTACGCAACCGACAAGGAGCTGCCTGAAATGCCCCCATTGGCTCTAGCAACCGGCGCCGGCGTCCTGTTTGGCGCGATCTACGTCGTTCTACTGATCACGCTCGGAATCATCTCGATCCGCAAGGGCCACTGGGTGATGTTCATCATCGGGATCTTCATCCCGTTGTTCTGGATCATCGGCGCGCTGCTGCCGCCACGTGGAGGCGAGGCTTACTAGATCTAGCTGGCGCGGTCGCTCAGCGCCGCGCTTGCCTGTTCGTGCTCGAACGCTCCGCGCATGCGCTCGATCTCGCCTTGCCGGAGTCCGCTTTCCTCGGCCACGGAACGCCATTGGCGTGTGGCGGACGCCACCTCTGCCACCACGGTGCGGGCCGTGGACTCAGGCAGCCGGAACAGGGGCGCGACGGCGTATGCGGTCTGTAGGTCAGCGGCGGTACTGTGCTCGTCGATCGCCGTCCTTAGATGCTTTGGCCCGGGTTGCGGGTCGGGGTTCAGGTCGAATGCGGGCGCCAGCGACCAGCCCGAGGTCTCGGCGTGAAGGAAGCCGTGATTGCGCAAGTGATCGTCGGTGTTGGAAATCAGAACAGAGAAGACGATTCTTCGCCACAGCTCACGGAGGTCTTCCTTGACAGTCGCGGAGAACGTCTCGATCGCTTCGGCCAGTTCCAGATAGCTGCGTGTGTCACCGTCGCGCGCCTCCAACATCGTCATGGCGCTGACATAGCCGATCCGTCGCGTCGTGTCGCGATCGAAGCGACGTACAATCAACACCGGCCGCCCGCCTACGCTCACAAGTTCATGCCTGGGAACATTGACGCCTGCACGACTGGCCAGCGTCAATGCTACGTGCTCCCAACGGATTACATCCCAGCCGTCGTGCTCGGCACGCGGAAACTTCGCGATCCCGAGACTGCCGTCGTCGCACCGGACGTGAGCCTTTGGACGCGCTCCGCCGAGCGAACTCCCACCGCGCAGCAGGACGCGCAGATCCTCGCTCTCGGCTTCGTCGCGTTCCACGTGCTCAGCCGCGTGCAGCAGTACAGGAAGATCGAGCAGGCTGGGCACGCCGTGGCTCTCCTGGGCGAGATGCGCGCTATTGGTGTCAATCCGGAATCGGAGGGCGCCTTGGCGCAGATCGTCGCGCACACCGAGCAGATAGTCGGCCTCGCCGATGCTGCGTTCGGTCTCCTGAGCATCGCGGGCCCGTAGAGTCTCGCCACGCTGGATCAGTCGCCTACCCCAGCTGTCCGGTGCGCAGTCTGAGAAACAGCCGAAGATCGCCGCGTCGGCAGCCGTCTGCTGAGCCCCATGCACGAGCGGCAGTCCTGGGTCCAGGGCGTAGGCGCCGTCGCTGGTGAGATAGTCGTTCGCGTAGGCGAACGTCGCGGACTCGGTAGCGCCGCGGCGGTGTGCCCAGAGCCGTCCAGCCAGCAGATCCTCGGCTGCGATCTGGACTATGACTTCGACCGTCGTCTCAGCCATCTGAGGTCAGCCTCTTGGGTCGCACTCGACGGGGAAGCTGCTCATCGGCACGCAGTCGTCCGATGTCGCTCGCGAGCGGGTCGAGCGCGGCAGGTAGTGCCTCTAGCAGGCCAAGCCCGCGCAGGATGCGCAGGACGTTCTCGAGGCTGACGCCGCCGTCGGCCGCCTCGAGCCGTCGCACGACTCCCAGCGAGACATTCGCGCGGTCGGCGAGCTGCGCTTGAGTCAGTCCTCGCAACTTGCGCCATGTAGCCAGGTCGCGGGCGGTGGTCCTCAGCGCGCGGCCAACAGGAATCGGCAGGAGCTTCTGTGGAGGAGTTTTACCATCCATATATAGCTAACTATAGCTGTTAGTAGCCTATATATGAATAGTTACCTTCCAGCTGATACGGGTGCCACCGTCTCCCCGTCGCGCGCCTGGAAGAACTCCGCGCCCTCGATGCTCACGTGCGGCAGTGTGCGGTCGAGCCATCGCGGCATCCACCAGTTGATCTTGCCCATCAGCACCATCACCGAGGGCACCAGCAGGCAGCGCACCACGGTTGCGTCGAGCGCGACGGCCACCGCCAGGCCGACGCCGAACTGCTTGATCGTGGGATCGCCGTTGAGCACGAAGCTGCCGAACACGAACACCATTATCAGCGCCGCCGCGGTGATCACCCGTGCGCTGGTGAGCAGGCCCGAGACGACCGAGGTGCGGTTGTCCTCACCGGCGTGCACGTGCTCTTGGATCTGGCTGACGAGGAACACCTCGTAATCCATCGACAGGCCGAACAGGATCGCGAACATGAACAGCGGCACGTAGGAGACGACCGGCACCGGGCCGGGCAGGCCGATCACGCCGCTGAGCCAGCCGTACTGGAAGATCGCGGTCAGCACGCCGTAGGAGGCGGCGATCGAGAGCAGGTTCATGACCGCCGCCTGCGCGGGGACGACCATCGTGCGGAAGGAGAGGATCAGCAGCACAAAGCTGAGCGCGATCACGACCAGGATCTGCAGCGGCAGCTTTTCTGAGATACGCGAGGCGAGGTCGACGTAACCGGCGGTTGAGCCGCCGACGTCGGCGCGCAGTCCGCCGCCGGCTTCGGCCGCCGGGATCGTCTTCGAGCGCAACTCTTCGACCAGCTGTTCGGTCGATTTTTCAGCCGGCCCGCCGGTGGCGATCGCGTTGAAGTAGGCGCTGCCGCCGCTCTTGTCGATCTGGGTGGGCGTGATCGCGGCGACGCCGTTGGCCGCCGATACGTCCTTCTGCAGCGCTTGCAGACGAGCGTCCTTGGCGCTCGTGGCCGCCGGGTTCAACGACACCGAGACGATCAGCGGTCCGTTCACGCCGGGCCCGAAGTTGTGCGTGATCAGGTCATAGGCTCGCCGTGCTGTGGTGCTGGTAGACAGCGCCGCCGTGTCCTGCTGGCCGAGGTTCAGCGAGAGCAGCGGGATCATCAGCGGGATCAAGATCGCAAGTGCCGCCAGCCCGCCGAGGATCGGTCTGCGAGCGAGCCCGTTTGCCAGGCGCGCCGAGCGCCCTTCGTGGATCGCCTTCTCGGAGTGATGCGCGCGCACGCGCAGCGAGTTGATGCGCGGCCCGGTGGCCGCCAGCGCCGCCGGCAGCGAGGTGAGAGCCGCCAGCACCGCCACCACGACGGCGACGGCGGCCATCTCGCCCATCGTCGTTACCAGCGGGATGCCGGCGACAGCGAGTGAGGCCAGCGCGATCGTGACCGTCCCGCCGGCGAAGAAGACAGCGCCACCGGAGGTCGCGGCCGCGCGGGCGATCGACTCGTTCATGTCGAGTCCTTCGTCCAGGCCGCGGAAGTGGCGGGTGACGATGAACAGCGCGTAGTCGATCCCGACGCCCAGCCCGATCATCGTCGCCAGCGTCGGCGCCACTGTCGGGACGGTCGTGACATGGCCGAGGAGTCGCACGATCGAGAGCGTGCACAGCAGCGCGAGGATCGCATTGATGATCGGCAGCAGCATCGCCACAAAGGTCCCGAAGGTGTAGGTCAGGATCACCATCGCGGCGATGATCCCGATCAGCTCGCTTGACTCGGTGGCCGGTTTTGAGACCTTCTGCCCGAGTTGTCCGCCGGTCTCCACCTGAAGACCCGCTTGCTTGGCCGGATTGGCGGCGTCGATGATTTTCTGCGCTTCGCCGACAGACAGTTCCCCCGGTGGCTTTGAGAGCGTGACCGACAGATAGCCGGTGCTCTCCTCCTTGCTGAGCGCGCCGGCTCCCTGGGGCGTCAGCGGGCTGACGACAGAGGCGACGTTGGCCGCTTTGCTCAGTTCGGCGCTTGCCTGTTCGATCGCCTTCGCGTAACGGGCTTCTGTCAGCTTCCCGTTCTTTGCGTGCACGACGATCGGGCTTGTCCCGTTGGACTGGTCGGGGAACGAGTGCGCCAGCGCATCGGTGGCGCGCTGGCTGTCGGTACCGGGCAACGACAGGTTGTCGTTGGTGTTATCGCCCAGCTGGTGTGAGACGAGGACGAGCGCGATCGTTGCCAGCAGCCACGCCGTCAGTACGACGAAGCGATGGCGCGTGCAGCGCTTGGCAAGCCCATACAAGACTCCGGTCATGGCGCTACAGCCCCCTTCCTCGTGCTTGCCGTGCGGGCGCATCGTCGCTTGCCAACGCGCTGCTGTCAAGCACAGCCGCCGGGTGCGTCGGGCTCGATCAATCTCTCGATCAGCTCGACAAGCGCCGCTTCGGTGTGGGCAGCGTCGAGAGTCAGGTCCCGGCGCAGGATCTTCCACGTATACACGTCGCATACCGTCACCAGTTGCGCCAGGCGTCGTTCTCGCGTTCGCCCCTCGAGTCTGGCAAGCTGCGGCTCGAACGTTCGCATAACCCATTCCCTGTGCATCTGATGGCCGTGATCGACGGCCCGACGGGCAAGCGACTCGCGGTGCTCCTCCCCGAGCACCCTCACCACCGCGTCTCTGTAGGGCAGCAACCGCATCGCGATGTCCCCGTAGCGCTCGTACTGCTGCATCAAATTGGCGACGGCGGCGGCAATGTCTCCGGGCGGACCCTCGCTACGCTCTTTGACGACAATCGAACTGGTGCGGCGCATGACGGCGTCGAGTAGGCCCTGCTTGGAGCCGAAATGGCGCAGAGCCGTCTGCTTGGTTACGCCGGCGCGCTCTGCCACGGTCTGGAGTGAAGCCTGCTTCCAGCCGTCGCGCTCCACCTCTTCGCTGGCTGCCTCCAGCAATGTCTCGCGCGTGCGTGCCTGAGCCCGTGCGCGCGCCACCTGCTTGTAGGGACGTTGAGGCTTCTTCTCGGTCATCCAGACCCAATCAGTCCTGCAGGGCCAGCGACGCCGGCACCGAGCTGGCCAGATAGCCGGGGATCGCGAGGATTGCGAGCGCGGCGGCGCTCACGAGCGAGACCGAGGCGAGCGCCGGGACCGCGCTTATCGAGTGCTCGACGGGGAAGTTGATGACGCGGGCGAGCGCACGGTCGGCGAGCTGCTGGCCGTAGAGGCCGAACAGCGCTCCGCTCACGCAGCCGACGGCCAGCAACAAGAAGCTCTCCAGCAGGATCGTGCGCCACAGCTCCACGCGCGCGAGGCCCTCGAGCTTCAGCTTGGCCAAGCGCGGACGGCGCTGCCACACCATCGCGCCCATCGCCGCCGCCATCGCCAGCACCGCGACAATCGGGATCAACGTCGCGATCTGGGTCAGGCGCGATAGCGACTGGCGGCTGAGCGCGCTCTGCGCGGCGGTGCGCTGCGCGGCGCTCTGGACGGCCAGGCCGCTGGCAGGACCAAGCGCGCCGCGGACCTCCCGGATCGCGCGGACCGGCGGGAAACCAGGCGCAAGCAGCAGGTTGTAGGCGCTTGCGTCCGTGCTCTGCCAGGCTCGCGCATAGTCGGCCGAGTTCACGACGATCGCGCCCGGCGCCCAGCCGAGGTTGGTGGAGATCGCCGCGAGGCGCAACGTGGTCGGGCTCGGCGTCGGCAACGTCAAAGCTTGGCCGAGGTGCAAGTGGTGTTCTTCGGCCACCGCCTGGGAGAGCATCAGCCAGCCGCCCGCGCGGATACGCGCTTCGGCAAGCGTCGCATCGCCGCTCTGTATCTGGTCGTGTGCAATCAACGGCGTCGCCTGGTGTGGCGGGGCGGTCACGAGCAGGCGCCGTCCGCCGTAGTCGAGCAGGGAGCTGCGATACAGGCGCACCGCGCGTATTCCCGGCAGCGCGGCGAGCTGGGCCTGCGTTCGCGGAGTAAACGGCGCCGTGTTCAGTAGGTCATAGGAGCCGGCCGGCGAGACCCACAGGTCGGTGAAGGCGTTGCTGTCTCGGGCGGTGCCTTGCAGGCCCGCGAGCAGGTCGCCGTGCGAGCCCTGGATCGCGACGCTGCCGAACACCGCGACGGCCCCCGTTGCGGCGATCGCAACAGCCCGTGCCCGCGCGGCTCGCAGCTCCATCGTGGCGATGTGCGGGATCGGGCTGACGATCAATCCGGCCAGACGCTTGACCGCCGCGAGCGTCAGCGATAGCACGATCGGCAACTCCAACAGCAGCGCGCCCGTCAACAGCACCATCGCCGGAATCGAGGCGTCAGGCGAGGCCAGCAGCAGCACCGTCGCGGCGGCGATCAGGACCCCGCCGGCGAGCGCTCGCCGGCCGCCTTCGCGCGCCGCCGAGCCGCCTTCGCGCGGGGTGATCGCCGCCAGCGGATCGCGCGAGAACACGTCGCGCAGAGGCGAGAGCACGGCGACGATCGCGGCGCCCATGCCGCCGGCGATGGAGATCAAGATCGTCTGTGTGGTGACCACGCGCTCAGAGCCGACGGCAAACGCCAGCGAGAGGAACGCGGGTTCCGAGCGCAGGAAGTGGATCGATAGCTCCTGCCCGAGCGCGAGGCCGAGAAGGCAGCCGATCGCGCCCAGGCCAATCGCGTCGAGCAGCATCACGGCAAGCACGGTCGCCGGGGTGTAGCCGTCGCGGCGTAGGTCGGCGATCAGGCGCCGTCGGGCGGGGACGGTCAGCAGCATCGCGTTGAAGGCGAACAGGAAGCCGACCAGCGCGCTGATCGCCGAGAACAGCGCCGTGGACTGGTTGCTGACCGCCGCGGCCCTGGTGAACATCAGCTCGTCGTAGTCGGAGGGCTCGACGTTGATGTGACCGGCGGCAATCCTGGCCAGGGCTGCGTGCACTCGTGCCAGGGCGCCGGGCGCGGGTTGCACGAGGATGCGCGTCACGCGCCCGCGAAGCCCGGTCACTTCCTGGGCATAAGAGAGCGGCGCAAGGACTACCGGGCTGGCGGTCAGCGCCCCGATCTGGCGGCGGCCCAGCACCTGATAGAGCGGCGCCTTGACAGTCTGCCCGGCGAGCTGCAGCGTGATTTCCTGGCCGAACTTGACGACGCCCAGCTTGTTCGCGAGCGGCGCCGGCAGTACCACAGCGCCGATTCCGCCAAACGGCGCCAGCGAGCGGTTACCGACGAGGCTGCCGTGCAGCGAGGCGAGGCTTTCGTCGGCTCCGATCAGCTCGACTGAGGCGCTCCCGTGCGGGCCGTGTGCGCTGGCGCCGGCTTCCAGTATCGGCGCGGCCGCGCGTACGCCGGGGACCGCGCGCACCCGCGCGAGTGTGGACTGCGCGAAGCCGTGCGGATCGCGCGCGAGCATTTGCAGCTTGGCGTTGCCCTCGATCCCGTGGGTGAGCTGATCGACCGAGCCCTGCAGCGAGGTGCTCGAGACCTGCGAGGCGAACAGCAATGCCACTCCGGCGGCGATGCCGACTATCGCCAGGCACTCCTGCGCCCAGCGAGCGCGCAGGCGTACCCGGTAGAGCCGCAGGATGTTGCTTGGCTTCATACAGGCGCGACCTCGTAGTCGGCGAGCGGCTCGGCGCGGTAATGGGAGAGGCGACCGTCGCGCAACGTGTAGACGCGGTCGGCGTAGCGTGAGGCCATCGGGTCGTGGCTGACGAGCACGACGGCCACACCCTGCTCGTGGCAGAGGCTGCGCAGCAGTTCGAGCACTTCGCGCCCGCGCTGGGTGTCGAGACTGCCGGTCGGCTCATCGGCGAGCAACAGGCTCGGCCGGGTCGAGAGGGCGCGGGCGATCATCACACGTTGGCGCTCACCCATCGACAGTGTCTCTGAGCGGTGGTTCAGCCGCTCGCCCAGCCCGAGGCGCTCGAGCAACGGTGTCACCTCGCGCTGAGCCGCGCGCCAGCGCTTGGCCTTCAGCAGCTTCAGCAGCGCATTGTCGATCGTGCTGACCCCCGGCAGCAGATCGAAGCTCTGGCGGATGAAGCCGAGCTCTGTAAGGCGAAAGGCGGATGCCTCGCGCTCGGAGAGCGAGGAGACGTCGCGCCCGCCGATCAGCACGGCGCCCGAGGTCGGCGCGAGCAAGGTGGCGATCATCAAGAGCAAGGTCGTCTTGCCCGAGCCCGACGGGCCGTACAGGGCGACCATCTCTCCCGCGTTTACCTGCAGAGAGACGCCGTCGACCGCGCGCACGCTCTCGCCGCCGACGGCCGGGTAGTGCTTGACCAGGTCTCGTAGCTCCAACATCGCCCTGTCCTCTTTCTCCCTCGCTCGCCGTGGCTGGTCCGCGCCGTCGGTCAGTCCGCCGCTCGGCCGCTGACGTGAACGGTGACGGCGTCGTTGGAGCGTTGGATCGTGCCGCTCTGGCTGAGGCCCGACCCATGCGCGTGGCTATAGGCGCCGGTACCGCGCACGACCGACAGCGACCCGGAGAAGCTCGCGCTGGAATGACCGCGGTGGTAGGCGGCGCTGCCCTTTGCGGTGATCGAGCCATTGCTCGGGTAGATGTTCATTTCGGCGGTGACGCGCGAGGAGGAGACGATCGTCAGGTGCACATAGATCGTGCCTTTGACGGTGCCGGTTGCCCGTCCCTGCTCATTGAGGGTGAAACCGTGCTTGCTCGTCAGGTGCAGGTTGCCGTTCTCGTTGAGCTCGAAGGTGCCGGCGCTACGTGCCTTCGGTTTGGCGCCACCGTAGGCGCTCTGGGTGGCAAGTCCGGCGAGCGCGAGTGCTGCCGCGGCGGTGGCGGCCAGCAGCGGGGCGTTGCGTCGGTGGCTCATGGTCTCCTCGTTTCTGTGTTGCTCATCGTGGACAGGTTGCGTTGGTCAGGGTCTTGCTCGAGTCGCCGTCGGCAAAGCTCGATTCGATCGCAAACGGAAAGCCGCCCGGCGGGCAGCGCGCCGGCACGAGCACGGCGTTTGACTCGCCCGAGCGGGCGCCTGGGCGCGGGCCGATCGACAGCGACAGGGAGACGATCGAGGCGTAGGGCTCGAGCGGGAGCGTGCGGATCGGCGGCAGCGCAATCGACAGGTCTTCGCCGAACGGAGGGTCGTCCGCCAGCACCCTGCCGAGGATCACGACGCGCTCGTGAAATGGTGTCAGCGCTTCGGCGAGGATCTCGAATGTCGGTTCGAGGTTGACGAGCGGGCCGACGAACAGCGACAGTGCGACGTGCTCGCTGAGCAGTTGCGAGCCGAGCAGCGCGTCGGTGAGCGCCTGCCCTGTGCCGATCAACGACTGCGGCGGACAGCCGTGAGCGCCGTGTGCTCGCAGGTGCGCGGCCGAACAGGCGCGCAGCGTCGGGATGTCGATTCCGAGCGCGGCCGGCAGTCGCAGCAGCGCGTGTCGTACCGGCGGCGGCAGTTCCGATCCGGCCTGACCGTAGGAGATGTCGATGTTCATCCGCGCCGCCGCGCTGAGGCGGTTCGGGCTCAGGGTGGCCGTGATGTGAGCGCTCTCAGAGCTCCCGTCCGTTTGCGCGGTGCTCGAAGACGCGCCGGCAAGTGCGCCTGCGCCCGCACCGGCGAAGGCCAGAACAAACAGCGCTAGCGCGCCGGCGGTTATGCGGCCGGACATGGGACCCTCGGATGGACGCTCAGCGAAGCGCCGCCGGCAAAGACGACCGCGGCCTCGGCGGGCCAGCCGCCGCGGGGACAACTCTTGGGTACGAGCAGGCCGCGCAGGGTCACCAGCTTGCGCTTGCCATGTACGGTCTCGTAGTACTGCACGTTGGCGGCGCCGAGCGAGGCGAACACGCTTTCAAGCGAGGCTGGAGCGGCGCCGGGGAGCGACGCGATCGGCGGCACTTCGACGCTGAAGCCCAGGCCGTAGGGCTTGGGCGCCGGCACCTCGCGCGCAACCAGCACCAATTCCTCGACCAGCGGCGAGGTGGTGCTGGCGTAGGCGAGCAGGTTCAGAGCGCCCGGTCGAGTCGAGGCAAAGAAGAAGTCAAGTGTGAAATGCGCGCGGATCGTTCGCGAAGGCAACGCGAGCACTCCGATCCCGCCGCCGAAGCCGACACGCGATCTGGCCGGGCAGGCCGGCGGCCCGCGCTGTTCGAGTGCCGCTCGCGAGCAGGTGAGGGCCCCGCGTGCGTCGATGCCGAGGCCGGCCGGCGCGTACAGCGTGAGCTTTGTCACTCGTTCGGGTTGGGCCTGGCCCGCGAGCGCCGGGAGGTCGGCCGTCAGTGAAAGGTTGGTGGAGGCGCCGAGTCGGTCAGGGGTAAAGCGCTCCTGGGCTACGAGTTCCGCGGTGCCCGAGGCAAACGCGGCCGGTAGCAGACAGCCCGCGACGAGCAGGGCAGCAGTAAAGATGCGAGCGCAACGCTTCATTTCCCGCCACCCCTCTCTGCTCGCCCAGGTCGCCGGGCGCCCCTAGTTCGTGTTACTGACAGTAACCTAAATTGGAGGGGGCTGTCAAGTGGACTTTCAAGTAAGTGGGTCGCGCCACATCGCCCACATCTTGGGGCCGCGCGGCAATTGCAGCTCGCGCCTGACGCGAAAGCCATGGCGGGAGTAGAAAGCGATGTTGCTCTCCTTGGAGGACTCCAAGTAGGCGCCGAGGCCGTCTTCGTCGCAGCGCTCGAGTACAGGCGCGAGCACCGCCGAGCCAAGGCCCCGGCCCTGGGCGCTTGGGTCGGTGCCGAGCACCGCCAGGTACCAGTGCGGCGGATCGGAAGGGTGGGCCATCTCCATCGAGCCGAAGCCGCGCGCAAGCAGCGGCATCCGCCAGAACAGTCGCGGATGAAGCAGGCAGCGGGCGATCTCCAGATCCTGGCGGGGACTCTCGCGCCACTGCTTGGGCGGCGCCCACAATGCGGCGCAACGCAACTCTGGGTCGGTCCAGACCTCCTCGCGATCGAGTAGTTGGCGCACGCGCGTGGCGTTGAAGCGCTCCAGGACCTTCGGGCGCAGGTGGTCGTGCTTGCACGACCAGATAGCGACGGGATCGTCGTAAAAGGCTCGTGCGAGCGTCCCGGCGAGCGCGGGAACATCCGCCGCGCTCGCTCGACGGATCTCGGGGACGAGGCTCATCTACCCGAGATTTTCGCAGACGCTCCTTTCAGGAACCAGTGGCCCCAGCGGGGCTTCGCCGACGACGTCGGCGCGCACGCGAATCGGACGCGGGCCTGGGCTTGCCGTGCCCGCCGGACCGGCCGGGACCCTGAGGCTTGCGCTGTGAGCCTCGAGCCGGACCCTGGGAATCTCGGTGTGAATCGCCTTGGCCGAGACCGTGCTCGATACCAAGATGATCAGCGAGCTTGCGCATTTCGTGCTTGTCGGTGTGTGCGACGAGCGTGATGCCCACGCCGGCGCGTCCGGCGCGCCCTGTCCGTCCGATCCGGTGGGTGTAGGTGTCCGCGCCGTCGGGCACGTCGTAGTTGATCACGTGTGAGATGCCGCGGACGTCGATGCCGCGAGCGGCGACATCGGTGGCCACCAGCACGTTCACATGGCCGGACTCGAAGCGGCTGAGCGCGGACTCTCTTTGCCGTTGTGACTTGTTGCCGTGAATGGCAAGGGCGCTCACACCGGCGCCTCCCAGTTGCTTGACGAGGCGATCGGCGCCGCGCTTGGTGCGCACGAACACGAGCGCAAGCTCGCGCTGCGCCCCGAGCTCGGCAAGCAGCGCCTGCATCCGTCCGTCGGGTTTGACGGTCAGGAACCGATGCTCGACCTTCTCCACGGCGCCGGCGCCCGAAGGGGCATGCTCGTGCGTCAAGGCTTCTTTGGTGTAGCGGGTGGCGACATCGCCGGCCAGTCCGTCGAGGGTCGCCGAGAAGAACAGCGTCTGGCGCTCGGCCGGGCAGGCGGCGACGATGCGATCGACCGCCGGGCGAAAGCCCATGTCGAGCATCCGGTCGGCCTCGTCGAGCACCAGCACGCGGACCGCGTCGAGCGTGAAAGCGCGGCGGGCGAGCAGGTCCTCCAGGCGTCCCGGCGTAGCCACCAGGATGTGCGAGCGGGCGGCGCTCTTGGCCTGTGCGCTCAGGCCGACGCCGCCGTAGACGGCGCAGATCCGAAGCGCCCGTGAGTGGGCGACGTCGCGTAGCTCCTCGACGATCTGACAGGCAAGCTCGCGTGTGGGGGCCAGCACGAGCGCCGCCGGTCGCGCCTGCTCGGCGGCGATCGAGTCGACCATCGGGATACCGAAGGCGAGCGTCTTGCCCGACCCGGTCGGTGACTTTACGAGTACGTCGCGGCCGCTCGTCACATCGGCGATGACCAGTCGTTGAACGGCGAACGGCTCATGGATGCCGCGGCGGCTGAGCGCGTCGGTAACCGCGGGCGATACGCCCAAATCGGCAAATGACTTCATGTCGTGTTACTCCTTCTGCGCAGCGCTTGGAGGCCGCGTCGGTTCGGGAGGCTGATGCTGACCCGAACCGCGGTAAGCGGTACTCAAGCGAGCTGCCCCGCGGCCGAGTGTTCCGACCGCTGTGCGCAAACTTAGCAGGCCGGGTTGCGGCGAGCCTGGGCGAAAGTGACCAGGCGCTTGCTCTCCTCGTCCCACAGCTTCAGTGTCACAGCGCGCAGCGCGTCCCACAGCGAGAGCGTTGGCACGTCGTGAAAGACGGGATTCTCGTTGTGTGCGCGTTTGAGGTTGTAATTGGGAATGCGCGCGCTCAGATGATGAACATGGTGGTAGCCGATGTTGCCGGTCAGGAACTGCAGGACTGGCGGAAGCTTCAGATAAGAGCTGCCGCGCAGCGCCGCATCGGCGTAGTTCCAGTCGCCGTGGCTCTCCCAGTAGGCATCCTCGAACTGGTGCTGGATGTAGAAGAGCCAGATGCCGACCGATCCGGCAAGCAGCGCCGACGGTCCGGCGACCAGCAGGTAGTCGCGCCAGCCGATCAGCCAGCACAACCCACCGACTATCACCGCCAGCGCGATGTTGGTCGCGATCACGCTGCGACGCATGCGCGGTCGTGCGCCGCGAGCGACGATGCGGGGCCCGACGATCATCGCGACTATCGGTCCGACGCCGAACATCACCAGCGGATTTCGCGTCAGCCGGTAGGCCAGGCGAGCGCGCCACGGCAGCGCTCCGTATTCGCTGACTGTCAGCGTGCGTATATCGCCGACGCCGCGATGGTCGAGATCGCCGGCGGTGGCATGGTGAACGGCGTGGTCGTGGCGCCAGCGTAGAAACGGCGAGTACAGCAACAGCCCGAGCCCGATGCCAAGCCACGAGTTGGCGCGTTTGGATGCGAGGAACGAGCCGTGTGAGCAGTCGTGAAAGACGATGAACGTGCGTACCAGCAGCGCCGCGGCGGGGATGGCCAAGGCGAGTGCTAGCAGTACCGATACCGACAGAGCGAGGTAGATCCCGACCGAGACGACCAGGTAAGGGATCGCCGATGTCGCCAGGTCAAGCATCGCGCGGGAGCGACTGGGCCGCATGTATGGAGCGAGAATCTGCCGCCACGACGAGGCGTCCTGATGGCGCGCGGGCACCTGGTTACCGTCTTGCTGGGGCGGCGTGGAGATCGAGAGGGTGGCCATCGGCGATGGGCTGGCCGGCTGTGTCAGCTTATTCTGTCTGCCAGGCAAGTGCGTCGGTTACCGGAAAATCCAAAGCCGTCGATTATCCGGAGCGTCTCTGCGACCTGTTAGCCTGAAGGCTAGATGCCGGGACCACAGCAGCTGCGCCAGCAAGAGCGCCACGAGCAGAAGCTCAAGGACATTGCCGAGCAGGTCGCCGAAGGTCGGCTCGTGATCAGGAAGATGACCGACGCCGAGCGCAAGCGCTATCCGCCACGTGAGCGCGTCGCGGGTGCCGGTAAGCGCCGTCGTTAATCAGTGAAGTAACGCTCGGCCCGCGGGCGCGGCAGTACACACAGCAGGGTTCAGCTTGCGGCGCACGCTTGGCAAGAGCCGTGGAGCACGATCTCGTGCTCGGCGACGCGCATAGGCAGCCGCGTGCTGAGCTTGCGGATCGCCTCCTCGAGGTTCTCGTCGGTAAAGGGCGTCACCGCGCCGCAGCTGTCGCAGACGAGGTGGTGATGGTGCCCGTCCTTGCCGCGGAGCGGCTCGTAGCGAGTCATGTCCTGGCCGACCTGTACGCGCTGCACCAGGCGCAGCTGCTCGAGCTCGTCGAGGATGCGGTAGATGCTGGCGCGCGCGACCGGGCGTTTACCGGCACGCAATGCATCTTCGATCTCGATCGCCGAGAGCGCGCATGGCTGGGAGGAGAGCAACCGCAGCAGCGCGCGCCGCGCCTGTCCGGAGTGGTGGCCGTTCTGGGTTAGTACCTGCTGTGCGTGGGTCGCCCAGTCCTCGGTAGGTGTCTTTGCCATCGCGTTTTCTCCCATCGCTTCTCAGTCTAGTTTTCGGTCACGCCATGGACGGTGTGTGGCGCGGCGAGGAGTCGGGCGCCGCGATGTCCGCCGCGCGGTCGGATGCTGAAAAGGAAGGCGAGCAGGTAGCAGGCTGTGGCGGTGGCGACGATCGCCGTGCTCGGCGGCAAACTGGGGATCGCGTAGCTGAGCACGAGTCCCAGCCACATAGCGAGCACCGCCAGCGCCGCTGACAGCGTCAGCGCCAGGTAGGGATTGGAGGTGAGCCTGTGCGCGGCGCCGGCGGGGGCGGCGATCAGTCCGAGCAGCAACAGCGCCCCGACCGCCTGGGTGGCCTCGGCCGCGGTGGCTCCGACCAAGGCGAGGAACACCAGTCCGAGGGCGGCGACCGGCACGCCGCGCACCGCCGCGACGCCGGGGTCAACGCTCGCGAACAGCAGCGGCCGTGCGATCGCCAAGATCGCCACGAAGATCGCGGCGCCGATCACGGCGGCCAGCCGCGCGTCGGCGGCGCTCAGGCCGAAGATCGAGCCGAACAGGGCACGCGCGCCGAGCAGGCCGTCGCCGGCGCCCGAACCGTCGCTGAACAGCGCCAAGAACAGCACGCCGAGCCCGAGCACCCAGACGAACACGATCCCGATCGTCACATCCTCAGCGGGCCGGCGAGCCCTGACCCCGCCGACGGCGCCGAGTGCGAGCGCGACGGCGATGCTCGCCGCGAACAGGCCCACGCGCGCATCGATGCCGGCTGCCGCGGCCCCAAGCGCGCCGGTGAAGGCGACGTGGCTGAGGGCGTCGCCCGCGAACACCTGCGCGCGCAGCACGACGAAGTAGCCGACGGCGCCGCAGGCGAGCGCGACGAACGTGCCGGCCAGCAGGGCGTTGCGAAAGAACTCGTGGGCGAACATCAAGCGCTCTCCTGGGCCGGGAGCGCGCGCTTTGCCGTGAACGGCGTCGGGCTGTCGGCGAGCGCGCGCGCGGCGCGGGCCAGCAGGTACGCGAGGAACGCAACCGTCGTTATGTAGAAGCCGACGGGATATTCGTAGAAGTAGGCCAGCGCCAACCCCACCCAGGTGACGAGCACGCCGATCAGCACACTCAGCGCCAGGCTCACCCCGATGCGAGGGGTGAGGACCTGCGCGGTGGCCGGTGGCGCCACCAGCAGCGCGAAGACCAGGAGCGCCCCGGTGATCTGTGCGGTCTCCGCGACGGCGAGGCCGAGCAGCAGCAGGAAGCCGAGGCTCAGCGCGCGCGTGGGAACGCCGCGTGCTTGGGCTACGCCCTCGTCGAGGGAGGCGAACAGCAGTGGTCGTCCGGCGATCGCAAGCAGCGCCAGAGCGACGGCGGCCACTAGCGCCAGCGCAAGCACTTGGCCGCGGGTGATGCCCAGGAAACTGCCGAACAGCAGGCTCTCGTAATTGCCGAGCACACCCTGGTAGAGGCTCAGGAACAGGAAGCCGCACGCCAGCCCGAACGCCTGTACCGCTCCGGTGATCGCGGCCTCCTGCCCGTGCGCGCGCCGGCGGGTCTGGGTTCCGGCGGCGGCGCCGATGATCAGCGCGGCGATCGCCGTGAACAGGAAGTAGCCCGCGGCGGCGGAGAGGCCGATCAGCAGCGCGCCGGCGGCGCCGGGGAAAGACATCACCGACAGCGTGTGGCCGGCGAAGGTCTGACGGCGCAACACCATGAACCAGCCGATCACGCCCGCCATCACGGCGACGATCGTCCCGGCCTGGAGCGCACTGACCATGAACGGGTAGGCGGTCAACTGCCGCAGGTCGGAGAACGGGTCCAGCGACGGGCCCGTCGCCGCGATGGCGCTAGTGGTTATGAGCATGGCGGTCGCTGTGGTGGGCGGGCGGCTCTGGCAGGCCGACTACGACCAGCCGGCCGTCTGCCGTTTCGAGCACTTCGACGGGTACGCCGTAGAGGTGGCTGAGCGTCGGCGCTGTGATCACCTCGCGCGGCGCGCCGACCAGAGCCGCGCCGGCGCCGAAGTAGACGACGCGGTCCAGGTAGGAGAGCAGCGGGTTGACGTCGTGGGCGACCAGCAGGACAGTCACGTTCTGTTCGCGGCAGATGCGTGCCAGCAGCGCGGCGACGGCGCTCTGGTTGGGCAGGTCGAGACTGTCGAGCGGCTCGTCGAGGATCAGCAGTTGCGGGCGGCTGACCAGTGCCTGGGCAATCAGCAGGCGCTGCTGCTCGCCGCCGGAGAGCTCGCCGATCGATCGCTTGGCGTAGGCGCTCGCGCCGACCAGCTCGATCGCGGTGTCCACCTGCTCTGCGCCGGAGCGGCGCAACGGTAGGCCCCAGCGGGCTCCGTCGAGGCCGAGCCTGACGAGGTCGCGCCCGCGGATGCGCGCGCCCGGATCGAAGTGCCGGCGCTGGGGCAGATAGCCGATCTGGCCCTTGAGCGCGCCCGGCGGCTTGCCGAGCACCGAGGCGCTTCCCTGCGCCAATGCCAGCTCGCCGAGCAGGACGCGCAGCAGCGTGGTCTTGCCCGAGCCGTTGGGACCCAGGATCGCGGCGAACTCGCCGCGGCCGATCGTGACGCTCACCTCGCTCCAGACGGTGTGCCGGCCGATCCGCGCCCGCGCGTTCTCCAGGCGTACCGCGTTTGTCGAGGCGGCCGGGCTGGGCGGCTCGGGCGGCGCGCTCATAGGTTTTGGAACCTCGCTCATCGCCCGGTCGCCTGGTGAAGCGCTTCGCGCAGGGCGCTCAGTTGCGCGCTCTGCCACTGCTCGAAGCTGGCCGAGGCGGGCGAGAGCGTCTCTGTGACTGTCACGGTCGGGATGTGGGCGGCGCGGGCGAGCTGGTTGACGCTCTGCACGTCGGGTGTGACGTTCTGGCTGTTGTAGACCCACACCTTGATCGCCTGGTCTTCGGCTTGGCGGTCGACGGTCTGCTTGTCCGCGGCGCTGACGTCGGCGCCCTCGGCGATCGCCTTGGCGAAGCTGTAAGGAGTCATCAGCTTCAGGCCGAGGCTCTGTCCGAGCGGTGCGAAGACGCTCTCGCTGTAGCCGACGGGGGTGCCCGCGTAGCGAGCGTGGATTTCACCGTGCAGGCGGTTGTACCGGGCCAGGCTCCGCGTTTGGAAGGCGATGCGCTGCTGGGTGAAGTAGGCGGCGTTCTTGGGATCCAGGTGCTGGTAGTCGGCGGTGATCTGGTCGATCACGCGCTGCACGCTCGTGGGCGAGTACCACTGGTGGGGGTTGGCGTCCTGGCCGAGTCCGAGCAGGTTGCCGACGTCGAGCACGGCGCGTGTGCTGGAGGGGTTGGCGGCGAGCAGCTTCGCCGCCCAGTTGTCGTAGCCGATGCCGTTGACGATCGCCAGCTGTGAGCGGGCGAAGGCGATCGCGTCGGCGGCGGTTGGTTCGTAGGCGTGGGGGTCGGTCGCCGGGTTGGTGACGATGCTGGTGACGGCGACCTTGGAGCCGCCGAGTTGCGTGGCGATGCTGCCCCAGAAGTTCTCGGCGGCGGTGACTTGCAGCTTGCCGGGGGGAGGGCTGGCCGGGAGGGAGGAGCTGCAGCCGGCGAGTGGGGCGAGCAGTGCCGCGAGGGCGAGCAGGGGCGCCGCGAGCAGAGCTGTGCGCGGTCTTCGCGGCGGGCTGTCGGTGGCCTTCGCGAGGCCTCTCGTTACTGCGGCGGGCGCGTTCACGGCAGGACGAGCCTAGCGCATGAATGGGAATCAGTCTCGATCCTATTCGTCCTGAATGGACGCTGGGAGACCAAGACGAAACGGTCAAGGCCGGGTTGAGGCTCTGCGACGGGCGCTGGTTGAAGGGCGGGATTACGGCCCACCCGGTTGACCGGTCAGACTGCTCCGGTCTCCTCGAACCCCGGCCAGGCCGGGTCGATGCCCTCGCTGCGGAGCAGTTCGGCTTCCACCGCGAGAACATCTTGGACCTGCTGGTCCTTGCCAAGCATGTAGCCGACCGGGGGGCTCAATCGCTCCACCCTGTCACCCTCTTCACGAGGTTGTAGATCTCGTCGTTCAGCCATGGTGGTCTACCCGATACCTTTCGCTGGCGCCTCGCCATCAGCAGCGCATAAATCTCGGCCACCAGCTCATGCGTGTAGTCCGTCGAACGATAGCCGGCCTTCCGGATACCCTCGCTGACGCCGGGTGGCGCAAGGCCCAAGAGCCTCGTCCCAGCAGCGACGTCCTCCTGCGAGCAGCGAGCGACGCTCAGCGCATGTCCCCACTCGTGCCAGGCCGTTCGGGCCAAGAACCACTCGTAGGTGGGCGTGTCGATACCGATGAGCTTCGTATGACCAGCGTCGATGAGGATGATCCGAAGCTCCTGAAGCCAGACGCCTTGCGCAAGGTCCAACTTGCGTTGGACCGACGACGGAAGCGTGCGATGCCCGGCGGAGCGCAAGAAGCCGTCGACTGCTCCCCCGAGCGGCTCGTTGACGACCTGCCATTGCGATGCGCCGATCGCTTCGAGCAACATGCGATGAGCCGGTGGCAAGCTCTCCCAGGCGGACCGCAGGACATGCCTCGCCCGCTCCATCTCGGAGACGCTCAACTGCTTGCGGTGTTGTGAGTCTCCCACGCCGGTCATGGCTCGGTCAACTTCGCTACGACCGGCGGGTGGTCCTCTTTCGCGGCGCTAGGACTGTCCGACTCGTGGTTTGCCCTTGAACACTTATGTCCGGCGAAATGGAGTTAGCCGGACTCGAACCGGCGACCTCCTGGGTGCGATTCGGGCTCGCTGCGCGGTCGTGGCATCCTCAAAAGCGCACAAGGGCGCGAGCCCCATTCGTTCTTGAGCCTGCCGAGTGCGCACTCGACGGACCCACGGCCCCGTAGAAACGATTCCACCGTTCGCGAATCGAGCCAAGCCGCGGGACACGCGCTATGCGACGAGAGTTCTCGGCGATGTCATTTTCCTCGGCATCCTGCTGCTGCGCGGGTGTGCGGGCGTCGAAGCGCATGAGGCGAAGCTGGTCGGACAGATGCTCAGTCGCGCCACTCGACCTCGAAGTGCCCGATCGGCTCGTCGAAGCCCTTGACGGCGATGGGGCCGCCGTCGGAGAACCGGATGCCCTTGCCTCGACAGAGATCATGCACGCCGGAGGAGACGACAATGCAATCCGGCTGAGCGCACGCGCACAATCGCGCGGCCTGCTGCACCGCCGCGCCGAAGAGATCGTCTTGCTCGGTGACGGGCTCTCCGGCCGCCACCCCGACGCGCACGTGCAGGTGCCCCTGCGGCGGTTCGTCGCGCTCCTGCAGGGACCGCTGGATCTGCATCGCCGCGCCAACAGCCTGAGAGGCGGAGGTGAACGCGGCCATGATCCCGTCACCTGTGTGCTTGACCTCGCTGCCGCCGAAGCGTGCGAGGACGGTGCGTACGACTGAGTCGTGTACCCGGAGTAGCTGCATCGCCGCACGGTCTCCCAGTTGCTGGGTGAGACGGGTGGAGTCGACCATGTCGGTAAAGAGGATGGCTCGAAATGCGCTTTCGGTGTATGGCTCGCCGGGCGGATGGGTAGCGAGCCGGCCGAAGAAGCCGCGCACGGCGGCCTGATCGACCTCGATGACGTTCGACGGAAGCAGCCCGTGAGATGCCCGATGGGCTGCCTCGACGGCGTCTGCGTCCGCGCCCTCGACCAGGCAGAAGCCGCTCCCCGCTCCCTCGTCGAACCAGTAGGTGACGAATCGCACACCGAACTCGTCCTGCACCTCGAGATCGCGCATATGGGCGGCCGCGAGGTCGACGGCAGTCGCGTCCGCGAGGTCGTGACGGTCCATGTAGAGGGGCATCGTGATCGGGCCTTTCCGGGTTCAGCCTATCGCGCTGTCCTGCACCTCTGTTGCTCCCGCGTCCGTGCAGGCTGCGGCCGCCACGTATACGGGACGGCGGTTGAGACGCCTGCGGCGGGTGTCCTCGGCGATCAGCCCACCGACCTCACGAAACAGCTTCCGTCGCTGACATCCCGGTCGTAGGAGCAGCCGGCCGGTGGCGCCCAGCAGGCGCGGTGGCGTGATGACCTTTGAGGGTCGCGAGCGGTGGGTGAACAGATCGGTGACGAGGTCAATCTTGTCCTGGGCGAGGAGCCGCCTTTGCATCTCGGGCAGCACGGTGGGCATCTGACCCGCTTTGCCCATGTCGGTCGCAAACCAGTAGTGCCCGGCTGCATCCCGGTCGCGCCAGCGCCCCCAGGCCTCGAGCGCGCGGTCGGTGTCCTCTGCGGAGCCATTCAGCGCGCCGGCGATCGCCGGCGCGAGCGCGTCGACCTGCCGGAAGGCGTCCTGGATCCCCGCGCCGGGCGTGGGGTCCTTGAAGTGTCCGGCGTCGCCGACGAGCACCCAGCCGGGGCCACAGGCCTCCCGGAAGAACCCCTCCCAGCGCAGTATCCCGAAGATCTTGCCCACCCGCCGCGCCCCGTCGAGCGCCTGCGCCACCGGCTCACAGCTGCGTAGGTACTCCATGAAGCTGCCCTCCAGATCTCCGCGGAAACGAGGGAGCTCACGCAGATCCGCGATGACACCGGCCTGATACAGCCCGCTGTCGCTGGGCGTCCCGAACACGAGTCGATCGCCCCAGCGATGAAAGACGAACGCCGGACCGGGGCCCGGATCGGCTCCCTCGAAGAACGACCAGTACGCGAAGCGCTCGTTCGGTGTGAGGTTGTACTTGCGAGCCCCGACGAGGCCCGCGATCGTCGAGTTGCGGCCGTCGGCGCCGACCACCAGCCGCGCCTTCAGCGTGGTCGCCGAGCCGTTCTGCGCGACCCGCACACCTGTCACCCGACCCTGATCCTCGATCAGGCCCGTAACCTTGCTCGCCATTCGCAGATCGGCGCCCGCCTCCGCTGCGGCATCCGCCAAGATCGGATCGAGCAAAGTGCGGCGCACCGACACCAGACCGCCGACGTCACCCGGCTGCTGGGGAACGCGGGGGACGTATTCCAGGTCCTCCTGGCGCGCGTCAAAGCGCCCGACGAGTGGCGCACCGGTCGCACGAATCTTCTCCATCGCTCCCAGGCGGTCAAGGAACGCCAGCGCCTGCGCGTGAATGAGGTGCGTCGAGAGTGTGTCGCGCGGAAATGTGGCTTGCTCCACCACAGCAACGCGCACGCCGCGTCGGGCAAGCAACGCCGCCAGCGGTGACCCCGCGCAGCGTGCCCCGACCACGATCACATCGAATTGCTCCATTGCCCGCCCCTAACTCTTACGCCGCGGGGGGATGTTCTGGTTCAAATGGAACAGGTTGGTCGGGTCGTAGCGATCCTTCAGCGCTCGCAGCCTGTCGAACTTGTCCGCCCCGTAGGCGGCGCGCACCCGCTCGTCTCCCTCGGCGGAGAGGAAGTTGATGTAGGCGCCGCCGGTCAGCGAGGGCTCGATCTCGGCATAGAGGCGCTGCGCCCACTCGACGTGGGTGTCGAAGCCTCCCGTCGGCTCGTGGGTGGTGGCGATCGCGTTGAGCACGAACGGCGCCTGGCGCTCGCCGATCGCGGTCTCGTCCTCGCCGACCCTCGCGATGGCTCCGCCGAACTGCTGGATATGGATCTCCGAGGACGGCGAGGTCGCATTCTGGTGATAGCGGGCCATCGTCTCGATCGCCTGGTCGTCGAGCTCGCGGAAGTAGCCCGCCTTCATGTAGGCCTGAGTGCCCTTCGGCCAGAGCGCGTCGAGCAGGCTCTGCATCTGCACGTAGGGCATCGCGCCGACCAGGTCGGCGACGGGGTCGCCCAGGTCGCGGATCGGCTGCATCGCCTTCATCCCATCCTCGGGGTCGCCCGAGTAGAGGCCAACGAGGGCGACGAGCTTCTTGCCGTGCCAATCCTCGGGTAGGAAGGGGGCCGGTGGCGCCGTGATCAGGTTGAGCAGGGTCGACAGCTCGTCCGGCACCTCGCGCGCGAAATCGCGGTAGAAGCGCATGATCTCCTCGGCACGCTCGCCCGGATAGAAGACCGGCCCGGCGGCCACGGTCGGGCCGACCGGGTGGAGGGCAAACTCGAAGGAGGTGACGACGCCGAAGTTGCCGCCGCCGCCGCGCAGGCCCCAGAAGAGGTCCGGGTTCTCCGTGGCGCTCGCGGTGAGGATCTGCCCGTCGGCGGTGACCACCTCGGCGGAGCGCAGGTTGTCGCAGGCGAGGCCGTGCTTGCGCATCAGCCAGCCGATCCCGCCGCCCAGCGTGAAGCCCGCGACGCCGGTAGTCGAGATCAGTCCCCCGGTCGTGGCGAGCCCATGCTCCTGCGTGGCGGCGTCGAACTCGCCCCAGGTAACGCCGCCCTCGGCGGTGGCTGTGCGGCCGCTCACGTCGACCGTGATGCCCTTCATCGGCGAGAGGTCTATGACGATGCCGTCGTCGCAACTGGAGAAGCCAGGGATGCTGTGGCTGCCACCGCGAACGGCGACGTCAAGTCCCTCGCTGCGCGCGAAGCCGATCGCGTGGCGCACGTCGGCGGCGTCGGCGCAGCGGGCGATCACCGCCGGGCGGGCGTCGTGCGCACCGTTCCAGATCGCCCGCGCCTCGTCGTAGGTATCGTCGTCGGGCCGAGTCACTGAGCCCGTCAGGCCGTCCTCGAACTCCCTCAGCGTTGCCTCTCCAAGCACTCCTCGCGTTGCCATTGACCGCTCCTCCTCAGTTGGGATTTCCGGCGTCTCTTCTTACGACGCATCCCCGAGGCTAAGGGCCGCCTCTTAGCGATCACTTTGCAGCGTCTTTGCCTGCAATTCCCGGCAGTAGGCGATGCCGGCGCCGGCGCCGAGCAGCTCGAACTGCCGGCCGGCCCGGTCCAACCAGCGTCGTCCGATCGCAGCCTCGTCGTCCTCCACGCAGATCGCCGCCAGCGCCGCCAGCGCCCACCCCTCCTGGTGGGTCGCCTCCATCACTGCATAGACCGAGGCGGCGGCGTCGAGATGAGCCCGTGCATCGACGCGATCGCCGGCACAAAGCGCTACCGTCGTCAGGCTCAGCTCGGCGGCGCCGAGCCCGAACTGGTCGTCGTTTTCGGCGAACCACTTCCGGCTCTGCTCGGCCGAGGTGCGCGCGCCGTCCATATCGCCGGCGCGGGCCAGGAGCACCGCAAGGCAGCCGAGGGTCATCCCGGCGCCGCGACGGTCGCCGATCTCCCGCCGCAGCGCGAGGCTGCGCTGCAGCAGCGACCGGCCTCGTTCGAAGTCGCCGCCGGACCGGGCCAGGTTACCGAAGGCGTTGAGCGCGAATGCCTCGCCCTGCTGGTCGCCTAGCTGCTCGAAGCGGGCGAGGCTCTCCTCGATCAGCTCTTCCGCGTGCGCGAAATCTGCCTCGGCGCGATCCACCGCGGCAAGGTTCACGAGGATGTGAGCGGTGGCCGCGGCGGCGCCCACGCGGCGGCCGACGAGCCCGGAGTCCTCATGCAGGCCGAGCGGGTATCCGATCTCGGGCTCGACCGAGATCATCCCGTAGCTGACCGGCCACAGCGCAGGACGCGGCTCGGCGCTGAAAGCGCCGGCGTGCTCCAGCGCGGCTTCCAGATGCTCCCGGGCGGGGCCGTATTCGCGCCGGAACCAGGCGGCGATGCCGCGCGTGTGAGCCGCCCACATCGGCGGCCGCTCGGCTGGCAGGCCCTCGGCGAGAAGCGCCTCGTGTTCGCGTACGAGCAGCTCGACGTCCCGGGCGGGACTGACGATCGCTCTGTAGGCCGCCGAGACCTCGACCGCGTCGAACATTCCGGCCCAGTCCTCGAGCTCGTCGAAGATCGCCACGCTCTCGGCCGCGAACTCGTGGATCCCCGTGGGGACGCCGCGGCGCAGCCCGATCACGCAGGCGGCGAGCAGGGCACGGGCGCGCACCGCGGTCGCCTCGGGCGCCGCGGTCAGGGCGGCGGCGAGCCAGCGATACCCCTCGGCGAGGTAGCCGCGCATCAACCAGAAACGCCACAGGGCGACCGCAAGACGCAGCGCCGCTTGGGGATCGGCGAGGAGCGCCGAGGCCAGGGCGGCGCGGAGGTTGTCGCGCTCTCGATCGAGGCCCCGCAGCGTGATCCGGGCCGGCAGCTCGCCGGGAGGCGTCGGGTCGCTCTCGGCCAGCGTTGTGTACCAGTCGCGATGACGCCGCTCGAAAACGGAGCGCTCTCCCGCCTCCTCCAGACGCTCGACGGCGTACTGGCGCACAGTCTCAAGCAACCGGTAGCGGCGATCCTCAGGTCCCTCCTCGACGTGCACCAGCGACTTGTCGATCAGCCGGCCGAGCATCGCGACGGCCTCGCTGCGCCGCAGCGGATGCACGGCGCCGACGTCCTCGGCCGCCTCCAGCCCGAAGCCGCCGGCGAACACGGCGAGCCGGCGCAGCAGCACCTGCTCGCTGTGTTCAAGCAGCTCGAAGCTCCAGTCGAGCGTCGCCCGCAGGGTCTGCTGCCGAGTCATCGCCGTGCGGGCCCCGGCCGACAGCAGGTCAAGCGAGTGGTCGAGCCGCTCGACGATTTGAGCCGGAGCGAGGACGCTCACGCGAGCCGCCGCCAGCTCGATCGCCAGCGGCATCCCGTCAAGGCGGTGGCAGAGGGAGGCGACGGTGTCCGCGTTCTCGTCGCCGAGCTCGAACCCGGGCGCGGCTTGCGCGGCCCGGGTCGCGAACAGCCGCACCGACTCCGCCGCCAGCGACTCCTCCGCGGGCCTCCCGGGCCCCAGTCTGGGGAGGGAGAGCGAGGGCACGCGCCAGGTCACCTCGCCGGGGATGCGGCATGGCTCGCGGCTGGTCGCCAGCACGGTCAGGTTCGGGCAGCGGCTGAGCAGAGCCTGCGCAAGGCGTGCGACCGACTCGACCAGGTGCTCGCAGTTGTCGAGCAGGAGCAGTAGCCGGCGATCGCCGATGTGTCCGGCAAGCGCGATCTCCGGCGCCCGGTCGGAGGCGAGCCGGGTGTCCAGCGCCTGGGCGATCGCCGGGCCGACCAACTCGGGCTCGCCAAGCGGCGCCAGCTCGACCGGCCACACACCGTCGGCGAAATCCGCACTCCGCTGCTCCGCAAGCTGCAGCGCCAGCCTCGTCTTGCCGCAGCCGCCGGCCCCGGTCAGCGTCAGGAGCCTCGCATCGCGCAGCAGCACCGCGACCTCGGCCAGCTCTCGCTCGCGGCCGATGAAGCTGGTCAGCTGCGAAGGCAGCCCGGGCCCGCTGGCAGCCGCCCGCTGCGTCTCGGAGTGCTGCTCCAGCTCGGCCAGCTCCGCCTCCAGCGCAAGGCGGAGCTCGTCGTGGAGATCGCGCCTCTCCCGGCTCCAGTCCTCATAACGGTCCGCGGGCAGCAGCTCAGCGTCGAAGCGCTCGAGCGCCGAGCGGTAAGCGCCGGGCTCGCCCTGCTTGCGGGCCGCGGCGGCGAGCTCTTCGAAGGCGACCGCGTCGATCCGAATCGGGTCCTTGGGGCTGAGCAGGATCAGTTCTTCGCGCAGCTCCAGGCAGCGCCCGCCGTCCAGCCCGATCGAGTCCAACGCGCGCCGGGCCGCGAATATCGCCTGATGGAGATTGTTGCGGGCGGAGTCCGGATCCCGCCCCGCCCAAAGCAGCTCCGCCGCTTGGTCGACGTGGAGGCGGTGCTCGGGGGCGAGGGCGAGCAACTTGATCAACGTCTTGGCCTTGCGCAACCGCCAAGCGTCCTCGGCAATGACACTGTCGCCGACGCTGATCGAGAACGCCCCGAGGAGACCAATATGCAATACCTCATCTCCCATCAATGTGCGTTGCGCACCTTCCAGGTCTCCCCGCCTGTCCCGCAGCCGCGTTGCGGGACAGGCGTGATCAGCGGATCGCCGTTGCGACCAGCAACTCGCAAGGACCGACGAAGCCGTCCTCGCCCTCGAACTCGCCGAGCGCGGACTCGATCTCCTCCCAGGCCTCCGTCGCCGCCTGCCACTGGTCCCGTGTTGTCTCCTTGTAACGGACCGGGTCGAACGCCGTGCTCATAGCCAGCTCCTCATCGTTCGGACAGCCGTCTTGAGTGCCGCCTCTCCCCAATCGTATCTGCCGGTTGTAGTAACGGTTCGCGGACGACGCTCTCCGGCTTGCACGGCCGGAGGCAAGAACGCAAGCCGTGTACCCTGGCGTTCCCCGAGAGTGACCCATTCACCCACCGAAGGCGAACAATGAGCGCCACACTGCAGTTCGACGAGGATGCGTCCCGGCGCGTCGAGGCGATCTACACCACGCCCGATGTCATCGAACAGCGCCAAACGATCCTGCGGGCGCTGGCGCTCCGGCCTGGCGAGCGCGTGATCGACATCGGTTCGGGTCCCGGTCTGCTCGCGTGCGAAATGGCCGCCACGGTAGGGACTGGCGGACTGGTCTTCGGAGTGGACCTCAGCGAGAACATGCTTGCCCTCGCGAGAGCGCGCACACCGCCGCCTGCAAGCGCTCCGATCGAATACCTCCAAGCCGGCGCGCACACGCTCCCATGCGAGGACGCGAGCTTCGACGTCGCGGTCTGCACTCAGGTCTACGAGTACGTCGATGATGTTCCCGCCGCGCTGCAGGAGCTGGGGCGGGTGTTGCGGCCGGGAGGCAGGGCGCTCGTGCTTGACACTGACTGGGATTCGATCGTGTGGGCTTCGAGCGATGAGGAGCGCATGGACCGTGTGCTCGCGGCGTGGGACGAGCATCTCGTTCACCCTCACCTGCCGCGCACGCTCACACGACTGCTGCGCGATGCTGGACTGGAGGTCACCGCCAGGGAAGTCGTGCCGCTGTTCAACGCCGGCTATGACCCCAATACCTACAGCGCAGGAATGCTCCAGCTGATAGCCGCATTCGTACCCGGGCATCGCGGCGTGAGCCAAGTCGAAGCCGCGGCGTGGGCAGAAGACCTAACCGAGCTTGGCCCCGACTATCTCCTCAGTCTGAACCGCTACCTATTCTTGGCGCACAAGCCCGCCGGCTTTGATTGAGGGCCTGCGGTGTCCCGCTTCTGACTACGCTTGTGCGTATGCGATCTGAGTGAGGAAGTTCTTGAACTCCTCGTTTGCATAGGGTTATCGTGCATAGCCCGGACCAGGAAAGAGGAGATGAACAGCGTCGCCGATACCGAGGTTGCCCTGAGTGCCAACGAGGAGGCGATCCGTGCTTGGGATGGCCCGCTGTATGACCGTTTCGTGCGCTTCCGCCATCTGTTGGCGGGCGGTCTAGGCGTGCATGGCGACGAAGGTCTGCGGGTGATAGCTCCGATGTCCGGCGAACGGGCGCTGGACATCGGGTGCGGCTTCGGCGACACCGCGCGGCAGCTTGCCAAGCTGGTGGAGGTCGAAGGCAGCGTGCTGGGCGTCGATGCGGCTCCGCGCTTCATCGAGACCGCCCGCGAGGAGGCCGCGCGGGCCGGCGTGCGCAACGCTCGCTTCGAGGTCCTTGACGTCGAGGCGCAATCCTTCGACGAGCGGTTCGACCTCGCCTTCTCGCGTATGGGGACGATGTTCTTCGCCAACCCCGTCGCGGCACTGCGCAACGTGCGCGAGGCGCTCGTGCCCGGTGGACGGCTGGCAATGGTCGTGTGGCGATCGAAGGTCGAGAACGAGGGCTTCTACCGTAGCCAGCTCGTCACTGAGCGGTTTGTCTCAAAGCCCGAGGAGTACGACGAGCCGACCTGTGGTCCGGGTCCATTCTCGATGGGCAACGCGGACACGACCAGTGGCATCCTCGTGAGCGCCGGTTTCGAGAGCATCGCTCTGCTGCGGTGCGATAAGCCAATTCTGATCGGAGCCGATCTCGACGAGGCGGTGGAGTTCGTGATGAGCATCGGCCCGGCTGGGGAGATCCTGCGGCTGGCGGGCGAGCAGGCCGTCCACCTGCACGAGCCGGTCGCCGCGGCTCTGCGCGAGGACATGGCCGAGTGGGTCAGTACCGACGGAGCGGTACTGGCCCCGGCCTCGACGTGGATCGTCACGGCGCGCAAGCCCGAGGCTTGAACGTCGCCTGACACCGTCCACGCGCGGCTGCCAGGGCAATTTCTGACGGTTACTTTCTCGACGCTGGCCGCTGGCCCGCTGTTTGCTGGGAGATCGTATGGGTACGACCGGAAGCAAATCGAACCATGATTTTGACGGCGACGTCAAGAAGATCGCCGAGCAGTTGGTCGGCGCGCTCGCCGCTTAGGACGTCGAATCAGGCTTGGACCACTTGGCGAAGAAGCTGGCTCAGGTGCGTGCGAGCGGTGGCCAGCCACGAGCTACCTTGAGCCGACGGCAGCGGCCTCATCGTCCGGGCTGGATAGTCGAGGCCGTGGCGCAGGTCTTGGTTGACCGGGCCGAGCCGATGCGAGCTACGGACATCCACGCAGCCGTGGAGGCGCTCCTTGGCGAGACTGTCTGCTTTGGCTCGGTCAAGAATGCCCTAGTCAACAACATTTCAGGACCGTCGCACCGATTTGTGCGGATTGCCAGAGGGAGGTACGTGCTGGCATAAGTGGAGCAAGTCGATCTTGGCTGACGCCATACATTGCTCGCTCTTTGACTTCAGTGGTTGGTACACCATCTCCTGCGTGATGGTGCCCATATTCGGCCCGTCTACTGTGAGTCGGGGATTTTGAGTTCGGCGATATTGCGCTCATAGATCACGTAAAACCACGGGCCGGAGCCGCGGGTGCGGATGATGCTCTCAATCTCATCCCAATGGCGCACAAGCCAAGTCAGCCATCCCCAGTCGTCGTGTCCCTCTTGCCGCCGATGCGAAACACTCTCAGTCCTGCCGTCACGAGTTGATGCACCTCGGCGGGGCGAGTCCTGATGCGCTTGTCTCTCCCGATGACAACTAGGTTCCGCGCGGCGACGGCCTGAATCTACTGGGGATCAAGGGTTCCGAGTGGGCACTCCGGGATCAGCGGGTGCCCTGCGTGGATCACGTCTTCGCGAGCAGCCGCGAGCGTCTTGCCTAGACCGAGGGCGCTCTCGTCAACGTAGAATCTGAGTCGATCGGGGTTGGCCGCCACGTTGCATCGTCAGGCCGTCGCGCGCAGCAGCTCGTATCGCACGGCTGCTTCCACGGACTCTCGTGGTAGCTCGTACACCTCGGCGATCGCGTCCTGCGATTCGCCCGCCTGTACGAGCTCGCGAATGACCTCGGTCCGGACGCCTCGCACGACAGGCTCACCGAACCCGAGCAGCGGATCGACCACCACCTCGTTGATCCCGGCCACTGGCCGCAGCCTGCGCGGTTCTGCATCGTCGCTGTCGCCGGTCCAATCGATCGCGGCGCGGAAGCGGTCAGCCTCAGCCGACCATGCCAACGTCTGGCCGGTCGCTACTACCACAAGCGCCAAATGTGGATCTAGGTTGACCTTCTCTTCGACTACTCGCACGAGGTCGCGCCCCTCGGGGCGCAGCCACGTCCGCGCCGAAGCTAGCGGATACGACACTTTCAACTCCTGGCGCAACGCTTCGACTGCAGGTCTCATGCGGATCATCGGCACGCCAGCGTCGCGGTATTCCGCAAGCAGTCTTGTCTCGATGAACTCGCCCCAGGTGGCGATCTCCTCCCCGGTGCTGTGTTCTCGTACGACCGGCGCGTACAGCCTCCCACTTCGCCGGTAGCCGTCGATCCATCGACGCGCCGTGCCGGCCTGCAAGCCAAGCAGCGAGTCGATCTGCGCGAGGCCGTATGTCGGCCGGTTCAAGAGATCAATGACCTTGCCCATCCGAGCATCATCGCATCTTGCCCCGTCACCATTGTTTGCTCGTACAGGCACCGAGGAGGGTAGGCAGGCGTATCGGTCGTTCTCCGATCCTGAAGCCTTCGAGCGGGAGGCCGTCCGAGGCTACCGTGCATGGGAGAAGGAGCAGCAGCCTGAGCAAGCCGAGATCGAGGAAACGAGCGAGGTCGCCGATAGCACCGGCACTTTGGAGGAGGCGCAAGACTCGGCCTGGGCGGAGATCCGTGCGTACCTGACAACCATGCCGCCCTACGACTTTCAGCGTCTCGTCGCGGCGCTGCTCAAGGCGATGGGCTACTACGTCGATTGGATCGCCCCGCCCGGCCCGGATGGGGGTATCGACTTGATCGCCCACACGGACCCGCTTGGGACTACCGGCCCGCGGATCAAGGTACAGGTGAAGCGTCGAGACACCGAGAAGGTCTCTGCCGAGAGCCTGCGTGCTTTCATGGCCGTCCTCGGCGATCAGGATGTCGGCATCTACATCTCAGCGGCCGGGTTCTCCTCGCAGGCCGAGCGGGAGGCACGCTCGCAGGAGAAGCGTCGTTTGAAGCTGATCGACCTCGAGCGCTTCGTCGAACTCTGGGTCCAGCACATGCAGGTACTCCCCGACTCAGACCGCCGCCGCCTGCCGCTGAAGCCCGTCTACTTCCTGGCCAATGCACCTGAGTAGACCGCAATACCGAGTTCTTCAAACGCCCGACAGTGCCTCATCCCTCGGTCTGAAAGAACCAAAGGCGCAGATGCCCAAAGCAGAGCGAATGGTTCGATTAGGGTCGCGATACCTCTTGAAAATGGGCGTAGCCGGACGCAAATCGAACAATGATTTTGCCGGGGACGCAAAGAAGATCGGCGACACGGTTCTTGGTGTCCTGTCTACCCAGGACACCAGGTCTCGCCTAGCGCACCTGGCGAAGAAGCTCGCTCAATTGCGAGCAAGCGGCGGTCTGCCACGAGCTACCTTGAGTCGACGGCAGCGGCCACGTCGTCCGGGCTGGGTAGTCGACGCTGTCGCGCAGGTGCTCGCCGATCGAGCCGAGCCTATGCGGGCTACGGACATCCATGCGGCCGTCGAGGCCCATCTTGGCGAGACTGTCTGCTGGGGCTCGGTCAAGAACGCCCTCGTCAACAACATCACTGGGCCGAATCGACGCTTCGTTCGGATCGGGAGGGGGCGGTACGTGGTGGTTGGCTGCTGAGCTGGCGCCCAAGCATCGGGGGGCGTGCGTAGGCTCTAGGTAGACGACTGCCATGGCACGGACTCCTGACGCACTGATCAAGCCTGAACTGCTCGTGTGGGCGCGCCAATCGGCGGGCTTTAGCCTCGACGCGGCCGCCGCAAAGCTCCGCGTGTCCGAGGACCGACTGCGCTCCTGGGAGGACGGCGAGGACAGCCCGACGATCGCTCAGCTTCGCGCGGCGGCGAAGACCTATAAGCGCCCTCTGGCGATTTTCTATCTGCCCGAGCCACCGCGGGACTATCAGCCGCTACGTGACTATCGGCGCGTTCCCGATGCACAGCTTGGGCACCTATCCCCCGTGCTGCTGGCGGCCATTCGACGTGCTCACGCGACTCGTGAAGCGGCACTTGAGCTGCGCGAGTTGGCCGACGAGCCGGTGAGTCCAGCGCCCAAGCTCGACGAAGCGACCAGAGACCCTGAGCGATACGGGACTGCCGCGCGGACGTTTCTTGGCGTGACCCTCGCACAACAGGCAGCGTGGGGTGATCCAGGGCGTGCCCTCAATGCCTGGATCGACGCGGTTTCGGGGCTCGATGTGCTCGTCTTGCAGGCACAGTCGATCTCTGTCCAGGAGATGCGTGGCTTCTCGATCTCGACCGATCGTCTACCCGTCATTGTGCTCAACGGTGGCGACCACCCGCGCGGGCGGATCTTCACGCTGCTTCACGAGTTCGCGCACGTACTGCTCCATGCCGACGGGGTATGCGACGCGCTGCCAAGACGTCGGGCACGCGGACCTACGGATGAGATCGAGATCTTCTGCAATCAGGTAGCCGCCGCTACGCTGATGCCGCTCGACGCCTTCCGCGCGGAGCCCCTGCTCCAACACCCGCCAGTCGATCGTCGCTGGGGTGAAGACACGATCAGCGGGCTCTCGGATAAGTATTCGACGAGTCGAGAAGCCGTCGTGCGGAGGCTGTATTCGATTGGCCTCACGGATTGGGAGTTCCTGCGAGAAAAGGAGGCAGAGTACAAGGCGGCCTACGCAGCGTTCCGTGAAGAGCAGAAGCGCAAGCGACAAGAGACAGATCGCTCGGGCGGCCCGAGTTATTACCGCATGAAGGTTCGCGACCTCGGCCGCGGATTCATCGAGTCTGCTCTCGACGCCTATTACCGGCGCGCCATCACCGGATCGGACCTCTCGGAGTATCTTGAGATCAAGCTCAACGGACTACCGAAGCTCGAAGCCGAGCTGGCCACTACAGGTGGTGGGCGCGACTGATGGCCTACTGCTTCGACACGAGTGTCCTCATCGAGTGCTGGTCTCGCTCCTACCCACCCGACATCTTTCCTGGGCTATGGGACAAGCTGGACGAACTCATCGACCAGCAGCAGATCCTCTGCCCCGACGAGGTCCGCGTCGAGCTGGCAAGACAAGAGGACGAACTCGCGAAGTGGGCCAAAGCCCGCTTGCACATGTTCGTGGCACTTGATGAACCCATACAGCGCGCAACAAGCGAAGTGCTCGCTCAACATCCGTTGCTGATGAAGGCCACCAAGAATCGCAACGGCGCAGACCCGTTCGTCATCGCCACCGCCCGTGTTCGAAGCCTTACTGTCGTCACCGAGGAGAAGGGCGGAACCGCAAGCAAGCCCAAGATACCCTCGGTATGCCATGCCCTCGGCGTCCCATGCGTCAATGTGCTCAGGTTCCTCCGAGACCAGGGCTGGAGTTTCGCGTAGCCCGCCACAAGGCGACTTTCTGTACTACGTGGTTCGATTAGCGCAGCTTTTCTCCCGGGAAATGGAGCTAGCCGGACTCGAACCGGCGACCTCCTGGGTGCGATCCAGGCGCTCTCCCAACTGAGCTATAGCCCCGCGGCCCGCGGGTTGCGGGCAATGGTCATTGAAAGTGTACGGCGATCACTCACGCTCTGCCGTTGGATTGGGTGGCGAGGAGAGTCGACAAGCGCATGCGGCGGGCCACTGGCGGGACCTTCCCTCGCCCGGGCTCGGCGCAGTATGGTTTGGACGCGCATGGGATTGCTCGACGACGCCATACGCGAACACTTGGAGCTCCAGCGTCTCCGGGGAGCAGACCCGGGCGAGGTGGCTCGCGCGGAGAACGACGCCCTTGGGCCGGTGCGGCGCGAAGCCGATGCGCCGATGGGCGCGGACGAGGCCGTCGAGGTGGATCCCATCGATGGCGCGAACGACTTGCAGGCAGAGGCCGGCGCCCCGGACGCCGAGGCTCCCGAGCCACCAAGAGATCCGACTGCCGGCGTCGGCCAGGAGACGGTCGAGATCAACATGGAGGCCGAGCTGGGTCGTCAATCGGCTGCCACTGAGACGCCCGCATCCCCGGCCGGGGGGCGAGCCGCGCCGGTGGGTCATCCAGCCCATACGCAGCCGAGCGCCGGCGACTCGCTTGAATGGGAGATGCCGGGCGATAGCAAGGCCGACGCCGAGGGCGAGCAGTCGGCTGAGGATGAGCCGGCACCCGGCGAGGAGCCGGTGGAGGACGTGCTCGAGGAGACCCCCGACTTCCTGCGCGAGACCCCCGAGCAGGACCGTCTCTGGTTCGAGCAGCGCCCGCCCAGGGACTTCGACTTCAACGAGTAGGGCCGGTCGTTGCCCCCAGGTCGCTTGGTGGCCGTTCTGTCCGCGGTTGGTGAGCGGGCGTGCCCGTCCGGGCTCGCTGGCACGCTCTCGCTCATGTCTGTGATCGTCCCCGTCATCTTTGGTGGGTCTGTCGCTCGCCTCCGCGCTCGAGAGTGGGTCGGGCCGGCGATGCGCGCGGGTCGAGCGTGAAGGCCCTGGCGCATGAGTCAGCGCTACCGCGACGTGCTGGACTACGAGATCGGCGCGCGCATCGTCGTGGAGTTCACGACGCACGGGCGCGAGGTCACGGACTATGCGGTGGTCCTCACGGTCGATGACGAGGACGGCGAGGCGACGACAGTGCGCGTATACGACGGCGCGCACGGCGTCAACGACATGCACCGGCACAACCGCCACGGTGAGAAGGAGCTGGCAGAGACGTTCCATGCCGGTACTCTTGGAGAAGGTATGCGGGCCGCGATCACCGCCGTTCGCACCGGCCACAAGGAGATGATCGACGCATGGCGCGCAACGTAAACCCAGCCGAGTCGCCCACCGCAAAGGCGATGGATCGCGCGATCGACCTCGCAATCGAGGGCAGCTCGCCTTATCCCGAGCACGCCGCGTTCGTGGACGCTGATTCGCCCCACGCCGGGCACGAGATCACACGCTCTCTCGACGAGGGCTACGCCGTCGTGCTCGTCTCGGCCGACGGGCGCGAGCGGATCATCACGGCCAAGACGCTCACGGCAAGCCGCTGACCGATCGGCTACCCTCGCCGGCCAGACGAAGCTCGACTCGGCTGTATTTACCAGCGATGCGATTGGGCAGCAGTGTTGATTCACGCGGCCCTGAGGTCGCCACCACGGTTGAAGCAAAGAGTGGGGAATCGGCTCTGTAGCGCGTATATTGAGGACTCACGGGGCCATAGCTCAGCTGGGAGAGCGCCTGCTTTGCAAGCAGGAGGTCGCCGGTTCGATCCCGGCTGGCTCCATAGAAGGATCCTCTGTAACCAAGCCGTTTTGTGTTTTGGGACTCGACAGACAACGACAAGATGTTCCCCAGCCGTGTTCCCCAGGTCCCGGCGACCGTCCCGGTTCAGAGTTCTTACAGGATGGGGGGTCTCCGGTCCGGATTGGAGCACCGTGGGGCTGGACGGACCCATCTGCATCGTGAGCCGAACAATGCGTGTTGGGATTGGTGCCGGGACTGCGTCCCGGATTAAGAATCCGCTGGAGCGGAGAAAACCTCCCCAGTCCTGTCCGCATAGGGATGAGGCGACGAGCGTAGGGAGCCATCGCCACAGCACTTGATGGTCGTGGGTCTGTGTCAGGTGGTTGCGTGAGCGCTGCATAGGGGTACGCAACGCTCTGAATCTCCGACATCCTCCCCGCAGGACGAAACAGCAGCACTAAGGGGATGGGTATGGGCGCAGTTGACGGTCCTTGAACATCCGTGCAGCGCGACGACAAGGCTACGCAAGTTATGGGTCTATGGCTTAGCTGATCGGGACAGTCTCATCCTCAAAGACAGCGCTGATCTCGAGATGGCCACCGAGGGCCTGGACGTAGCTGTCGAGCGTGGAAAGCCTGACATCGTCGCCACGCTCAAGCTGGGACACATTTGACTGGGACACTTCGAGGCGCTTGGCGACCTTTGCCTGGCTGGCGCCGCGGTGCTTGCGTAGCTCCGCGAGACGAAGCTCGGCCCGCATCGCCTCGCGGACTCGCTGAATATGTGGCTCGTCGTCAGGCCCTACGGTCCTACGGCGCGCGTCGCTCCACTTGGTCGTATTCATCATTGCTCCAAATATTCGTCATAGAGTGCATCGGCGATCGGGATGTTCTCCTTGTACCACCGTTGCCATTGCCCGGTCTTGTCGCCTCCGATCAAGAGAACGGCTTCCCGGTTGGGATCAAACGCAAAGAGGACGCGAATGTTGCCGCCGATGGAACGCAACTCCTTCATGTTGTGGTGGCGGCTGCCCTTGATCCGGTCGACGAATGGTCGTCCGAGGGCAGGCCCGCGTGCCTCTAGCTCATCTATTGCGGCAGTGATCTGCCTGCGCTCGACATCACCGAGAGCGAGGAACCACTCCTCGGCTTGGTCAGTCAGGTTGATCTCCCACACAACGTCAGTATAAGGTCTACCTTATAAGAAGTCAAGCCTTATAGTCCGACTTCGTACCGGACTCAGACAGCGCTGCTACACCTAATCATTTGGTCACGACTGCTGGTCGTACTGCTTAGGGCTCTCGGTCAGCGGCGAGAACGGCCTCTTGTGCGGTGGCGCTTAAGCATCAGACTGTCGGGGGGCTTACGCTGTCGTGATGGCCAAGTCTGTTGCCGACTTCCTATCTGAGCGCGAGGGAACTCGCCTCGACTTCAAGCAGGATCTATCGAGCATGAAGCGGGTGTTGGAGACCGTCTGCTCGTTTCTGAACACCGCGGGCGGGACACTCGTCGTTGGTGTTGAGGATCAGACGAGGGTCGTCCTTGGGCTCGATGACGTGGAGAAGCAGGAGGAGAAGCTCGCAAACGCCGTTGCGGGCGCGATCGATCCGCAGCCGACGGTCCAACTCGAGATCGTGACGCACAAGGGCCGTGACCTTCTACTCCTGCGGGCCGCCTGACCCGCGATGACCTCGATCGGAAGGCGATCAAGCGGTGGCTGGATGTGGTGGGGGAGCGTCCGACGGACGCGAAGCTGCGAGGGCTCGGTGTACTGGCCGAGTACGGTGGCCAGCTTGTCCCCACCCGCGCCGGAATCATCCTGTTCGGGCGAGAGCAGGCCATCCATTTCCCTGACGCGCAGATCAGGTGCGTCGTGTTTCGCGGAGCCGATAAGAGCAAGCCGGTCGTCAGGGGCGACGACAACGACGTGACAGTGCTCGACGGGATCGAGGAAGCGATGAGATTCATCGAGCGCAACACCGACACGATCGTGCAGATCACAGGCCGCACCCGCCGAGAAGAGCTGGACCTCTACCCAAACGTCGCGATCCGCGAGGTTCTGAACAACGCCGTCGCTCATACGGACTACGCGGTGGAAGGCGCTTCGATCTTCGTCGCTCTCTTCTCCGATCGCCTGGAGATATCGAGTCCGGGAACCTGGCCACCGGGCTTCTCCCGCGAGGATTTTGAATCGGGTGTGAGCCTTCGCCGCAACAAGGCGGTCTCGCGTGTGCTGATGCGGCTGGGCGTCATCGAGGGCTATGGGAGCGGGTACGACCGCATCATTGGGGTCTGCCGCGACGCCGGCTACCCCGAGCCTGAATGGATCGAGAACGGACCGCAGATCAAGGTGATCCTGCGGCCGCACCCGGCCAGCGGCCTGTCGCCGCAATCGACCGGTGACGTCGCGGGGCGAGCCCGACACACAACACGGACTCGGCTCACCCCGGACGAGCGGCGTGACGCGATCCTTGCCGCCGTTGACGAACTTGATCGTCCGAATACAACGGACATCCAGAGGCACACGGGCATTCCCCTCAGGAGCCTGGAGCGTGACCTCGGGCATCTCCGAGAAGCTGCCCAGCTGGAGTTTGTAGGCTCAGCCAAGATGGGCTTCTATCGCCGTAAGCGGAGGAACACCGCCACATAGCGCCAATCACCGCCATACACCGCCACCAGGTGTGGCCGACAAAGCTGATTGGACTGCTACTCCCGGTCCGTGGATGGCCTGGGCGCAAACGCCAGATTGACCCGCTCAAGATCCTCGGGCCGAGCTTTGGCATGCATGTAGCCTTGAAGCGGCGACGCACGGCTGAGGGATCGAGGCGTCGTCCGAGGCGCGAGCAGAACACGTAATCCTCGTGCGAGCTGTAGTCGCCGCGGGCTTGCAGCCGTTCCAGCGCTTCCGCCGCCGGATCGGCGAGCGGCAGGAAGCGCGCCTGCCAGCTCTTGGTCGGCCCCTCAACACCGGCGGACACCGCCGTCAACCGCCGTCAACCGCCACAAACCGCCAATCACCGCCCACAGCGTTTTGGAAGCCGCTCGGTTCGCACCTCCGGTCTTCATCATGTCCGCCACTCGCGCCGCGCGCGGCGGGCCATCCGGTCGGCTACCCAGTTGCGTCCACGCTCCACGTAGACGAGGCGCCATTCGCGGTGGCTGGCCAGCGAGGCGTTCACGCGATGGCGTAGCTCTACAAGCTCCGGTGTGGTGCCGACGGCGAGGTGGACGACGGCGGTGCAGTCCAGGCGGAAGTCGATCGGGCCGGGAAGCTCTGCTCTCTCGGCGTCTTGCATCGCCATCAGCAGCGCCAGGTACTCAGCCGAAGTCGCTCCACCGCACGCGATCAGGTCGGTGCGGTTGCCGAGCGATCCGCTGACGTAGGCCAGGCCGGCGAGGCCGCCCTTCCATGAGGCGTCGGTGTTGACGTAGGCCGGTTTGGCGAGTTTGCGCGCCCGGCGCTTTGCGCGGATCACCGACCGGCGCGCAGCGAGAACGTCTGCGTCCAGCGGTTCGATGGTCTTCGGCACTGTGCGTTTGGCGGTCATCGCGGGGCGATGGTGACTCGTGAAGCGTCAGGCGAAAAGGCTGTGCCGCGACTAGTCTCGCCGCGACTAGTCTCGTTGTCGCTCATCGGGCTCGGCTTGCGCGATGAGCTTCGCGGCGTAGACGATGCTCGGCCCGATCTGCTCGCGCAGCTCGTCGGCCGTCATCGCGTCGGAGGGCACGGTAATGTCGATTCCGACCGGTCGTCCGGTGTTCGGGCGTGGGACGTACATGGCGATCGCGCGGGAGCCGACGACAAACTCTTCGTCGCTTATGACCGGTGCTCTGATGTCCAGCGCGGCCAGCTCCTCCACCAGTTCGTTCGGGGACATGATCGAGTTTGGACCCTGCGGGATGAAGTTCAGGTCATAGATAAGTCGACGACGCCGCATTTCCGGTACGACGGCGAGCAGCGCCTTGCCGAGCGCGGTGCAGTAGAGCGGTATGCGCGCGCCCACTCGCAGTTCCAGATCGATTTCGTGCTGGCCGTGACGATGGGCGGCAAGTCGGTGGATGTAGACGACATCCTTGCGGCCGAGTGCGCCCAGGCTGACGGTGTAGCCGGTCGCGTCGCGCAGTTCTTCGAGCACCCTGAGCACCGGCAGGGTGCGCTGCATCGACCCGATCAAGCTGAGTCCCGGGTCGGCAGCCGTGGGGGCCAGGCGGACGGGCGAGAGGAGCTCCGCGTATGGGTGCTCACCCTCGCCGCCGCCGTCGGTGTCGCGCTGTGCTCGGCTCACGCCGAGGAGGTGGCCGTGTCGTCCTCGCCTCGTCTTACCTCGATGCTGGTCCTCTCTGCCAGCCGGTAGCCGCCAGGCGCACTCGTCAAGTACCCCATCCCCGAAAGAGATACGAGACATTGCTGCACGGTCGAACGGGAAGCCCCGGTCAACCGTGCCAGCTCTAATTCGCCAAGCACGACCTCGCTGTCGCCGAACTGCGCGAGGACGTTGAGGCCGTGGCGGACGATGCGCGGCGCTTCGCGGTCGCCTCCCGTCTCCATCGCCGTATACTGGCGCGAATATCAACATTCGGAAAGGCTACGTTCCACCTAGTCTCGGCGTAGCTAGTCAGCGCGTAGCTAGGTCGCCGCTCGTGCTTTGAGCGCCATCCGCCGGGCGCGCAGCACCAAGAGAGCCGGGCGGGCAAATGCGCCAATCTCATCGAGGATAAGTTCAGTTGCCGGACGTGCTGAGGCGACCCAGGCTTGCTCGTCGGAGAGATACAGACCCACCATGCCCGAGAGAATCAGCCGGTGATGCGGCGGCACCATTGATGCGCGCCTGGCCGTCTCGCGGGCGAGCAGCCCGAGGCGCTCGGTCATCTCCTGCTGGGATGAGTAGTGGTCAAGCAGGTTGTGTTGGTCGGTTTGGCGGTCTTCGGTGCGGTCGATGAGACAGTCAAGCATGATGTGCAGCGCCTCGGCCCAGGGCCAGTACAAAGCCTCAATCGCATCGGCCTCAGTGCTCGTCAGCCCAGGGTCGGAGGCTGCCGCGATATGGGCGAAAACCGCTAGCGACGAGCCGCACGCCGCGCCCAGCTCCCACCAACGCAGCAGCGAGCCGGCCGGCTGTTTGCTCGCCCACCTGACAAGCGCGGGATAGTCTCCTGCCGTGGCGAGGTTGATCCGGCTTTGGTAGAAGACCACACGCCAAGCGTGGCGCATCACCACGTCTGCCACCACCGCGTATGAAGGCAGCGCACAGATCGCCGTGCGGCAGCCCTCGATCAATTCCACGAGGTAGCGGCCGTCATCTCTGTGCGCATTGTGCAGGTAGTAGTCGGAGTGGGGAAGGTCGGGCTGCAACGCCGCCACGAATGCGTTGTGCAACAGGCGTGCGTTGGCGGCCGGGACAAGCGATGGCTGCTCCATCAGCGTGTCGGCGTAGTCGAAAACACTTTGGAGGTTGACGAGCAACCGAGCGAGACCAAAGCGCCCTGAGCGTGGCGTGAACGCTGCGAACGCGGCAGCGCCCTCAAGGCTTGCCCACTTACGGCGCTGTGCGTCGAAAGCGAGTGCCCGCAGCACAGGATCGGGTATGCCTCGTGCGCAGCGGCGCAACCGGCGAATCTCCCCCTGCACAACAGGAAAGACGCCGAGCCAGTAGCGGCAGGCGGCTGAAGCAAAGGCGAAAGCGCTGCAGACAGTTAACAGACTCACAGCAGACAGCGTGGCGCGTGCGAGCGAGTCGCCGGCCGGCGCGAACGCTCATTCCTGAAAGCTCAGCTCCGGCTCGACACCGGCTGCCGCATAGCCAGGAACGGCTACCACAGTCAATGACGCTCCCGCGACGATCGCAAGCGTCAGAAGCATTTGGCTCACCGTAAAGCTGAACGGCGCCGCAAAGCCAGTGCTAACGCGTAGATAGCGGTCGGCGAGCGCGTGTCCGTAGAGGCCGAGGAGCGCGCCGTCCAAGCAGCCGATGCCGAGCACGACGGCGCTCTCAAGCAACACGCCACGCCAGAGTTGGCGACGGACATAGCCCTGAGCCTTGAGCGACGCCAGGCGACTGCGACGGTGATAAATGACAGCCGAGATCGCTGCCGCAAGAGCCAGCGCTGAGATGACCAGGAGAAGGTTCGATACGTCGACCAACACACTAAGACCCTGCCGCCCAATAGAGCGAACCTCGGCGATGCGTTCGGCGGAGGTTTGCACGCGTAGCGCGCTGACCGGTCCGAGCGCCCTTCGGACGGATCGCGCGCCGGCGCTCACGCTCACGCCAGGCTTTAGGCTGACAGCCAGGGTGGTGGGATCGGTCGTCTGCCAATAGCGGCCGTAGTCGATGGTGTTGAGGGTGATGGTTCCTGGGGGCCAGCCGATATTCGTCGTGATGGCAGCCACATTGAGCCGCACGCGCCCTGCCGGCGTCGGCAGCACAAAGGAGTCGCCGACCCGCAGGTCGCGTGCGGCGGCCAATCCGCTGGATACCGTCGCCCAGCCAGCACGTCGCATCAGTCGGCGGGCGCGAGCGAGGTTGCCCTCTCGCATCTCACTTGACAAGATCATCGAAGGGTTACCGGGTTCCGCCACGCGTATCCAAATGCGCTCCGAGCCGACGTCGAGAAACGAGCCTTGGTGGACGCTGACCGAGGCCACGCCTGCGGCGTGCGCAACTCTCGTCGCCGCGTCCTGGACATGGAAACTGTCTGTGTCGCGGATGTTCTGGTCGGGCGTCACCCATACCTGAGCCGTGCCCCACTCCTGCGAAATACCGGTGTCGATCCCGTGGAGCAGGTCGGTTCGTGCTCCACCCACAGCGGTCGATCCGTAGATGGCCAGGGCAGTGATACAAGCGAGCGCGACAGAACGAGTGGCGGTAGATTTCAGCTCGATGGCCGCAATCGCCACCATTTTGCCGTGGTAGTGACGCGCTATGTGGCCGAGCACAGCGGTTGTGCCCCGCAGCAGGATTGGGATGAAGCACGGCGCGGCCAGCGCCAGCGCCACTCCACTGAGGATCGTCAGTCCCGCAGCGAGAAAGGACATGAGCGTGGCAGCCGCCACGATCGCCACGCCGAGCAGCGCCGTCTTACGCACAAGCTCGTCGCTGATGCTCTGCCCGGGATCTCCCGGCTCTCTGAGCATCGCGTCAACCTCCCGATTCTTGCGCAGGTCCACGATCGGCGTCATGGACGCCAGGAACGCGGCGAGTACGCCGCAGGAGAAGGCCAGGATCACCGGCACCACGCCGACTGATCGACGTCCATTGATCGGAAACGTCGTGGCCAGATACTCCGGCACAGTGCCAAAGACGGTTCGCGCCAGTATGTAGCCGACCAGCACGCCGACCACCGACGCGGCGATTCCTAGGATAAGTGCCTGCGAGCCAAGAATCGCCACTATTTGGGGCGGTTGAAAGCCTTGCTCGCGCAGTTCGGCCATGTGCCAACGACGATCTGGCATCGTCAGCAACATGGCATTGAATGCCAGCAGAACGCCGACCATCAACGAGATGGCGGCAAATAGGCTGGTCGACTGGTTCGTCGGTCTAAGGGCGGTTTCAGTCAGCTCTATTTCGTGGTCGGCAGGCTCGACGTTGAGACGCCCGCCGGCTAGACGCCGCAACTCACCTTCTACCTGCCTGTCCTTGCCAGGATAGGCTTTGATGAGCACCCAGTCGACTCGACCTGGCTTGCCGGTGAAGGCTTGGACCGTGGGAAGGAGTGCGACGACCACGGGGCTAGCCGCGAGCGGGCCGATGGCGTCAGAGCCGAGCACGGCTCGCACTTGGACGATATGGACGGTGCCGTTTACGAGCAGCCTTGCCTGATCTTCGCTCTGCACACCAACGGCATTTGCCACGCTGGAGGGCAACACAATGCCACTTTGCAGAAGCTTGACGCCGGCCCCGAGGTCTTTCGTGGCTTCGCTGTGCAGCGTCACAAGGCGAGGACTGACGCCGATGATCTGACCAAGCAGGCGGCCTTTTGGCCCTTCGATTACGGCGCTTTGACGCAAGATCGGCACGGCGGTTTCGACGCCGGGCAGTTCAAGCGCGCGCTGGGCGAGTGCTTGGTTGAACCCGTCCGGCGAGCGAGCAGCGAGTTGTAGCGATGCGGTGCCGTTGACGGCATGGATCGCTTCACGGGTCGATGTCAGGATGCTGCCATTGGCGACCAGCACACCGAAGACGAGCGACACGCCGATGGCGATACCTGCCCCGGCCATCAGCTCCGGGCCGCGATTGTTTTTCCAGTGCACCCGGTAGATCGCACGGTATCCGTGCAGGCTCACACCGAAAATGATCGGGTTAAACGGGCGGCTCAGCCTGAGTTTCATCCTGGGATCGAGGCGTGCAGGTCGAGGTCAAGCCCGTCGGTGAGCTTCCCGTCGCGCAGGGTGTAGACGCGATCGACGAAGCCGATGGCCTGCGGGTCGTGCGTAACCAAGGCGATCGGGATGTTCTCCTCGACGCAAATCTCTTTGAGCAGGCCCAAGACTTCCCGGCTGCGGCGCGTGTCGAGATTGCCGGTCGGCTCATCGGCGAGCAACATGCGCGGTTTGTTGGCCAGCGCCCGCGCAATGGCCACGCGCTGGCGCTCGCCCATCGATAGTTCGGCGGCCGTGCTGTCCAGGCGCTGCCCGAGTCCCAAGCGCTCAAGCCAAGGGCGGGCCATATCGTGAGCTTCGCGCATCGTCAGCTTGTACGCGAACAGCTTCATGCAGGCGTTATCCAGCGCGCTTGAGCCGCGCGAGAGGTGAAAGGACTGGAACACGATCCCAACCGTGTCGAGGCGAAAGCGGGCGCTCTCGTTCGTGCTCAGCCCCCTCAGCTCGCGTCCGTCGAACATGATGGAGCCGGAGTCGGGCTGCTTGACGGTCGCGGCCAGCATGAGCAGCGTGCTCTTGCCCGAGCCGCTTGGCCCGTACAGCGCGATGAACTCGCCAGGCTCGACGCTCAGCGAGACGCCATCGACCGCATGGATCGTCTCGCTGGCGGCCTCGTAGCGCTTGACGACGTTATGCAGCTCAAGTGTGCTCACGCCGACTTTTCGCTGACGGGGAAGTCGATCACCTTGCGCCGTGACGTTGTCGAAATCAAGCGGCCGCCCGAGAGACTCATCATCGGCTTGCAGCCGCTCAGCGGCGCGACTTCTTCGGAGGCGATCAAGAGCGCGCAGTCCAGCTTCTTCGGCAGCGAGCGCAGCAGTTCGTAGAACTCGCGTGCGCGGTCGGGATTGCGTAGCACCGCCGGCTCATCCACGAGGATCAGGCGCGGGTTACGCACGACCGCGCGCGCCAGCTCCACCACCAAGCGCTCGCTCATGCCAAGCTCGCTCGTCAGTCGCCTGGCGAGCTGCGGTGCCCCCAACAGTTCAAGGGTCTTTGAGGCAAGATCTTCCGCGCTGCCCGTCGTCAGTGGTCCTGTGTACAGCGGAATCGAGATCCACTCCGGCACCGACATCGAGCAGTTCGTCCGCCAGTCGCAACGCACATAGGCGATCCCGCCCTCGCTGCGAACCAGCGCCGACTCGTCGCGGCTCATCTGCACGATGTCCACGCCGCCCCAGAGAACGCTGCCCTCGTCAGGCGGCATCAAGCCGGCGGCGATCTTCAGCAGCGTGGTCTTGCCGCCTCGGCGTGTTATGAACAGGCCGACCGTCTCGCCGGCCTCGACCTCAAACGAGACGTTGTTCAAGACGGTCACCTGCTCCCCGCCGTCGGCGAAGCGCTTGCTGACCCCGCGGAACGCAAGCAGGCTCATCGCGGTGACCGTTGATCGCGCTCCGCTTCGAGTTCTTGCTTCGTGCGTTCCAGCCACTCCAGTTCGGCTCGCAGGCGCATCTCCACCGATGAGCGGTGCATGTTGATAACCCGCGCTCGGTGGCGGTCAGAAACATGCGACGCTTCCGTGATCTCGATTTCCTCGATTTCCTCCAGAACCCGCTCGTAACGTTCGCCGAGCCGGTCGAGTAGCTCGGGGATGTCCTCCTCGTCGGAGAACGTCAGGCGCACGTCCAAGTCGGTGGTGATGACGGCCTGCTCGAGCGGCGTCATGCGCCATCTGCGGCGGGCTTCTTCGCCCTCCTCGGTGGCGTAGTAGACCTTCAGCTTCGGGTATTGGCCGTCGGAGGGCTCGGTCTGCGAACGGATCAGGCCGTCACGCTCGAGCCGCTCAACGTAGCCGTAAATGTTTTTTGACTCGACCGGCCAAGATGGACCCAGTCGACGCTTGGCGCGACGCGCCACATCCCACCCGTGGCCAGGCTTCTCGATCACGGCGGCCAACACCGCTATCAGCACCGGCGATTTGCCGTCAAGCGGAGAGTCCTTATTTGCCTTACGAGCAGCCATATCCTTATGAGACGAATCGGGAGTCTGGAACGCTACAACAGACCGTGCCCGGACCGCAAATCTTGGGGCTGTGGGCTCATCTTGATGTCCCGACGCAACCTCAAAGCTCGCAGTAGCCTTTTGGGCAGTCGTCATGGAGCCCCAAGTTCAAGTCATCACCCTCGCCGTAGAGGATCTCCAGCGCGCGCTTGAGTTCTACCGAGACGGACTCGGCCTTCAGACGCGCGGGATCGTCGGGACCGATTTCGAGGGCGATGAGACGAACCCCGCCGGCGCGGTGGTCATGTTCGAGCTGGAGGGTGGCCTGACTCTTGCCCTCTACCCGCGCACTGAGCTGGCCAAGGACGCGTGCGTCCCGTTCGCTGAGCCCAAGACTGGCGAGTTCAGCATCGGGCAGATAGTCGCCACGCGCGAGGAGGTGGATGCCGTGCTGGCCCAGGCAAAGGCCGCCGGCGCGCTGGTCACCGACGAGCCGCACGAGCGCGCTTGGGGCATCTACTCCGGATACTTCCGCGACCTCGACGGACACCTCTGGGAGATCATCTGGAGCCCGAGCCGCTAGGCCGCACCACACGGGCCGACGAGCGCCGCGAGCGCAACGGCGGCCCGATGCGGCCGCAGGCCGATCAGGCCACGACCGGCCCGGGCCGCAAGATCTCCGGGTCATGCCCGGGGATCACCGTCAGCCCCGCGTCGCGCATCGCGCGCAACCGCTCCGCCGAGCGTCTCTGCTGCTCGTGGTCGTCCGCGAACACCGGGAAGCGGTGATCGTCAAAGCCCGACGCGAAGTGCGCGACGTCGATACCCAACACGAGATCGCCGATACGGACCGACTGATGCCCGGGGGTATGGCCCGGCGTGAGCAGCAGCTCGAAGCTGTCGTCCTCGAGTAGGTCACAGTCGCCGTCGACCAAAATCAGCTCGCGCTCGGTGTCCAGGTAATCGCGCTGTAGGAAGAAGTTGCGTTGTACCGCCGCGTCCTGCTGCCCAGCCCGCCATTCGCTTCGCTGGATCACGACCGGCACCGACGGCGGGATCAGGCCCAGGCCGCCGACGTGGTCCCAGTGCAGGTGCGTCAGCACCACCTTGGTCAGCGTGCTCACGTCGATCTGCTCGGCGACGCTCTGCTCCTGCTCGAGGGTCGAGACGGCGAAGACGTCGGGACGCTCGTAGTAGCCGGCGGGGTCGGCGACCGCCGCCGGGTTGCACCCCGTGTCGATCAGAATCCGCTCCGTGTCCGTCTCGACCACGTACGCGGGCACCGGGTAGCGAACCTTGCGATCGAGATCGTCGCCGGCGCGGAAGATCCCGGCCGGAGCGGTGAACCAGCCGACGATGAGTCTCTCTACCTTCACCGGCGCCTCCTGAGTGAGCGGTCGTTGGCCATGGCCCATCCACCGTGACGGATACCGTCCGAGCGATGTCGGCCCAGAAGGATCGCACCCCGGCCGCACCCGCCGCCGGATGCCTGAGCGAGGACTCGATCTTCCTGGCAGAGAACATGGAGGTGCTGCCCACGCTCGCGGACGGCAGCTTCCAGCTCATCTACATAGACCCGCCGTTCAACACCGGCAAGAGTCAGGCGCGACGCAACCTGCAGGCGGTGTCCGACCCAGACGGCGATCGCACCGGCTTTCAAGGTCGGCGCTACCGCACCCGCCTGCTTGAGCGCTCCAGCTACCGCGACACGTTCGAGGACTATCTGGCGTTTCTCGAGCCGCGCATGCGCGAAGCGCACCGGCTGCTCTGCGCCAGCGGGACGCTCTACTTCCACATCGACTATCGCGAGGCGCACTACTGCAAGCTGCTGCTGGACGAGATCTTCGGCCGCGAGTGCTTTCTCAACGAGATCGTCTGGGCCTACGACTACGGCGCGCGCACGAAGCGGCGCTGGCCGGCCAAGCACGACACGATCCTCGTCTACGTCAAGGACCCATGCGCCTACTACTACGACGGCGCCTCGGTGGACCGCGAGCCCTACATGGCCCCGGGCCTCGTCACGCCGGAGAAGGCCGCGCTCGGCAAGCTGCCGACAGACGTCTGGTGGCACACGATCGTCCCCACCAACGGCGCCGAGAAGACCGGCTACCCGACCCAAAAGCCCGAAGGCGTCCTGCGCCGCATCGTCCAGGCCTCGAGCCGCCCCGGCGACTGGTGCCTCGATTTCTTCGCCGGCAGCGGCACACTCGGCGCGGTCGCCGCCAAGCTGGAGCGTCGCTACGTGCTGGTCGACTCCAACCCCGAGGCCGTTGCGGTTATGCACCGACGTCTGCCGGGGACTCGTGTCCTGACCGCGATGCCTTGACCGCGGCGTCGCGACCGCGATGTCTTGACTGGGCGTCTTGACTTCGACGTAGGCGTCGGCGTATTCATTCTTGGGCCATGAGTCCAGAGGAGGCCAGTGCCGAGATGCCCGAGTTCGTCGCACCGATGCTCGCGCGCGTGGCGACCCTTCCCGCCGATGGCTCGAACTGGGCGTTCGAGGTCAAGTGGGACGGCGTGCGCGCGATCGCCTGCTGCACACCCGAGCAGAGCCGCCTCTACAGCCGCAACCGCAACGAGGTCACCGCGGCCTACCCCGAGCTGCTTGACCTGAGCCTCGCGCTCGGGGCCCACAGCGCGATCCTCGACGGTGAGATCGTCGCTCTCGACGCTCACGGGCGGCCCAGCTTCGAGCTGCTGCAGAGGCGCATGCACCTGCGCGGCGACGCGGCGGTCCAGCGCCGCGCACACACTACGCCCGTGACCTACATCCTCTTCGATCTGCTCTGGCTCGACGGACGCTCGCTGATGGACCTGCCCTTCGCCGAGCGCCGCGCGCGACTGGACGAGCTCGGCCTGGAAAGCGAGCACTGGCGCACCTCCCCGTTTCACATCGGCGAGGGCGCCATCTTCCTGGCCGCCACCCGCGAGCAGGGGCTCGAGGGCGTCCTCGCCAAGCGGCTTGACTCCCGCTACCTGCCGGGACGTCGCGACGCCGGGTGGCTGAAGATCAAGAACGCCAACCGCCAGGAGGCCGTGATCGGTGGCTACACGACCGGCAAGGGCGCGCGGGCGGCGTCGATCGGCGCACTGCATCTGGGCGTCCACGAGCACAGCGGCGAGAGCGAGCTGCGCTACGTGGGCAAGGTCGGCACCGGCTTTGACGACGCGGAGCTGGAGCGCCTGGCGGGCCTGCTGGCCGAGCGCGAGCGGGAGCACTCGCCCTTCACGGGGACACAGCCGGCACGCGGCGCGCATTTCGTGGAACCGACGCTCGTCTGTGAGGTGGAGTTCGGCTCGTGGACAATGGATGGCATTCTGCGCCATTCCGTGTACAAGGGCCTGCGCGAGGACAAGCCCGCCGCCGAGGTCATCCGTGAGCGTCCCCTCTCCCCCCAGAACTGATCGCAAGGAGATGAAACGGTCCTCGGTCCTCTCCTCGCGCCCGGGACGAGCGGTGCTCACACGCGTCACGCAGGTGATCGCAGCGATCCAGCAGGACGACCAGGTCGTGCTCGACCAGGTGCTCGCGCTCAGCCGCCGCCGGCGCGCGTTCGCGCCGCTTGCGCTGAGCATCGGCGCGTTCGCGATGCTGCTCGACGGGCTGCGCATGCTCGTTGCCAACTGGCGGCTGATGCTCGTGCAGGTGCTGCCGGCGGTCTGGATCTGGCTGGCGATGTACGACCTGCGCGCGAAAGTGCTGCACGGCAAATCGCTGCCCGAGCTGCGCGGCGCGGTGCTCGTGCCGATCATGCTGGCGATCGTCGCGATCACCGCCGCGAGCTTCTTTTTGAACGCCCTGTTCGCGTTCGCGATCACGCGCTCGCGCCCACCTCAGATCCGCCCCGCTTACGAAGCGGCGCGCGAGCGACTGGCAACGATCGCGCTGTGGGGGGTCGCTATCGGCGTGCCGCTGGCGATCGCCACGACGATCGGGCCGCGCTGGCAGAAACCGTGGTTCGCGCTGGCGCTCGGCGTCGTTATCGGCGTGATGATGATCTGTTACGTCGCGGTGCCCTCGCGGCTGATCGGGATCAAGCCGCGGCTCTCTCGCCGCGAGAAGCTCACGAAGGGTCTGCTCGGCACGGCGCTGAGCGCGACCGTCTGCACGCCTCCCTACCTGCTCGGGCGGCTGGGGATCCTGATGCTCGGCTCCAAGGTGCTGCTGATCCCCGGCATCGTGCTGCTGGTCATCGGCTTCGGCCTGCAGGCCGGGGCGACAGGCGCGGTCCGGGCGATCAAGATGAGTCTGTCGCTGCGCGTGGAGCCGAGTCCGGCGGACGACGGCGGCACAAACGACTCGGCGCCCTCCACCTCGTCGCTCCCGCCGGCCGGCTGAGCACGGCGCTGCCGTCATAAGATCGCCGCGTGACAAACGCCGAGGACATGCTCGCCCACGCGGCCGCCTGCGCCCACGACCTGGCCGCGCCGGGGCTCAGCCCCCGCCCGGGGCGCAAGGTCGCCGTCCTGGCCTGCATGGACACGCGCATCGACCTGTTCCCGATGCTGGGGCTGCGCCGCGGCGACGCGCATCTGCTGCGAAACGCCGGCGGGCTCGTAACCGACGACGCGATCCGCTCGCTGAGCGTCTCCCAGCGCAAGCTTGGCACCGAGGAGGTCATCGTCGTCATGCACGACTCCTGCGGCTTGCTCGGCGCAAGTGACGAAGCTTTCGCCGGCGAGCTGGCCGCCGACGGCGCCGCGCCGAGCTGGCGGATGGGCGGGTTCGCCGATGTCGAGCAGGCCCTGCGCGACGGGCTGGCGCGGCTGCGCCAAAGCCCGGAGTTGCCGCACCGCGATCACATCAGCGGCTTCGTCTTCGACCCTGAGACCGGAACGCTGCGCAAGCCCTAGAGTTGGCGGATGCTCGACTTCGACGCCTATCTGAGCCGGATCGGCCTGCCCGGCGGCGGCGACATCGCAGCGGTGCATCGCGCCCACGCAACCTCGATCCCCTTCGAGAACCTCGACCCGCACCAGGGGCTCGGCGTCTCGCTCGAGGCCGAGGAGATCGAGCGCAAGCTCGTGGGGCGCCGTCGCGGCGGCTACTGCTTCGAGCAGAACCTGCTGCTGAAGGCGGCGCTTGAGGAGATGGGGGCCGAGGTGGACGCCTACCTGGCGCGCGTGCGCTGGCGCGCGAACGGAGCGGTGCGCCCGCGCGGGCACCTGGTCCTGCGTGCGCGCATCGACGGTAAGGAGTGGCACGCGGACGTTGGTTTCGGGCTCGGCACGCCGCTGGAGCCGCTCCCGTTCGGGCCGGGTGAGGAGCATGAACAATCGGGGTGGATGTTCCGGGTGATCGATGATGGGGAGGAGTTCGTGCTGCAGACGATCGATGGCGATGCGTGGGCGGACGTGTATGGGTTTCAGCCCCGCCGCTCGCCGATGGTCGACCTGGAGACATCCAACTGGTGGGTCTCGACCCATCCCAGCTCCCCGTTCGTGACGGGGCTGATCGCGGCGGGACAGAGCCCAGATGGCGTAAGGGTGGCGCTCTGCGATTGGGGCGGCTCGCTTGCGCTTAGCGAACATGACCCCTCCGGCGAGCGCAGCAGCGAGGTGGCGCGCGAGCAGATTCCCGAGCTGCTGCGCGAGCGCTTCGGGCTGGACGGATTCGCGCTGGACGCGGACGGTCGCGTCACGAGCTTGTAACGTTCGTCGCGATCCCGTCCGGGAGGATGGATACCAATATGCGGGCGCGTCGAGGGGATGCGCCACGCCATGCAGCATCGCGACAGGAGGGAAGCCGTGAACGACCGTCCCGTCAAACTGATCGTCTCCGACGATCTGGAGCGCTCGCAGGTGACGGTGTTCTTCCGTCTGATCCTGGCGATCCCGCACCTGATCTGGCTTGCCGTCTGGGGAATCGGCGCCTTCATCGTGGCGATCGTCAACTGGTTCGCCACGCTGATCGGGGGACAGTCGCCCGACGGGCTGCACGACTTTCTCGCCGGCTACGTGCGCTACGCGATTCACGTCTACGCCTACCTGTCGCTGGCCGCGGAGCCTTTCCCGGACTTCCTCGGCAAGCCCGGCTACCCGATCGACGTGCAGATCGCGCCGCCGGCGCCGCAGAACCGCTGGAAGGTCTTCTTCCGCATCGTGCTCGCGATCCCGGCGCTGCTGATCGCCGGTGCGCTCACCTCCGGGCGCGTGAGCGGCACCGGCGCCAACTATGGGCTCGGTCTTGCCGGCGTCGCGGCGCTGCTCGGCTGGTTCGTCGGCGTGGCCCAGGCGCGGATGCCGCGCGGGCTGCGCGACGCGATCGCCTACGCGCTCTCCTATGCGGCGCAGGTGGACGCCTACCTTTTCCTGCTCACCGACCGCTACCCCGACAGCGATCCGCAGAGCGCGTTTGCCGACCTGCCGACGCGCAGCGACCCGCTCGAGCTGGAGGTCGGCGGCGCACTCGAGCGTAACCGCTTGACAGTTTTCTTCCGCCTGATCCTGGCGATCCCGCACCTGATCTGGCTGACGCTGTGGGCGATCGCTGCCTTTATCGCGGCGATCGCCAACTGGTTCTTGACGTTGGCCGGCGGCATCTCGCCCGACTCGCTGCACAACTTCCTGGCCGCCTACGTGCGCTACCAGCAGCACGTCTACGCCTACCTGTTTCTGATCGCCGACCCGTTCCCGGGCTTCACGGGCAAAGTAGGCAGCTACCCGATCGAACCGACGATCGCGCCTCCGGCTACCCAGAACCGCTGGACTGTCGGCTTTCGCATCGTGCTCGCGATCCCGGCGGTACTGGTGAACAGCGCCTACAGCGGGCTGCTGTTCGCCGTGGCCTTCCTTGGCTGGTTCGCCTCGCTGGCGACGGGCAGGATGCCGCTGGGCATGCGCAACGCCGGCGCCCTGGCGCTGCGCTACGCGACCCAGGCTAACGGCTACTACCTGCTGCTGACCGACGCCTACCCATACAGCGGCCCGACGACCCTCGGAGCGCCGCCTCTACCCGACACGATCGCGGCCTCACCGCCCGAGCCCGCTTTCTAAGGCCAAACCGCAAGCGACGTAGTAGCATCGACAGCCGCGCGCGCCCGTAGCTCAGTGGTCAACGGTTCTCTTCGGGGAGCCAAAGAGCAGCGGTCTTTCAAACCGCAGGCCGCGGGTTCGATTCCCGCCGGGCGCACTCACACACCTGGAGAGTTCGAGCAACCCGACGCTCGCGAGAGTCTCGACGATTGTCTGCACTTCCTCCAGGCTGCGAGCAAAAGCGCGCTGCGCGAGCGCGCCGTACCTCAAGCTCACTGCCTCCTGCTGCTCCGGAGGTAGCCCGGCCATAGCGGCGCTATCGACACGTCGAAGTTCCCGGTCTTGCCGGGCGTTGCGGGATCGAAGCCGAGGACTGACAGCTACGCCGCGACGGCGACGCCGGCTGGCACGTAGTGCTCGAAGAGAAGCCCGACTTGATTGACCAGCGCGGCTCGTAGCGGAAGCCTTCCGGTGGGCGACCCTGCAAGCGCCGGCAGCGTGGAGCTGACGTCGAGCATCTCAGCTCGCTGCGGTATCGCTAGCGTGCTCGTGCTCGGGTGTAGTCCGCGCAAGTCGCGCGACAATCAGCCCGTCTAGCCAAGTTCTTGCGTGTATCCCGGCCCACTCCTTGAACGCGAGGTTGGGCACGATGACATCGGACGAGGGAGCAGTCATCTCACCGACGGTCGTTGCCGCCTCCGTCGCATCTCTTGCGTCTAGGTCGAGTGAGCACAGTAGCTCTGGCAGCGTTCGTCCCAGACGACGTGCTGCAAGCATCGACTGCAAGAATGCGGAAAAACTGATCTCCCGTCGGTCGTCCGGGGTGAGGAGCAAGGCAATAAGAAAGCCGTTCATCCAGTCGATACTCAGGTCGCCACAGTAGTCGGATTGTTCGATGTTGATCTCGGGTCGGTCATAGTCAATGTCGAACTCCTCCAACAAGGTCTCAAGAAACGACACGGCGGTATAGCGCGCCATGATGTGCAGCATTTCCGCCTCGCACCCGAGGTCGGCGCATACCACGTCGAACGCCACCCCGCTATCCACCGCCTGGTCCATCCGCTGACGGGCACGATTCAGGTCATTCATGATGTACAAAGCACTCACGCGCAAGTGAGAATAGCGTCCCGGATATAGCAACGAGTCGCACCTAGCGACCGTTGCCCGCTAGGATCGCCTGATGATCGGAACCAACAGTGTGCAGCCCTTAGAAGAAGCACGACTGCAAGCTGGCCTTATTCGGCGAGCCGACAAGCTGATGGTCGATGTCAGCGAGGGTGCCGCGTTCCTCCAGACACGTCTCGCCATCGATAGCCTGCCGACAACAGCCGACCCGACGTGGCACCCAGACGACAAAGAGATCAACTGAGGTTGGTGAAGCGAGGATTCAAAACTCATCATATTTATCAAACCGACCGCCGCTTCATCTCTTCGCGCAGAGCGCGGCGGGCCATCCTGTCCGCGATGAAGTTTCGTCCCTCTCGACGTAGACCAGTCGCCATTCGCGGTGTTGGAGAGCATGACCTTCACTTCGCCTGCGAGATCAGTTTTGCCGCGTAAGTGAGGCTCGGTCCAATCTTCTCTCGTGATGCCGTCAGGGTCGGTGGAGATGTGTTTGCGGTCATCGGCGATCAGCCACGTCGCGTTCGCCAGCAACGCGGTATGAACCACCGCGTCGTCGCTTCGATCGGTTGTGTAGCGCGGGACCGTGGCAGGGTCGAAATCGTCGGTCATCTCGACGCAGACACTCTGGATCTGGCGGCGGGCTGTCTCGACATCCTCTGGACGCAGGGCTGGGTCGAGCTTTGGCCCGCTCTCGCGCAGCTTGCGCTCATACTCGCCCAGCAGTGGCCGGGAGCCAACGAGCCGCCAATCCTCGGGGCATGCCAGCGGCATCAGTCCGCGCAACCGCTTGTAGCGAGCGTCTGCGTCCCGTACCAGCGACTCGGCGGACGGTCCATGAATCTCGCTGCCGGGGAGACTGGCGTGTTTGCGTAGCGCGTCGGCCTCCAAGCGAGCGAGGTCGCGTCGTGCCGCGAGTGCGCCGAGTGCGAGCAGCTGGCGGTGCATCTGGTCTGCCGTTGCTGTTGGGGACGCCGGAGGAGGAGCGTTGCGGCGGTGTCTTGAGGTGTCGTTGGCGGCTCTGGCCGGGCCGGGATCGCGGGCAGCGATGCTTATGTGGGACCGCTGCGGGGCTTGGGATCGTGGACTTGGTGCGGGGTGGTTGAGGGCGAGCCGGTGTCAGCGTTCGATGTCGATGTCGAGTTCGTGGTCTGGAGCGCGTTGTGTCTCGTGGCCGCGCACGGTCTCCAGTTGATCGAGCATCTGCGGGTAGCGCGTCTGCTTGAAGCGGCTTGGAAGGGCGTCGTGGTCCACGAGCACCGCGTCGAAGGGGTCGATGCCGAGCTTCTTGGTGAGCTCCTTGAACGCGATGTCGGTCAGGCAGCGACGGAACACGCGCTCGTTCATGCGCAGCACCGAGCGCACACGCTCGGGCGTGGCTTCGCGGTCGAGTGAGTAGCGCGACCACTCTCGTGTGCAAATGATCGAAGCCTTGAGTTGGCGGATCGCGACCGAGTTGGTCTTGCCGAGGGACTGTGCGTTGTAGACCCGACTCTCCATGCAGTGCTCGGGATGCATCGCCCAAACGTTCACTGCCGGGCCACGGTCGGTCGCGAGGACGAGTCGCACGGCTGCGTTGCGGACTTCATCCGCCTTCAATCCGAGCGGCTGGTCGATGAAGTCGATCTGGCGGTCAACGCCTTCGGCGTCCACGAACATCACCAGCCCGGTGTTTGGAGTGTTGTCGTCCATGCTCGGCAATCGCATGCGCCCGCCCAAAAGCTGAGCTGCGCGCCTTACCGAGTTTGTATCGCCCTCGAAGTCGATGTCCTTACTGCCGAGCGGCGCGAGCGCCGCCAGCTCGGACGAGCGCGCCTGCAGGAATCTCGTCCAGAAGGCGACGGCTTGACCGCCGACGAGCACGACCGAGCGGTCATCGACCAGCGGTTCGAGCACCTTGAGCACCCGCAGCACCTCCGCGTCGGCGAGCGGCGGCTTTACGCTCACGCGGCCCTACTCGGGAAAGCGTGACGACGCGATGTCAACCCGTGCGGTGCGCGCCAGCGAGCCAAGCAGCTCGTTCTCGCGGCACAGCTGCTCAACGGACTTGCGACCGCTGCGCAGGTCGCGCTCGTCCTGTTCGCGACTCTCCTGCTTTTCGCGGGCACGAACGTGGAAGTCGTAGGTTTCATCGGCGACCGTCACAGCGCTTTCATGTTAGAGGCCGCCGCAGCGTGAGCAAGGCCTGCCGCGCTATTGGTTGGCCGGTTCCCCGCTTTCGCGGTCAGAGGGGGTGTAATGGCCGGAGCGACTTGGATAAACGATTCGTGCTTAAGCTGACGCTCACCCCAGCGACGAGCTGCTCGCGCGCATCGCCGAGCAGACGGTCGCGCTGCTGCACCGAGACGACCTGGACCGCTACCTCGCAGGGCGGCAAGGATGAACCGCCGCCACGTCGCTCAGGGCGCCGGCGGGACTCGCTGTCGCTCGACCGCCGCCGCCAGGTCGGCGGTGCTCATCTCCTGTTGCGCTCAACTTCGACCCTGACCGTGACGCCGCCCAGTTGCAAACTGATCAAGCTCAAGGACTAGCCTCTAACCCTGGTCAAGCAGATCATTCTCGCCCTTGACTGCCAGGTCGGCAAGTCACCATGAAGGCCTCCAAGAGTGTTCACAGGGGCGTTGTGATCTCCACTTCGCCGGGCGCTGGAGTGGTGCCTGCGGGTACGGCGGTGACGATCGTCGTCTCCTCCGGCCCGCCACCGAAGAAACACCACAAGAAACACTAACGTCGGGCGGGTGGCGCCGTCGCAGGATCGGCCATGCGCCAGCTCTGTCTGACCACTGAAGCACGCTGACCCTTCCCGACGGGTCAAACGACTCAGCAGGACACGACATGGATGGCCCTTCGCGATGCTTTCACCAGCCTTCTCATGTCGCCGGCGTCGCTTGTGAGGATGCGATCTCCGGTTTCCCCGATCGCGACGACGGTGGCGTCGGCTGGATCGCTGGTCTTGGACTTGCCAAGCAACTGACCGGCCAGTCTTCCAAGGGCTTCATCTACGGCTACGACGTCGACGGCCTTCAGCAGGCGTGCAAGTCGCGCCTGGCGCCCGCCGCCGTCCCTCCAGGTCTCGGCGATCACCACGCCGGTGCTGCGCAGTTGAAAGCCGCTCTGCTCCGCCATACGCAACTTGGCGAGCAGTTCGCGATCGTCGCGGTCGGCAGCGATCAGCGCACCCGCATCGAGGATCAGCGCTGTCATTCTGCTCAGGCTGCGACTGGCAGTGAGGGAAGCTCGAGGTCCGCAGCCGCTTTCGCCAACTCCTCAGGCGTCAACTGTCCATGCTCCTGCTCCCACTCATTCAGATAGTCCGCAAGCGCCTGCGCGCGCAGCTTGGCCGCGGCGGCCTCGGCCAGCCAGGCGGAGAGGCTCGATCCGCTGTCTCGTGCCGCGCCTCGAACGGCATCGCCGAGGTCGGGCGCGAACGACACGCTGAGCTTGTCGACCTTCACGCATGTCATCCTACCACGGTCGGAACTACCAGGGTATTCTCAACTTTCCTCGACTACCACCCCAGCTCTGCGGCTGGACGTCTTGGTGGGTACGAGGTGCGACCCAAACCGGACGAAGGCCTGTCCGGTCGACTCGTAGCACGCAGCTACGGCCAATCACCAACAAGCGGTGCCGTATGATACGGCGATGCTTGTTAAGCCTGGGAGTCTGATCGACCGCGAGTTGGAATGGGCCGCGCTTGCACGCTTCGTGGCGCGGCGGCAGCGGCTCGCGGTCCTCTACGGGCCGAGGCGCGTCGGCAAGTCGTTTCTGCTGGACGCGCTTTGTGACGCCGCGGGGGGACACCGCTACCAGGCGATTACCGGGGTGCCCGCCACGCAGCTCGCCGACTTCGCAGGCGCGCTGGGATCTCAAGCGCACCCACGAGCTTGACATCGTGGCCCTGCGTGAGGGCCGCGTCCTCGCCATCGGCGAGGCGAAGCTGCGCGAGCTTGGGACTGTCGATCTCAAGCGATTGTTGCGGATCAAGGATCCGCTCGACGCTCCGCAAGCGACAATCATCCTGGCCTCGGCCACCGGCGTGCGGATACCGCGCGACGCGCCCGGCGAGCTGATCACCATCGAGCCCGGCGACGTCTACGGCTGAGCCACGGCAACACGGCAGTGGGCAGACCAGCACTGAAGCTTGGTTCGCCCAGCGAGAAGTAGCAAAGAGCACTTTTCCTAAGAGGACTTTGCGCAGTATACTCGCGCAATGACGCTGACCAGGCCTGACGATCTCTTCGACCGCGTGGCTGAGTGGGAGGACCTGTCGGCATTCGTGGGCGCCCGTGGCCCGGGTTTGCGTGTTGCCGTCGTGCACGGCCGCCGCCGCCAGGGCAAGTCCTTTCTGCTGCGGCGTCTGGTTCGCGAGGCGGGCGGCTTCTACCATCAGGCGCTCGAAGAGGAGTCGGCTCCCGCGCTCGAGCGCTTGGGGGGTGCGCTTGGCGCTTGGCTATCGGTCCCCGGCGGGCGTCTGGGGCTCACCGACTGGTCCGCCGCCGTCGAGGTTCTCGCGGGCCTCGCGGGCGAGCAAAGGGCTCCCGCTGTGGCGGTGATCGACGAGCTTCCCTACCTGCTCGATCGCGTACCGGAGCTCTCATCGATGCTGCAGCGTGCCGTGGACGCTTCCCAAGACAGTGACCGTGGCGGCGCGGTTCGCCTCGTGCTCTGTGGCTCGGCGCTGTCGGTGATGAGCGGCCTGCTTTCCGGCCAGCGCGCCCTGCGCGGCCGGGTGACATCGACGCTGCGTGTAGACCCGTTCGACTTCCGTGAGACCGCGGCCTACTGGGGCGTAGCCGAGAACTGGCCCGTGGCCATTCGTTTGCACGCGATCCTTGGTGGAACTCCCGGCTATCGCGATCTGCTCGCGATAAAAGCGCCGGCGAGTGTCGCAGGCATCGGCAGATGGTTGGCCTCCGGGGTCTGCAACCCGGCGTCATCGCTGTTTCGCGAGGACGACTATCTGCTCGCCGAGGAGCGCGGCTTGAGCGACCGGGCCCTATATCACTCGGTGCTCGCGGCGGTGGCGGCCGGCAATCTCAGCGAGACCAAGATCGCCGCCGCCCTCGGGCGCGAGCGCCAGGCGGTCGCGTGGCCATTGCGTGTGCTGCTGGAGGCCGGGTTTCTGCTACGCCACGACGACGCCCTGCGCCTGCGGCGCCCCTCATATCGCATCGCCGAGCCGATCGTTCGATTTCACCACGTCATCACTCGCCCACGCCTGGCGCGCTTTGAGGAACGCCGCGCAAGCGAGGCGTGGGCCGACGCTCAACAGAGTTTCTCTACGCACATACTGGGCCCTCACTTCGAGGACCTCGCGCGCCTTTGGACAAGCCGCTACGCGAGCGAGGCCACGGTCGGCGGACGCTTGGCTCGGGTGGGAGCGACACAACTCAGCGACCCGAATGGTCGCTCGCAGCTTGAGGTGGATGTCGTCGGCATAGGATCGGGCGATACCGACGGGGTGGTCCTGCTCGGGGAGGCCAAGGCCGGCTCGAAGCCGGTGGGCGTCAGCGTGCTTGCTCGCCTGGAGCGTGCTCGTGAGCTCCTATCCACGCGAACTGCGGTGGCGAGCGAGGTCAAGCTGGCGGTGTTCTCCTTGAGCGGCTTCGACGGCGCTCTGCGCTCGGCCGCCTCCAGGCGAGGAGATGTCGAGTTGGTGGACTTGGAGCGCCTGTATACCGGCGTGTGAGAAGGAGCTATGTCTGCGCCACCGCCTCCCCCGCGGCCTCGCGTCCCGCGAAGGGCGTCACGACCAGGTACATCGCGTAGTCGCTGAGCTCGGTGACGCGCTCGGTGCGGCCGCGCAGCACGTAGTCGTGGATCAGCTCGAAGATGCCTCCCACCGAGGCTTCGCGCGTGACCGCCGCCGGCGAGTTCGGGTACGTGTTGTCCGGCCCGATGTCCAGCAGCTCGATATAGGAGAAGTTGGCCTCGTTCACGCGCCCCGTCACGTGCGGATAGGCGATCAGGATGTCCACGCAGGCAAGCCGCGCGATCGCCGGCTCTGAGGCGAGAAACTCGAGCAGCGCGTTCAGGCCGCGGCGGATGTTCTGCTGCCAGCTCAGTTTCAGGTCGACCGAGCGGTTTATCGCCGCTGTCGCCTTGGCGTGACCCATCTCGAACGTCGCCAGGAACGCCTCCTCCTTGTTGTCGAAGTGCTCGTAGAACGTCTGCAGCGAGATGGCGGCGTCGGCGACGATCTCCTCGAGGCTGAGCGCCGGATAACCCTTGCCGGCGGTCAGGTTGGCCACGGCGTCGAAGATGCGTTCGCGCTGGTTGTGCGCGACCCACCCGCGGGGCAGGTTGTGCTCGCCGCGCGGCAGCCCGCGTGGAGCCCAGGGCGGCGCCGGAGAGAGCGACCCGGGCGCGCGGCCGGCCTGCAGGTGCACACGCCGAGCGCGGGGCCGCTCGGGGATTGCATCCGGCACCGGATAGAAGTCCGTGATCCAGCCAACGATGTCCGGCGTCAGCTTCTGCAGTTCGCTCTTCAGCGAGCGGCTGGAGCGCTCGCGGCGCACGCGCGAGTAGAGGATCGTGCGCAGCGCCCCCACGATCGCGCGGGCCATCGGCGCCGGCATCGATCCCTCGCCGGGGGCGTGCTCGAAGATGTAGGAGACGAACGTGGCCAGCCGGTCGGCGTCGCGTGCCCAGCGCTCGATCCCGATCGGGCCGGCGGCCCCCATCTCGACCGACACCAGCCGCGCCGCGTCGGGCCTGTCGCTTGAGGCTTCGAACAGCGCCCGTACGAACGCGTCTATCTGAACGGTCCAGTCGGCCTCGGGATCGAAGCTCTCGGCGATCCGCGCGGTCAGCCGCTCGATCAGCGCGTCGTAGGTGCCGAGCAGGCACTCCTCCTTGTTCTCGAAGTGCTCGTAGAAGCTGCGCCGCGAGACGCCGGCGCGTGCGACCAGGTCGGAGATCGTGGTGGCCACGAAGCCGCGCTCGTTGACCGAGGAGATCATCGCTTCGTACAGACGCTCCCGCTGGTCTGCCGCCACCTGCTCGGGCGGCAGCGCCTGCGGTCCGCGAGGCAGGCCGCGTGAGCCACGCGGGCGGCCTGCTCCTGAGCGGGTCCTGTCGGCCATTGCTATACCTTAGCTCTTGACACGCTGAGTAATCAATGATTTATTTGTTTTGTTCACGGGATGTCTCCGATCGGTTGGGAGGATGAACATGCGCGGTGACGTTGATCCCTTGGAACCCCTACAAGGAGCAGTTCCAGCATGCAGTCAAGTCGGATCGTGGGACTCGGAGACGGCGGCAAGTGAGCGCACATCGACTTCCACGGCAGATAGTCATTCTGTAGGTATCGTACTATTAGCTGTTCGCCACGGCAAACGGGCGTCCTACCGGTTGGACGTTTTGGCAAAGGGTCGCACGACACGGAGGTTGCGCTGAGATGAGAGAGCTGAGCTGCGAGCAGAAGCTGATGGTGCGCGCGCTGCACCCGCGCTGGCCCTACCGGCGCTCCCACTCTCGCCACGACCTGCATTGGCTCGTGCGCGTGCGTCCGCGCCGCTACGGGTGCTCGCATGGGCGCGGCCACACTGTGGCGGGCTTTCCGCCTCGTACGCGCCGACCTTACGTCAGCTGAACGGCCTTCGCCGCGCGCCGCTAGGATCGCAACCTATGGCTGCGGTCCGTGAGGCGAGTACTGGGGGCGCGCTTGGCCTGCCCGATCGGGAGCGCGAGATTCGCACCCGTTCGATCGACACGATCAGGGCGTTGGCGATGGACGCCGTACAGAAGGCAAACGCCGGCCATCCCGGCACCGCCATGGCGCTGGCGCCGCTGGCCTACACGCTCTATCGCGACGTTCTGCGCGTCAACCCCGCCGACACGCACTGGGCCGACCGCGACCGCTTCGTGCTCAGCGCCGGCCACGCCTGCATCCTGCAGTACGCGCTCACGCATCTGTGCGGCTTCGACCTGTCCATTGAGGACCTGCAGAGCTTCCGCCAGTGGGGCTCGCGCACGCCTGGTCATCCAGAGCGCGGCCACACCGCCGGCGTCGAGGTCACCACCGGCCCGCTCGGGCAAGGTATCGCCAACGCGGTCGGCATGGCGATGGCGGAGCGTTTCCTGGCCGAGCACTTCAATCGCCCCGGCTACGAGCTGGTCGACCACCACACCTACTCGATCTGCTCGGACGGGGACATGATGGAGGGCGTCTCTCAGGAAGCGGCTTCGATCGCCGGGCACTTCGGGCTGGGGAAGCTGATCGTCTGCTACGACGACAACCGCATCACGATCGACGGCTCCACATCGATCTCCTTCGATACCGAGAATCACGCGGCGCGCATGCACGCCGACGGCTGGCACGTGCAGCGCGTCGAGGATTCCGAGGATCTGGACGCCCTGCGGCGCGCACTGCTGCTCGCGCGCGAGGAAACCGAACGGCCCTCCTTTATCCAGGTCCGCTCGCACATCGCCTACCCCGCCCCCAACGCCGTCGATACCGCCAAAGCGCACGGCGCTCCGCTCGGGGAGGAGGAGGTGCGCGCCACCAAGGAAGTGATGGGCTTTGATCCCGACGCTCACTTCGCGGTCGATGAGCGCGTGTACGAGCACATGTCGCTGTGCGACTCTGGAGCCGCGTCGCAGGGAGAGTGGAACGAGCGCGAGGCCGCCTGGCGCGAGCGCTACCCCGAGCTGGCCGAGGAATGGGACCGCGCCTGGGCCGGCAAGCTGCGCGACGGCTGGCGCGAGGCGCTGCCGGCGTTCACCGCGGGCGAGAAGATCGCCACCCGCTCGGCCGGTCAGAAGGCGATGGCGGCGTTTGCTCAATACGCGCCGATGACCGCCGGTGGCGCCGCCGACCTGGTCGAGTCGACCAAGACGATCTTCGAGGGCGCCGGCGAGTACTCGCGCGTGCACGTGGGCCGCAACATCCCGTTCGGCATCCGCGAGCACGCGATGGGCGCGATCGTCAACGGCCTGGCCGCCCACGGGGGCATGGTCAAGCCGTATGGATCGACGTTCCTGATCTTCTCCGACTACATGCGCGCCTCCGTGCGCCTATCCGCTCTGATGGAGCTGCCGGTGGTGTGGGTGTGGACGCACGACTCCGTCGGCGTGGGCGAGGACGGCCCGACCCACCAGCCGGTGGAGCACTACGCAGCCCTGCGCGCGATCCCGCATCTGTGGGTGATACGCCCGGCCGACGCCAACGAGACCTCGGCGGCCTGGCGAGTCGCCTTGGCGCGCGAAGACGGCCCGGTGGCGCTGCTGCTCTCGCGCCAGAATCTGCCGGTGCTGGCCCGAGAGGATTTGCACGCGGGCGACGCGGGCGAGGGCTCCGACGGACCGATCGGCCCGGTCTGCGCTTCGGCCGAGGGCTTGGAGCGGGGGGCCTATGTGCTGTGGGATTCGGCCGATGGCACGCCCGAGCTGATCCTGATCGCCACCGGCAGCGAGGTCTCGCTGGCGGTTGAGGCGGCTCGCGAGCTGGCCGCGCAGGGCACGCACACCCGCGTTGTCTCGATGCCGTGTATGGAGCTCTTCGAAGCCCAGTCGAGCGACTACCGCGACGAAGTCCTCCCCCCCTCAACGACCGCCCGGCTCGCCGTGGAGACCGGTGTGACGATGAGCTGGTGGAAGTGGGTCGGCAGCGCCGGCGACGTGCTTGGGATCGATCGTTTCGGCGCCTCCGCACCGGGTCCGACGGTGCTCGAGAAGCTCGGCTTCACCGTCGAGTCGGTGCTCGCGCGCGCCCGCGCGCTGCTGGGGTCCTAAGCTGAGCGTATGACCGCCTCGCCGCTGAACAGACTCTCCGCGCTAGGGCAGAGCGTGTGGATCGACTCGCTCTCGCGCGGCGTGATCCGCGGCGGCCACCTGCAGCAGCTGATCGACGCCGACGCCGTCGTCGGCGCCACCTCCAACCCGACGATCTTCCAGAAGGCGATGGCCGGCGGGGAGGCGGATTACGACGAGCAGCTGAAGGAGCTGGGCACGAATGACGTCGAGCAGGCTTTCTGGGCGCTTGCCGAGCAGGACATCCGCGAGGCCTGCGACGTCTTTCGCCCGACCTGGGACGGTGGCCTCGGCCGCGACGGCTATGTCTCGATCGAGGTCGATCCGCGCCTGGCCTACGACTCGCTCGCCACGTTCCGCCAGGCGATCCACCTGCACGAGACGATCGACCGTCCCAACCTGCTGGTGAAGATCCCCGCCACCAAGCCGGGCCTGGCGGCGATCGAGGACGCGATCGCCAAGGGCCGCTCGATCAACATCACCCTGATCTTCTCGCTGCGCCGCTACGAAGAGGTGGCCGAGTCCTACATCCGCGGCCTGGAGCGCCTGGTCGCCGAGGGAGGCGATCCGAGCAAGGTCGCCTCGGTCGCGAGCTTCTTCGTCTCGCGCATCGACACCGAGGCCGATCGGCGGCTGGACGAGGCAGGCGCGCCCGAGGAGCTGAAGGGAAAGCTTGCGATCGCCAACGCCAAGCTCGCCTACCACCGCTATCAGCACATCTTCGCCGGCCCGCGCTGGCAGTACTTGGCGGGCAAGGGCGCGAGCCCCCAGCGTGTCTTGTGGGCGTCGACCTCGACCAAGAACCCGGCCTACCCCGACACGATCTACGTGGACGAGCTGATCGGCCCGGACACCGTCAACACGATGCCCGAGGAGACCGTCCGCGCCTTTGCGGATCACGGCACGCCGCGCGCGACGTTGACCGAGGGCATGGCCGACGCGCAGGCCGTGTTTGAGCGCCTGGCGGCGGTCGGTGTCGATTACGAGGACGTCACCGACACGCTCGAGCGCGAGGGCGTTGAGAAGTTCGAAGCCTCGTTCTCGGAACTGCTGGAGTCGCTCGGCGCAAAGCTGGGCTCGCTGTCGCTAGCGTAGGCCGTATGGAACAGCTGGATGGGCACGTTCCGGCGCCGGACTCGGAGCGTGGGGCGTGGATCGCGGCGGCTTGTGTGGGGATACTCGGCCTGGCCGTGCTGGTGCTCGCGCTGAGCGGTTTGCTCGGGACCTCCTCGGCGCCCGCCGTCGCCCCGCCCGCCGTGCTTGCCGTGGCCGCGACGCCGGTGCCTGCGGCTGGGTCTGCCTCCGCGCAGGGCGGATCGGCCTCGGGGAGCGCCACGGAAGCGGCGGGAGCATCTACCGCCGGCCGTGCGGCGATCGTCGGCGATCCGTCGAGTACGCAGATGCATCAGGACCTGGCCGTCTACCTCGACCAGACGAGCATGCACATCTCCGAACGCTGGATGCAGGGCTTCTACCCGATCTACGCGACCGCTCAGCGAACGTTCGCCGTCAACTGGCTGCTGATCGCCTCGATCCACCGTCAGGAGTCGGCCTTCTCGACCGCGCCGGGCATCTACCAGGGCCTGAACTTCGCCGGCTGCTGCGGCGGCCCGATGCAGTTCAACGTCACCAACGGTCCGGTCACGACCTGGGCGCTGGTCAGCAACTCCTACCGCTACGGCGCCCGGCCGGCCTTCTACGATCACATGACCGTCAAGCACCCGTCGATCTACGACGACTTCGACTCGATCATGGCCGGCGCTCACCTGCTCTCCGCCGACGGGGCTGGCCCTGCCCTCGACGCTTCGGCCTGGAACGCCGCCTACGATTACTACGGCCACGACGCCACCGGCGTCACCTATGCCGATCAGGTCTTGGCCCGCGCGATCTCCTGGTCACAGCACGGTTTCTGCATCAACTGCGGCGTCCCGCAGGCAATGGTGCAAGCGGTCCACGCGGCTTACGGCGCTGCGGTGGCGGCCTCCTTGGAAACCGCCACCGTCGCCAGTTCTAAGCCGCGTCGGCCTGCGCGATCAGCTCGCCCGCGACGCGGTCGCTAGCCGCGGCGGTACCGCCGAGCAGGCGGCGCGAGAGCTGGGCGCGACGGAAGTACAGCGGCGCGTCGTGCTCCCAGGTGGCCCCGATGCCACCGTGCACGGAGATCATCGTGCGCGCACCCTGGTCGAGCGCGCGCCCCGCCACCGAGCGTGCCGCGCTTGCCGCCAGCGCGAACTCCGCCGGGGCGCCGTTTCGCGACCAACCGGCGTAGTAGAGCAGCGAGCGGCCGTTCTCCAGCTGGCGCAGCACCTCGGTCAGCGAGTGCTTGACCGCCTGGTATGAGCCGATCGCGCGCCCGAACGTAAAGCGCTCCTTGGCGTAGGCGACCGAGGTCTCGAGCGCCGTCTCCACGCTGCCGAGCGACTCCGCCGCGATCAGCGCCTGCGCCAGATACCAGGCGCCGGCCAGCGACTCCACGGGCGCGTCGAGCACGGTCGCGGTGGCGTCTTGCAGAGTGACGTGCCCGAGCGAGCGGGTGGCGTCATAGCGCTCGACGGCCTCGATGCTCACGCCATCGCCGTCGGCCATGATCACCACGCCGGTGGGGTTGCCATCGATCAGAGCCACGCCGACCAGAGCGCCCGCTCCGGGAGCGTCGGGCACGAACCCGAAGCTGCCGCTGAGCTTCACCTCGCCTTTCCCGTCCGGCGCGGAGCCGCTGGGCACCGAAGGGCGCTCCATCCCGTGCACGGGATCGACGCTCCAGCGCTCCTGGGTGTCGGTCGGCGGCTGGGAGGGCAGATACGCCGCTCGCCGCTCGCCGCTCGCCAGCGCGGGCAGATACTCGGCCACCCTCGGCGCGTCGGCGAGGATCGCCGTCGCCGGCAGGTGCCCGAGCAGCGGCACGCTTGCCAGCACGCGCCCGCACTCGGCCAGCACGAGCATCGCGTCGAAGGCGTCGAGCCCGGCGCCGCCGTGGTCTTCGCCGATCAACAGGCCCGGCCAGCCCGCCTCGCAGGCGGTAGGCCACAGGTCCGGCAGTGCTTTCTCGTCGCCATCGAGCGCCTCGCGGGCGGCCTCGAAGGTCTTGAAGCGCGAGAGGGTGCCGCGCGCGGCCTCGCGCAGGAACTCCTGCTCGTCTGAGAGTGCGAGATTCATGCAGCACCTTCTATCTGTCTTTCTGCGCGCCGCCAGGCGCGTGGAAAGGGATGGGTTGGGCGGGTCATACTCCGGCTCCTTCCTTGGAGCGCAGCTCCGAGAACGGGATTCCCTTGTCAAGACGCGGCTCCGGTGGCAAGCCGAGCACGCGCTCTCCGATCGTGTTGCGCAGGATCTCTTCTGTCCCGCCGGCCGACTTCAGGCCGGGCAGGAAGGAGATCATGTACGCCCACTCGCTGCTCTCATCCAGCGCGTCGGGACCGACCACGTCGGCGATCAGATCGCCGGCTTTGATCGCGCCGTTGACGATCGTCACCTTCGCGAGCCCAGCCTCGGGTCCGGGGATCTGGCCGCGCTGCAGGGCGGTCAGCGTGCGGTAGCCGGTGAAGCGCACCGCCAGCAGCTCAGAGGCGATCTCGCCGAGCTGCTTGCGCACCTCGGGGTCGCGGCGCCCGTGCGCGTCGGAGGCGACGGCGCCGGCGAAGCGCACGGAGTTGTAGCCGAGCCCCTCGCCGCCGAGGCCGATCGTCACGCGCTCGAACATCAGCGTCGTAAGCGCCGTCCCCCAACCGCTGCCCACGCCGCCGACGACCGCGTCGGTGGGTAGCTCGACGTCGTCGAGGAAGACCTCGTTGAACTCGGCCTCGCCGGAGATCTGGCGCAGGCCGCGCACCGTCACACCGGGTGCGTCCATCGGCAGGATGAACATCGTCAATCCCTTGTGCTTGTGCTGCTCGGGGTCGGTGCGCGCCAGCAGCAGCCCGTAGGAGGAGAACTGCGCGTTGGTCGTCCACACCTTTTGACCTGACAGACGCCAGCTGCCGTCGTCGTTCTGGCGCGCGCGCGTCTGCACGGCCGCCAGATCGGAGCCGGCCGCGGGCTCGCTGAACAGCTGACACCAGACCTCGTCGCCGTGCAGCATCGGTCCCAGGTAGCGAGCCTTCTGCTCCTCGGAGCCGTGGGCGATGATCGTCGGGCCGAGCATGCCGACGCCGATCGCGTCGAGAATGCCGGGCACGCCGGCGCGGGCGATCTCCTGGTTACAGATCACCTGCTCGATCGGGCCGAGCCCCTGCCCGCCGTACTCCTTGGGCCAGGTGACTCCGGCCAGCCCCGCCTCGGCGAGCTTGCCCTGCCAGGCCCTGCGTGCCGAGACGATCTCGGCCTCGTCGGTCAACGCCCCGGGTCCGCTCAGGACGGGGGCCTGTGCCTTGTGCTCATCGAGCCAGGCGCGCACTTTCGTGCGTTGCGCCGCCTGCTCGGGCGTGTCGTCAAGATCCACGATGCTCTCCCTTTGGCTGACTGGCCAGTCAATTTGTGGATGCTAAGGCTACTCCTCACGCGCCCCGGCGGCCTCAGCGATTGGCCGACCGCGCTGACGGCGATCAGCGGCCCGGCGGGACCGGCGGTGCTTGAACCGCCTGGAGGCCATAGGCCTGGAAGCCGCGGTCCAGCAGGAACTCCGCCTGGCGGCCCAGTTCGGGGGAGTGCAGCAGCACGACGCCCAGGCGCACGCCGCCCCGCTCGGCGGTGCCGACCAAGCACAAGCCCGCCGCTTCGGTCTCGCCCGTCTTCAGCCCGGTCGCGCCGGGGTAGCCGTAGCGCAGGAGCGGGTTGTTGTTGTACAGGTACAGCTTCCCGCCCTTGATCGGGAACGGCAGCACGGCCGAGGCGGAGCGTGTCGCCCGCGCGATCCTCGGCTGCGCGAGGTCGACGCTCGCCAGCTCGGCGAGGTCGGCGGCGCAGGAGCTGTTGGCGTCCTGTAGCCCGTCGGGCGAGGCGAAGCGGGTGCACGCGAGCCCGAGCTTGGCCGCTTCGGTGTTCATCCGTCCGACGAAGTCGGGCACGCTCCCGGCCACATCTTCAGCGAGCGCGACGGCGGCGTCGTTGCCCGACGGGAGCAGCAGGCCGTACAGCAGCGTCTCCAACCGCACGTGCTTGTGCAGCGGCAGCAGCCCGACCTTCGAGCCCTGCGCATCGACGGCGCGCTTTGAGATCGGCACCTGCACGCCCGCGCTCTGCGAGCGCACGACCAGCAGCGCGGTCATCATCTTCGTCAGGCTGGCGATAGGCAGCCGTGTGAGCGGGTTGCGCCGCCACAGCACGCGACCGGTCGAGAGGTCGAACAGCAGTCCCGCGCGCGGCGGGTGGTGGAAGGGGGCCTGCACCTGCTCGTCCTCGCCGCCGAGATCGAGGTGCAACGGGGGGCGTCCCAGCGGCAGGCCGGTGGGGGAGCGCGTCGGCCTGGGAGGTTCGGGCGCGCCGTCGTTTGCGCCGTGTCCGGATGCGGTGGCTTTGGAGTGCGCCCCGCTCGTGGTGCCCGATCCGCCGTCCAACCCCAGGGCGGGCAGGCCCTTGACGACCGCGAAGACAGCCAGGAGCACCGCGAGGGTCCCTGCCGAGGAGGCGCGCATGGCGCGCCGGCGGCGCTTGCGGCGCAGCCGGGCGGCCGTCCGTTCGCGTCTTCGCATCTCGCGCTCCAACTCTTGGAGCCGCGCATCGTTCATAGGCGGCTGTGGGCCGGGCCGCCGAATCCTGAGAGGGATCTCATCGCCTAGGAGGATTGCGCAAAGCGCCGACGATACCCACCACCAGCACCAGCAGGATCACGATCGAGACGACCGACTCGATGCCAAAGCCCGCTGCCTTGATGCCCGCGATCGTCAGGAACGCGAAGCCGAGGATGAAGCTCAGCGCGACCGCCAGCACGGCGACGCGCGTCATGCTCGCATCGCTCCGCTCCAGAGCCTGGCGATCGGCACGACGTGCAGGTTGCCCTCATAGCTGTATGCGCGAGCTCCCGTGTAGAGAACGACACCGCCGAGGAACTGGCTTCCCAACTTGCGACGCAGGTTGAGCAGAGCGTGTAGCTCTGTGGCCGGTACCCGTGACGCCGCCTTGACCTCGACCGCCGCCACCATTCCGTCTTCCCGTTCGAGGACGAGATCGATCTCTGCGCCGTCGCCAGTTCGCCAATGCCCGCGTTGCACGGGTGCGTCGAGCCAGTCGAGTTGCTTGCACACCTCCCCCACGACAAATGTCTCCAGCAGGTGCCCGAACTCGGTGAGTGCCTGGGCAGAGGCCATCGCGAGCTTGGCCTCGGTCAGACGCAACAGATGGGCGGCGAGTCCGCTATCCACGACATGGACCTTTGGCGCGGATCTGACGCGCGAGCCGAGCGTTGTGCCCCAGGCAGGAAGCTGTTGCACCATGAACACGCTTTCAAGAAGCTTGGCGTAGTTCTCCGCCGTCGACTTCTCCAAGCCGATTCTCTGGGCCGCCTTGGCGATATTGAGCACCTGGGCGGTCTGGCTCGCGAGCGCTCGCAGCAGCAGCGGCAGCGCTCGCCGCTGACGCACGCGCGTGAGTTCCATCACGTCGCGCTCGATCACGAGGTCGACGTAGTCGTTGAACCAGCGCGTGCGATCGGCTGTCCTTGCGCGACGCAGCGCCGGCGGGAAGCCACCGGCCACGACACGGCTCACATACTCCTCCCGAGTGCTCGCCGGCAAGCGTGCATCGAGCAGCGATCCAGGGTCAGTGATGAGCTTCCGGGCAAAGTCCTCGTGTGTACCCGCGATCTCGCCCTGGGATAGCGGCAGGACCTCCATACGGTGTGCGCGTCCTGTCAGCGCTTGGGCGGCGGCCGGAAGCGTCGAGTATCGCGTCGAGCCGGTGAGTATGAACCTGCCGGGGGCATCGTCGCGATTGAGCTCCGCCTTGATCGCGTCGAGCAACTCGGGGGCATGCTGGAACTCATCGATCAGCACTGGACGCCGGTCGCGAACGAACAGCGCTGGGTCGATATGGACGGCGTCTCGCGTCGCGAGGTCGTCGAGGTCGACGATCTCTGAATCTGTCGAGGCCGCCAAGGCCCGCAGCAAGGTTGACTTTCCCACGGCACGAGGGCCTTGGAGCACTACGACGGACTCGTCCTCCAAGCGTCGGCGTACGACCGCGCCGAGCCGTCGGTCGACGATCTCCGAAAGCGTTGAAGGCATGGCGGCATACTATTGTTTTCCGCAATCGGACACCATATTTTTCCGTAAATGGAGGTGTCGATTTTCCGCGATTGACCGGTCATCCGCCGGCGGCGAGCGGTCCCACTCCCGGGCGCGGTTGGGGCACGTGCTGATCGGCGTGGTAGGAGGAGCGCACGAGCGGGCCGGCGGCGACGTGCTCGAAGCCGAGCGCGTAGGCGGCCTTCTCCAGGGCCGCAAACTCGTCCGGATGCCAGTAGCGCACGACCGGCAGGTGGCGCTCGGAGGGGCGCAGATACTGGCCTACCGTGAGCACCTGCACGTCGTGCTCGCGCAGGACCTCGAAGGTCTGCACCATCTCTTCGTGGGTCTCGCCGAGGCCCACCATCAGGCCTGACTTGGTTACGAGGGCGCCTTCGCCCATCTCCGCGGCGCTGCGCAATACACGGCAGGAGCGCAGGAACTGTGAGCCGCGGCGCGCGATCGGGTACAGGCGCGGGACGACCTCCACGTTGTGGTTAAAGACGTCCGGTCGCTCGGCGATCACCTTCGCCAGCGGCATCTCCTGGCCTTGAAAGTCGGGGGTCAGCACCTCGATCTGGCAGTCCGGCGCCTGCTTTCGTACCTGGCGGATGACGCCGACGAACGCCGAGGCGCCCTTGTCGGGGAGATCGTCGCGGTCGACCGAGGTGACGACGGCGTGACGCAAGCGCATCCTCGCGATCGAGCGTGCCACGCGTGCGGGCTCGAGCGGATCGTCCCACGTCGGCTTGCCGGTCTTCACGTTGCAGAAGCCGCAGCGGCGTGTGCAGGTGTCGCCGAGGATCATGAACGTGGCGGTGCCGCGCTCCCAGCACTCGCCGACGTTCGGGCAGGCGGCCTCCTGGCAGACCGTGTGCAGGCCCTCCTCTTTGATCAGGGCGGAGAGCTCGCGGTAGCGGGTACCGCCGGCGGCGGGCACTTTGAACCAGGGGGGCTTGCGCTCGCGCAGCGGGCGCACGTCAGAGCCGAGCACGCTGAGCACGTCCATCCCGCCCGGGTTGGCGCGAGATCGAGTCCCGCCCGCCCCGTGCTCGCGCTCGGCTGGGATGTTCGTCGGGGTGCTCACGCGAGCACCGTCGAGCGGTCGTGGGCTTCGCGGAAGCGCTGTGCCATCAGCTCGGCGAACGCGTCGATGCCGCCTTCGGGCTCGTGGCCCAGCTCTCGCTCGAGTGAGGTCATCGCCACGCCGTCGAGGCCGCAGGGGACGATCCAGCTGAAGGGCTCGAGATCGTTGGTCACGTTGACGGCGAAGCCGTGGGTGGAGACGCCTCTCGAAAGATGTACGCCGATCGAGGCGATCTTGCGGTCCGCCACCCACACCCCTGTGTAGTCGATGCCCTCCCGCCAGCGGGAGCGCGCGTCGATGCCGTAGTCGGCCAGCGCCACGACGATCGCGGACTCCATCGTGCGCAGGTGGGCGCCGACATCGCTCACTCGCATGATCGGGTAGCCGACTAGCTGTCCGGGGCCGTGGTAGGTGACGCGTCCGCCGCGGTCGGTCGGGACGATCTCGATCCCGCGCGAGCGATAGAAGTCCTCGCCGAGCGGCAGCTCGCCGTCGCGTGCTCGGCGACCGCGGGTGTATACGGGAGGGTGCTCGAGCAGCAGGAGCGTGTCGGGGATCTCATCGGCCTGGCGCTGGGCGTGCAGCTCCATCTGGAGCGCGAAGGCGTCGCGGTAGGGGACCGTGCCGAGGCGCCGCATGTCGATGGGAGCGGATACCATCGCCGCGACTGTGGGCTGCTCTTGCGTGGTTGCGAGGACGATCACATCAGCCTAGCCGCAGCATCGATTTGGCTCTGCTCTCAGCGCAGCTCTACGCCGTGACGCTCGAGCCAGGCGCGAGCGCTGGCGATTAGACCGGGTAGCGCTTCGCGTAGGCGCTGCACGGCGACACGCACCTCCTCGGCGTCGACATCCGGTGAGGCATGCTCCAGTCGGCCCTCCAGTACGTAGAGCTCGCTCAGCAAAGCGACCTGATCGGTGCTCAGCCCGCCATGGCCGGCAACCGCTTCGAAGACTTGCTCGGCGTGAGGGCGACGGTAGGGGAGTAGGCCAAGAAGACGCGAGCCGGCGCTGGTCCTGAGGATCTCGACGTAAGCGTTGAGCATTGCCGAATGGTCGCCGGTGACGACCATCGTGCGGTTCGCGTCGCGCGGCTCTATCGATTCGAAGGCGCGTCTCCACTCGGCTGGGGCGAGCTCGCCGTCGAAGTCCTGCTCGATCGCGAGGTCGAGCGCCTTGCGGTGCTTGTGGATCGTTTGACAGAAGCGGCCTATGCGCGCCTGTTCGGCCGCGAGCGCGCGGCCGCTCGCCACAGGGCGCTCATCGGTCATTGATCAAGTCCTCGATCGCGCGTGCGGTTTCGGCCATGTGCTTGCGGTGTGTTCGCAGCGCCTGGGCGCGGATCTTCGGGCCGCGTTCTCGCAGTTGCCGCCATTGGTCGTCTCGGTCGATCACTACACGGCCCTCATCGAGCACGCGTTCCAACAGCAACGGCGCGCTCGCTTCGACGCGCTCCAGGCGTGCGATGTCGACGCGGCGCTTGCAGACCTTCCGCAGGCGAGAGGTGAGCGGGTAGGGAGAGAACGGTCGACCCTCCGCGAAGGATACGAGCAGGTCGAGATCGGAATCCTCGTCCTCGTCGCCGCGCGCGATCGAGCCGTACAGCACGGCGAGACGGACACGTTGCTCAGTGCGCAGTGCGCGGCGCAGGTCCGCAAGCAGCGGCCAGTGTGCGCGCAGGTAGTCTCGCTCGCCGTCCTTCAGTGCGAGGCGCCGCGGTCCGGAGCGCTCGGCGCGCAACGTGCCCTGGGCGACTGCGCGCCTTAGCGTGCGCTCCTGTGCGCCCAGGTCAGAGGCCAAGTCTTGCAGGGTTCCCATCATGGGAAGGGTACAACCCGTATGTCCGTTACGCGCCTGGGCCCGGCGCTGAAACCCGAGAATGCGCCTATAGCGTCAGCGCCGTCGGCTCCTCCAGCAGCTCCCGCACCCGCGCCAGGAACAGGGCCGCGTCGGCGCCGTAGAGGATGCGGTGATCGCAGGAGAGCGTGACGGTCATGCTTGGGCGGACAATCGCCTTCTTCTTGCGCGCGACCGGCCGGGGGGCGAGCTCGCCGACCGCGAGGATCGCCGCCTGCGGCGGGTTGACGATCGCTGTGAAGTGGCGGATGCCGTACATGCCGAGGTTCGAGACGGTGAAGGTGGCGCCGCCCAGCTCGGGGGGCGTGGCCTGCCCCTCGCGCACGCGCTGGGCCAGGGTGCGCGTCTCACGGGCGATCTCACCGAGCGCCTTGGTGTCGGCGTCAAAGACGGTCGGCACGACCAGCGCGCCCGCGGTCGGGTCATCGGAGGTGACGGCCACCGCCACACCCACGTTCACGCGCGAGTGCAGCTCGAAGCGCCCGTCGCGATAGCTGCCGTTCGCTCGCGGGTACTCGCGCAGCGCCAGTGCGCAGGCCTTGACGATCATGTCGTTGTAGGTAGGCGCCTCGGCGTGGGAGAGGCGCTTGAGCTCAGCGCGCAGCTCGACACACTCCTGCATGTCTACATCGGCGGTGAGCGTGAAGTCGGGGATCGTGGCCTTGGACTCGGCCATGCGCCGCGCGATCGTGCGTTGCGTGCGTGTCAGCTCGACCGTGGTCGTCTCACCCTTTGCGGCGGCGACATCTGAGGCCGTGGATGGGGTCGGCTCGTCCGGGGTTGCGGGTTCGACTGGGCTCGAGTCCGTCTGCTCCTCGACGTCGGCCTTGACGATGCGCCCACCCGGACCGCTGCCGTGCACTCCGGCCAGGTCGACTCCGCTCTCGCGCGCGACACGACGGGCGAGTGGCGATGCCTTCACCCGCTTGCCGGCGGCAGGCATCGATGGCTCGGCAGGTGCGCCATTCGGCGCCGCCGCGACAGGCACGGGTGCCTTCTCCCTGGATGGCGCCACTGGCTCCGGTGCGTCGGTTGCGCCCATCTCGCTCGTCTCCGTCGCCGTCTCTGCCTCCCCGATCCGCGCGATCAGCTCTCCCACCGCCAACGTGTCGCCCTCGCTTGCCACGGTTCTGAGCACACCCTCGCGATCTGACTCATAGATCATCGCCGCCTTGTCCGTCTCGATCTCCACAAGCTCCTCCCCGCGCCCCACGTGCTCGCCATTGCGCTTGAGCCAGCGCAGGATCGTGCCCTCCTCCATCGTGTCCGACAGGCGCGGCATCACCACGTCGGTCATCGAGTCGCCTCCTGTGGTCGTGGCTTGATAGGGGCTGTACCGCCGAGCACGTCCAATGCCGCTCGCACCACGTCGGCCTCGTGCGGGTAGGCAATCTCCTCCAGCGGCTTGGAGTAGGGCATCGGCACGTCGGCGCCGCTCACGCGGGTCACGGGCGCGTCGAGGTCATCGAAAGCGTGTTCTGAGATCAAGGCCGCCAGGTTGGCTCCCACACCCCCGTGCGGCCAACCCTCCTCCACCACGACGCAGCGGTTGGTCTTGGCGACCGAGTGAAGGATTGTGTCTAGGTCAAGCGGACGCAAGGTGCGTGGGTCGATCACCTCAGCCTCGATGCTGTGCTCGACGGCAAGCCGCTCGGCCGCGCGCTCGGCGGTCAGCGCCATGCGCGAGACGCCCACGATTGTCACGTCATCGCCCGCGCGGGCGACCCGTGCGCTGCCGAACGCCTCCGGCTCTTGGTCGTCCTCGTCGACCTCGCCGCGCACGCCGTAGAGCGACTCGTGCTCGATGAAGATGACGGGGTTCTCGTCTCGGATCGCGGCCTTCAACAGCCCGCGCGCGTCGGCGGGTGTGGCGGGCGCCGCGACCAGCAGGCCCGGCACGTGCAGGAACATCGCCTCCAGGCTGTGCGAGTGCGTCGGCCCGAGCTGGTGCCCGGCTCCCTGAGGCATGCGCACGACCAATGGCACACGGGCCTGCCCGCCAAACATGTAGTGGATGTGCGCCGCGTGGTTGACGATCTGGTCGAAGGCAAGCAGCGAGAAGTTGATCGTCATCAGCTCGACCACTGGTCGCAGTCCGACCATCGCGGCACCGACGCCCATGCCGACGATCGTGTTCTCCGAGATCGGCGTGTCTCGCACGCGCCGCTCGCCGAAATCCTCGAGCAGCCCGGAGGTGACCTTGAACGCGCCTCCGAAGACGCCGATGTCCTCGCCCATCAAGAACACCCGCTCGTCGCGCTGCATCTCCTCCCGCAGAGCCAGTTTCAGCGCGTCGCGGTAGCGCAGCTCGCTCACGTCCGCTCCTGCACGGCGGCGCTCGCGCCATCCGTCGGCTGTGGCGCGGCGATTGCGTCGTCAGGCTGCGGGGCGCTCGCCACGCGACGCTCGTTCTCGCCGCCGTCGGCGTGGTAGTGACCGTGCACGTGCTCGTCCATCACGTACACGTCTTCGTAGAGCGTGTGGGGATCGGGAAAAGGAGCCTGCTCGGCAAAGCTCACAGCGGTCTCGACGCGATCTGAAGCTTCGCGCTCGATCCCGGTCAGCTGCTCGGCGCTCAGCATCCCTTCTCGCTGAAGTAGCGAGGCGAAGGCCGGCAGCGGGTCGCGCTCACGCCACTGGGCCACCTCCTCCTTGGTGCGGTAATCCTCGGGGTCGGCCATCGAGTGCCCGCGAAAGCGATAGGTGACGGCCTCGACCAGCAGGGGCGTGCGCTCCTCGCGTACCCGCGCGAGCGCCCGCGAGACAACGGCATGGGTGTCCAGCACGTCCATGCCGTCGCAGCGCATACCGGGTACGCCGAGAGACTCGCCCTTGCGCTGCAGGTCGGTGACCGCGCTGTGGCGGGCGAGCGACGTGCCCATGCCGAACTGGTTGTTGATGACCATGAAGACGACCGGCAGCTTCCACAGCGCCGCCAGGTTGAGCGTCTCGCCGAATGTGCCCTGGTTGGAGGCTCCATCGCCGAACGTGCACAGCGTCGCATCCTCGGTCTCGAGTTGATCGCAGGCGAGCGCGATGCCGGCCGCGATCGGCAGGTTGCCGCCGACGATGCCGTAGCCGCCCATGAAGCGGCGCTCAGCGTCGAACATGTGCATCGAGCCGCCATGGCCTTTCGAGCAACCCGAGCTCTTGCCGAACAGCTCAGCCATCACTCGCTCGGGCGGGGTACCGCGAGCGATCGCGTCGCCGTGGGAGCGGTAGGTGGAGACCAGGTAGTCGCTCTCGCGTAGCGCCCGGGCGCTGCCGACGATCGTGGCCTCCTCGCCGATCGCCAGGTGCAGGAAACCACCGATCTTCGCGCGGGCATACATCTCGCCGGCGCGCTCCTCGAATCGACGGATCAGCGTCATCGTGGCCAACCACTCCCGCGCCGTCTCGGCGCTTGGCAGGGCGGGCGTCATCGGCTTGCGGCCGGCGGTGCGTACATCAGTCTTCCACGGTACTCCAGCGCGCCAGGAAGTCCTCGCGCTCCATCAGATTCAGGTCCTCGCGCACTTCGCGTGCGACCCGTGAGGCCGTCTGTGGCGCCAGGTCCCACAGGAACACGACCTCACCGCCTTCGATCTCGACGACCTCGATGTGATCGAGCCGGTCGGGGTTGGCCAGGAACGCCGGCATCAGCCCGCCACGGCGGACGATCACACGCAGGCAACGTCCGGCTCTCATGTCGCGACTCCCGCGTGCATGGCGGCGTCCGCCAGCGCGTGCTCCCCATGAAAGACACGGTCGCCGATGCGAACCGCGGGTACGTCGGTGACTCCCTCGCTCGCGGCCTGCTCTGTAGCGGCGCCGAGCTGCTCTGCGACCGATGCCATCTCCAGCGCCTTCAGCACGGCCGATGGGTGCATCTCGCAAGCCGCCGCCGCGATCAGGATGTTGTCGATGTGCGCCAGAGAGCGTCCGCCGGCGAACGCCTGGCGAAAGGCGGCCTGGGCAAAGGCGACGGTGCGACCGATCGACTTGGCGTAGGTGGCCATCCGCATCGCCGGCGTGCTCTCGAATGGGAACGGCTCTGGCCAGCGCAACTGCTGCAGGCCCAATTCGCGCGCCCGGCGCTCAACGTTCAAGCGAAAGATGTCCTCCTCCTCGCGACAGCGAAAGCCCTCGAAGCTCTCCGCCCCCGCCAGCTCGCGCGCCAGCACCGGCTGCCACTCGCAGGCGCCGGGCATCGTGTGCAGCACCTGCTCGGCGGCGAGGTAGGCCAAGGGTGAGGCGAGGTCGAAGTAGAAGGCGGCGTCCGCTGTGGACATCACCTTGCAGGTTATTGCTCGGATCGCCAACGCCGAGCGTTACGGGCCAAGCAGCGAGAGAGGTGCGACGAGTATGCCATCCGGTCGCTGGTAGGCGTACTCGGTCGCGGTCACGATCATCAGTGCGGCGGGCGGTCGCTGGGCTCGTCTCGTGGCGAGCTTGTTCAACGACGACGCGGCTTGGTCGATCAGTTCCCCCCCAAGCTTGACCTCGGCGGCGATCCACGCCCCATCGTTGCGCTCAACGATTAGATCCACCTCCAAGTCGCCACCGCGCTCGCGGTAATGAAACAGCGAGGCGTCGTTTGCCATCGCGTAGACGCGGAGATCGCGCGTAACCAGCGACTCGAACAGGAAGCCCAGCGTTCTGAGCTCGCCCAGCAGGCGATCGGGGTTAGCGTTCAAAAGGGCGGCTGCAAGCGACGGGTCTACGAGGTGTCGCTTGGGTGTGCTCATCAGTCTGGTGCGGGAGCGCAGCTCGGGACTCCAAGCGTCGATCTCGTCGACGATCATGAGCCGCCGCAGCGCGTCGAGGTACGGCGCGGCGCTCCAGCGAGACGGAGCCCGCGCACCTTCGTCGGTTGCCCGGGAGACGATCGTGCTGAGCGTCGCTGGGTGTGCTGTGAGCTGGGCATACGCTTCCAGGAAGCGCCGCACGAGGTGCGGATCGCGGCGAGCACCGGAGATCAGGTCGATGTCACGCTCGATAATTACGCCGAGATAGCCCTCGATGAATTGTTCAGCCTGTGCTCGGGACGCTCCGAGTAGACCCGGCCAGCCACCGATCGCTATCCGCTCGGCGTATTCGGCGAGTGTCAGGGGAGCTTTGCCGGCCGGCGGCTCGTGACCCGTAAGCAGCTCGCTCAGGGAGATCTGTCCGGGCGAGAATCCCTGCTCGTAGAGCGTCATCGGCCTCATCTGGAGGATCGCCATACGGCCGGCGCCGGAGTGTCGGCTCGCCTCGTCGGGCGGCGTGGCAGATCCCGTCAAGATGAACTGGCCGGGGGCTTTGCGGTTGTCCACTTCGCGACGGACGGCGTCCCAGACTCGCGGCTGGCGCTGCCACTCGTCGATGAGCCGTGGTATTGCCCCGCCGAGAATCAGGCGGGGATCGATCGCGGCCGCCTCGATCGCCTCGGGGTCGAGGTCAAGCAGCACCTCGCTGGCCGCCAGGCATCGGGCTGTCTCAGTCTTTCCGCACGCCTTGGGGCCTTCCACTACGACGGCGCCGAGGGCGGCAAGCGCGTTCGCGAGCAGACGATCGGCAATCCGTGTTCTGTATGCGCTCAACGCTCAGTTCCTCCGACAACACCTACAGACCAACAAGTCGCAACGATTATAACCCACATCTCGCGACAGTTACAACCTACAACTCGCAGCAAAAGAGCTCACCAACTCGCAGCCTGCGGCGGTCGCTTCGTAAAAGGCTTACGTCGGACTGTCGCCGTCGCCGGCGACTTTTGGCATGGTCCCGCCTCCCGTTATAAACGGCGAGTGCTCAGCCGTGAATCAGCCAGCCGTCGGCGGCGCGACCAGCCTCCATCACGGCCTCTGAGAGCGTCGGGTGGCCGTGCACGATCCTGGCCACCTCGGCAAAGCCGCCCTCCAGGGCGCGCACGTTGACCAGCTCCTGGATCAGCTCTGTGGCGCGCGAGCCGACGATGTGGCCGCCGAGCAGCTCGCCGTACTTGGACTCGCCGACCAGCTTGACCAGACCCGTACGGTCGCCGTATACGGTGCCGCCGCCGACCGCTCCGTAAGGGACTTTGCCGACGACGACGTCATAGCCCTGATCGCGCGCCTGCTGCTCGGTCAAGCCGAAGGAGCCGACATTCGGTGTGCAGAAGGTGGCGCGCGGGATGTCCTCGTAGGCGAGTGGATGCGTGGCCATGCCGGCGGCGTCCTCGGCGGCGATGATGCCCTCATCGGAGGCCTTGTGGGCAAGCGCTGGGCCGTGCACGAGGTCGCCGATCGCATAGATGCCCGGCGCGGTGCTGCGCTGAGCGCCGTCGACCTTGATGAGGCCACCGGGAGCCTGCCTGTCCCCCGCGATGGGGGATGCCCCGGATGGGGTATCCAGCTCGACGCCGGCGTCGGCCAAGCCGAGCGCGTCGACATCCGGCCCGCGCCCTGCGGCGATCACGAGATAGTCGACCTCGGCGCTCTCGCCGCCGTAGCTGAAGCGCACGCTGTCCTCGCCCGGCTGGACATCCTGTACAGGCGTCGAGGTGTGGATAGAGATCCCCTGTCGCTTGAGGCCACGTTCGGCCAAACGCGAGATGTCGGCGTCCTCGGTCGGCAACACGCGCTCGAGCATCTCAAGCAGCAGAACCTCGCTGCCCAAGCGCGCGAATCCCGAAGCGATCTCGGCGCCCGAGGCGCCGGCGCCCACGACGGCGAGGCGAGCCGGCAGGCTCGGGAGCGCCCAGGCCTCCTCAGTGCCGATCACGCGGCCGCCGAACCGCACACCCGGGATCGCTCGCTTGAGAGAGCCTGTGGCGAGGATGACGGTGGTTGCGCTCAGCGTCTGCTCGCCGACCCGCACACCCACGCCACCGCCGTTGCCGCCGCTCGGCGCAAGCACCGCCTCGCCCTCGATCAACTCGATCCCGTTCTTCTTGAATAGGCCTCCGACGCCGCCGGTCAGCGTCGAGACGACCTTACCCCGCCGCGCCTGCACGGCGTCGTAATCGACCTCGACCCCCGACACGTTCAGGCCGTAGTCGCCGGCCTCGCGGATCTCTGAGAGCAAGTCGGCCGAGCGCAGCACGGCCTTGGCGGGAATGCAGGCGTAGTTCAGGCAGCGCCCACCGACCTTGTCCTTCTCCACCACGGCGGTCTTCTTGCCTAGCTGGGCAGCGCGAATCGCGGCGACGTAGCCGCCGGGCCCGGAGCCGATAACGATGCAGTCATAAGCTGACTCGGCCATGCGACCCTGAGCCTATCGAAGCGATTGGTCTGTCTCGGTCAGCTTGCGCCTGGCCTGCTGTTCGGTGGCCTGGATGCGGCCCATCACGCGCACGAGCTTCCAGAACAGCCATCCGCCCAGTCCGATGCTCACGATGCAAATGCCGGCGGCCGGCAGCGTCTCGGCGACGATCAGCGCCAGCGAGGTGACGATGATCTGGAAGGCCAGCAGCGCCTCGAAGGAAAGCACCGCCCAGTAGCGGCGGCGGTACATGCCGTTGGCGAGGGCGAACAGCACCGCCGCGATGAACACGCCCGCCGGCAGCGAGCCGCCGTGGCGAGAGAGGTCGTGGACGCTGAGCGCGCCGATCAGGACTCCGAGGGCCAGCAGCGCGGCAAGCGCAACGGCGACGAGCAGGGCGCGCGGGCGCTCGTCGGGCTCGAGCGGCAGCAGCTGCGGTGGGCTAGCCGAGGCCATCGCCGCAGGAGTATGGCCCGACCTCGAGGGCGGCGCGTAGCGTGAGCGCCGCCTGCCGGGGTTCGGCCGCCTCGCTGATCGCGCGCAGCACGCACACGCGCGAGGCGCCGGCGTCAAGGACAGGGGCGACGTTCTGCTTGTCGATGCCGCCGATCGCAAAGAACGGGACGTGGGCATGAGCGGAGGCGTAGGCGACCAGCTCGGTGCCGACCGGCGGGCGGCCGAGCTTCGTGGGGGTGGCGTGTACGGGCCCCACGCCGATGTAGTCGACGTAGGGCGAGCCGCTCGGGTCCGTGGCGAGCGCGGCGTCGATCTCGCTCGGAGCGTGGGTGGAGAGACCGACGAGCATGTCCGGGCCGACGATCTTGCGAACCTCGGCTATCGGCATGTCCTGCTGGCCGACGTGAACACCGTCGGCGCGCACCTCGGCGGCGATGTCGGGGCGGTCGTTGACGATGAACAGGGCGCCGTGAGCGTCGCAGGCGTCGGCGGCGACGCCCGCCGCTTCGAGCAGGAAGCCGTCCTCCAGGCGCTTCTCACGCAGTTGCACGACATCCACGCCGCCCGCGATCGCCTCCGCCAGGAAGTCGGATAGGTCGCGTTCTCCGGGTAGGCAGTCGCAGACGAGATACAGCCGTGCCGAGGCGAGGCGCGCGCGGCGCTGCTCGCCGTCGGGGTCTGGGACGGGTCGCAGGTGGGACATCTGCTGGCAGTGTGACATCTGATCGCTCCGTTTCCAGGGCGCCGCGCCGTCACGCTCTGGTTCCCACGTCGTGGCGGGCGCTGCGTCCGGCTTTGCGTCTCTAGCATCAGAGCCATGTCCCCGCACAGCGACTCGACGCTTGACCTGGCGATCGTCGGCGGCGGGATCGTCGGCCTGTCGATCGCCTGGCGTGCCGCCCAGCGTGGTCTCTCGGTGGCCGTCCTTGAGCGCGACGAGCTGGGAGGTGGCGCCACCCATGTCGCCGCGGGGATGCTCGCGCCGGTCTCTGAGGTCGAGTTCGGCGAGGCCGGCCGCGGCGTGCTCGAGCTGGGCATGCGCTCGGCGGCGATGTGGCCCGAGTTCGCCTGTGAGCTTGAGCGCGCGGGGGAGGTAGAAGTGGGCCTGCGCCGCAGCGGGACGCTGGTGGTGGCCCGCGACGACGACGAGGCGCGCGAGCTCGAGCGCCAACTCGCATTCCGGGAGCAGCTCGGCCTGCGCGCGTCACGGCTGCTGGCAAGCCAGGCGCGCGAGCTCGAGCCGGCGCTGGCGCCGACGGTTCGGCTTGGCCTGCACGCCCCCGACGATCACAGCGTGGATCCACGCAAGGTGATCGCGGCGCTGTGGCGCGCGTGCGAGCGCGAGGGAGTGGGGCTGCGGCGCAACACCCCTGCGCTCGGCTTGGAGCTCGACCATGCCGATAGGCGGGTGGTCGGCGTGCGCGTCGAAAGCGAGGCCCATGTCGGGAGCGAGGCCGACGTTGGGAGCGAGGCCGATGTCGTGCGCAAGGCCCCCCTTGAGCACGAAGTGGTTCCCGCCCGTGAGGTGCTCGTCGCGAGTGGCGCCTGGAGCGGCGGTCTGCCTGGTCTGCCGGAGGGCGCGGGCGTCAGCGTGCGTCCCGTCAAGGGCCAGATACTGCGCCTGCGCGACCCCGCCGGCCCCGGCCTGCTGGAGCGCGTGCTGCGCTTCGAGGGCGGCTATCTGGTCCCGCGCGGCGACGGGCGTTACGTCCTGGGCGCGACCGTCGAGGAGCGCGGCTTTGAGCCGAACGCCACCGCGGGCGGTGTGTACGAGCTGCTGCGCGACGCGCACGAGCTGGTGCCGGGAGTCAGCGAGCTTCAAATCGAGGAGCTCGGCGTCGGTTACCGCCCGGGCACTCCGGACAACGTCCCGATCCTCGGCCGCGGCCGGCTCGACGGATTGCTGTGGGCGACCGGGCACCATCGCAACGGAATCCTGCTGGCGCCGCTGACGGCGCAGCTGCTGGTGGAGGAGCTGGCGTGATCGTGCTCAACGGCAAGGCGCGCGAGCACGACGCCGGCGAGGTCGTGGCGGCGTTGGTGGAGAGCCTTGGCCTGCCGCAGCGGGCACGCGGTGTGGCGGTGGCGATCGACGGCGAGGTGGTGCCGCGCGCCGCCTGGGAGACGCACGCGGTCCCCGACGGCGCGCGCGTCGAGGTGCTCACCGCGATGCAGGGAGGATGATGAGGGCATGGCGAGCACACGAACCGGCACAGAGCCGCTGCGGATAGCCGGCCGCGAGCTGAGCTCGCGACTGTTGCTCGGCACCGGTGGCTTCCCCTCGCTCGATCTGCTGGCCGAGTCGATCAGGGCTTCGGGGAGCGAGGTGGTTACGGTCGCGCTGCGCAGGATCGAGCTGCCGGGGGCGCGAGTGGGCGGAAACGGCGATAGTGCGGACGCCGGCGGCGAAGGCCGCGCGAACGCGGGCTCGCGCGGCGCGCTGATCGACGTGCTCGACGCCGAGGGCGTCGAGGTGCTGCCGAACACCGCCGGCTGCTTCACGGCGCGCGATGCGGTGATCACCGCCAAGCTCGCGCGCGAGGCCTTCCAGACCGACTGGATCAAGCTGGAGGTGGTCGGCGACGAGGACACATTGCTGCCCGACGCGCCGGAGCTGCTCAAGGCGGCCGAGCAACTGGTGGACGACGGTTTTGTCGTGCTTCCCTACACGACCGACGATCCGGTGCTGGCACGCCGTCTGGTCGATGTCGGCTGCGCGGCGGTGATGCCGCTGGGCGCGCCGATCGGCAGCGGCATGGGCATCCGCAACCCGTACAACATCGCGCTCCTGCGCGAAGCCGTGGAGGTGCCCGTGGTGCTCGACGCCGGCATCGGCACGGCCTCCGACGCGGCGCTCGCGATGGAGCTCGGCTGCGACGCCGTGATGGCCGCCTCGGCGATCTCCCGCGCAGAGGATCCCGTGCGCATGGCGCGCGCGATGCGCCATGCGGTGCAGGCCGGGCGCCTCGCCCACACGGCCGGGCGGATTCCCCGCCGCACCTACGCCACCGCCTCCACCCCCGACGAGGGGCTGGCGGACTTTCGTTGATGGTGATGCTGTCCAG